>JAAYGT010000185.1 GCA_012727555.1 Alcaligenaceae bacterium | reverse complement strand
CCACGAAGCTGTTCAGAACGGTCTGCTCGATGGCACGACTTCGTCCATCGATCGTCTTCGCCAGAGCCTGCTGGCCGCAGCCAGCCAGACTCAGGCGCTCTCCAACGCAAGCCCTGATTCCAGCCAATAGCCTGGGTTCCGGAGGGTACTATGCCTTATTCCAAGATAATCGGTTCGGGCGGCTTTCTGCCGCCGCGTGTTGTCACCAATAATGATCTCGCCGCCGAGCTGGCGACGCGCAATATCGAGACGTCAGATGACTGGATCATCGAACGTACCGGAATCCGGCAGAGGCATCTGGCTGATCCGGGTGTCACCACAAGTCAGCTGGCGACCGAAGCCGCGCGACGTGCTCTGCTCGATGCGGGTATTCAGGCTGCCGATCTTGATCTGATCATTGTCGCAACATCCACACCCGACCACATTTTTCCCAGTACCGCTTGCCTGGTGCAGGCTGCGCTGGGTGCGCGTGGCGGTGCCGCATTCGATGTTCAGGCTGTCTGCAGCGGTTTCGTTTATGCCCTGACAACAGCCGATGCCTTTATCCAGGCCGGTCGTGCCCGCACCGCTCTTGTCATCGGTGCCGAGGTCTTTTCCTCCATCCTTGACTGGAATGATCGAGGTACTTGTGTGCTGTTCGGCGACGGGGCGGGTGCCGTTGTCCTGCGTGCCGATGACCAGCCCGGTATTCTGGCCGCCAAGCTGGGGGCCGATGGTTCCCAAATGAACATTCTTTGTGCTGCGGGCAACGTGTCGCATGGCGCCGTGGTGGGTGATCCCTTCTTGCGCATGGACGGTCAGGCAGTTTTCAAGCTGGCCGTCACGTCGCTCACGCGTTCGGCCAACGATGTCTGTTCCATGGCCGGCGTTCGACTTGACGATATCGACTGGCTTGTCCCGCACCAGGCCAACATACGGATCATCAATTTTCTTGGGCGTCGTCTGGGTGTGCCTGACGAGCGTGTTGTTGTCACGGTTGACCAGCATGCCAATACGTCGGCTGCCAGTGTCCCGCTGGCGCTTGATGCGGCCCGTCACGATGGCCGGATCAAAGCCGGAGATCTCGTCATGATGCAAGGGGTGGGCGGCGGTTTCACCTGGGGCTCTGTACTGGTTCGCATGTAATTCAGGGGCGGTCATTGCAGGTGCAGGGTGACTGCCTCGCCTACTTTTGGGGAACGCTATGAAAATTGCTTTTGTTTTTCCTGGTCAAGGCTCGCAGTCCGTCGGCATGATGGATGCCTGGGCCGGTCATGCTGCCGTCGAGTCCACCCTGGCGCAGGCTTCGCAGGCGTTGGGGCAGGATATCGCGCAACTGATCGCGGGCGGCCCTGCTGACGAACTGAATCTCACAACGAATACCCAGCCTGTGATGCTGGCTTCTGCCGTTGCTGTCTACCGTGCCTGGGTGGCTGCCGGCGGGCGCGCGCCCGATCTCGTGGCAGGCCATAGCCTGGGGGAATATTCTGCCCTGACGGCTGCCGGTGCCTTTGATCTGGCTGATGCGGTCCGCATTGTGCGTGTCCGTGCCGATGCCATGCAAGCGGCAGTGCCCGTGGGGCAGGGGGGGATGGCTGCCGTTCTCGGTCTTGATGACGATGTTGTTCGCGAAGTTTGCAGTCAGGCGGCCCAAGGTGAAATCGTTGAGGCTGTCAATTTCAATGCGCCAGCCCAGGTGGTTATTGCCGGAAACAAGGCGGCTGTCGAGCGCGCCTGCGAACTGGCCAAGGCGCGCGGCGCAAAAAGAGCATTGCTTTTGCCGGTATCAGCGCCGTTTCATTCCAGTCTGTTGCGCCCCGCAGCCGATGTTCTGTCCAGGGCGCTGGCAGCAGTCACTTTGAATTCGCCCTCCATTCCTCTCATCAATAACGTTGATGTCGCATGTCCTGCCGATCCCGATGCCATTCGTGATGCGCTGGTGCGTCAGGCCTGGCATCCGGTTCGCTGGGTTGAAACGGTGCAGGCCATGAAGGCACAGGGCATTACTCATATTGTCGAGTGCGGTCCGGGCAAAGTGCTCAATGGGCTTACCAAGCGTATTGATCGTGATCTGGTGGGGTTGGCCATTACGGATCCTGAATCGTTGCAGGCCGCTCTCGAAACACTGAAAGGATGACTCTTATGGAAACGCTGCCTTTGAAGGGCAAGATTGCCCTCGTGACGGGTGCAACACGCGGCATAGGCCAGGCCATTGCCCAGGAATTGGCTGCACGCGGTGCGGTTGTGACGGGCACGGCAACGTCGCAAGCGGGTGCCGATGCCATTTCATCGGCTCTGGCTTCTCTCGGAGGGCGTGGTGTCGTTCTCGATGTGAACGATGCCCAGGCGTGTGATGCACTTGTGGCGGAATTGGCCACTGACGGTGGCCCCCATATTCTGGTCAATAACGCCGGCATTACCCGTGATACGCTCGCCATGCGCATGAAAGACGACGACTGGCAAGCTGTCATCGATACCAATCTCTCGGCTGTTTTCCGCTTGAGTCGAGCAGTCACCAAACCCATGATGAAAGCCCGTTCCGGGCGTATCATCAACATAACTTCAGTGATTGGTTCCATGGGAAATGCAGGTCAGGCCAACTATGCAGCCGCCAAGGCGGGCGTGGCAGGTTTGTCCCGTGCCCTGGCCCGGGAGCTTGGCAGTCGCAATATAACGGTCAACTGCGTGGCTCCCGGTTTCATTGATACCGACATGACACGCGCCCTGAACGAAACACAGACAGCCGCCATCATGGGGCAGATTCCTCTGGGGCGACTGGGGCAGGCCACAGAGATTGCCCAGGCCGTTGCATTCCTGGCCGGGCCTGAAGCGGCCTATGTCACCGGAACCACGTTGCATGTCAATGGCGGCATGTATATGTAAGTTAGGTGCCGACAGATTCCCTGTCCTGGGGTAAAATCTGTCGCATTTGTGGGCATATGGTTTGTGGAGCAGCCTTCAAAGGTTCAATGCTACCCGGGCCGGTGCCGTTTTTTTGTCACGGCCGGCAACACAATCGTTGTGCTTTGGCTATAATTCGCGGGAATTTTCCCCACTTGGAGATCTGCATGGAAAGCATCGAACAGCGCGTCAAGAAGATCGTCGCTGAACAACTTGGCGTTAACGAAGCCGAGATCAAGAACGAATCTTCATTCCTTGACGACCTCGGTGCCGATTCGCTCGACATGGTCGAGCTCGTGATGGCACTCGAAGATGAATTCGAAACTGAAATTCCCGACGAGGAAGCTGAAAAGATCACGACGGTCCAGCAAGCTGTTGATTACATCAATTCACACAGCAAGCAGTAATTTCAATGTCAGGTGCGTGGGCCCGCTTCCGTGGTTGGCTCCGCGTCAAGGCGGTTTATCGTGAACCCGCCGCCGTGCCGTTATCCATGATTCCGGCAATGCTGCGTGCCCGGTCACTTTAAACCGCTTTTTTTATTCTAGGAGTCTTCCGTGAAACGACGTGTCGTCATTACGGGTCTTGGCATCGTTTCCCCTGTTGGAAATGACATCGACAGCGCATGGGACAATATCGTCAACGGACGATCAGGCGTAGGCCGAATCACGCGTTTTGATGCGTCTGCCTTCAATGCCCAGATCGCAGCCGAAGTCAAAGATTTCGATGTCACCCAGTACATGCCCGCCAAAGAAGCCAAGCAAATGGATACCTTCATCCATTATGGTGTGGCTGCAGGTGTACAGGCCTGGCGCGATTCCGGTCTGGTGCTAACCGAAGAAAATGCCGATCGCATCGGCGTCATCGTAGGCTCGGGCATCGGCGGTTTGCCACGTATCGAAGAACAGCAGATCGATTACCTTGAACGGGGGGCGCGTCGCATTTCCCCCTTCTTTGTTCCCGCCTCACTGATCAACCTCATTTCCGGCCAGTTGTCCATCATGCTCGGTCTTAAAGGGCCAAGCTATGCCGTGGTCTCTGCCTGCACAACGGGCTTGCATTCCATCGGCGATGCCGCGCGTCTGATTGCTTATGGCGATGCCGATGTCATGGTTGCCGGCGGCGCGGAATCCACTGTGTCGCCACTGGGTATTGGCGGGTTTGCTGCCATGCGTGCCTTGTCAACACGCAATGATGATCCCGCCACGGCATCACGTCCCTGGGACCGTGATCGCGATGGTTTCGTGTTGGGTGAAGGGGCCGGGGTCATGGTGCTCGAAGAGTACGAACATGCCCGCAAGCGCGGTGCCCGCATCTATGGTGAATTTGTCGGATACGGCATGAGCTCCGATGCTCATCACATTACGTCACCCGACCAAGACGGTCCCCGTCGCGGTATTTTGCATGCCTTGCGCGATGCCGGCATCAATCCAGACCAGGTCGACTACGTGAATGCGCACGGTACATCCACACCGCTTGGCGATAAAAACGAAACCGAGGCGCTCAAGCTGGCCTTTGGTGATCACGCCCGAAAACTTGTCGTCAATTCCACCAAGTCCATGACAGGGCATTTGCTGGGTGCTGCTGGCGGCATCGAGGCAGTTTTCACCACGCTGGCGGTGTATCACCAGATCTCGCCGCCCACGATCAATATCTTCAACCAGGATCCCGAGTGTGATCTCGATTACTGTGCCAACCAGGCACGACCCATGAAAATCGATGTCGCCCTGTCCAATTCGTTTGGTTTCGGGGGCACCAACGGGTCCATGCTGGTCCGCAAGGTGTAGCCTGGAACGCGGGGTGTCGCCTGAGTTTCGTGAATGGCCTGCCTGGCTTGTGCGCCCGGCCGGCCGTTTTCGCTTCATGCCCCGTGTCCCCGAAAAAACAGTCCTTGTCCGGGCCGCAGGCTGGCAAATTGATTCGTATTTACCCGATACCCAAATTGAACTTCAACGGTTCTGGCGGGGCTTTGCCTGGTTGACACTCCAGTTTGTGTGTCATGAGCCAGGCTGCATTGACACAGGCTCTCCCGCTCTGACTTCGTCAGTTTCATGCAAACTGACGCTTTTTCGGCACCAGCTCTCCCTGGCCGCCTGGTCCGATTTGCGCGTGTGCGTTGCCGGCGATCTTGTGGCCCGCGTACGCCGTCATAACAAGGAACAAGCATGAGCGAACGCGATGTCGATGCCGCTCTTGTTGCACGCGTCCAGCGAGGCGACAAAAGGGCATTTGATCTTCTGGTTCTCAAGTATCAGCGAAAGATCATGCGATTGCTGTCACGCATGATCAACGACCCTGGCGAAATTGAAGATGTTGCCCAAGAGGCCTTCATCAAAGCCTACAGGGCGCTGCCCCAATTCAGGGGGGAAAGCGCTTTTTACACCTGGCTGTATCGTATTGCCATCAATACGGCACGTAATTGGCAAGTGTCCAATGGTCGCAGGCTTGTTACACAAAATAGCCATGAAGATGAAGATGGTGAAACTTTTGATCCAATTGACAGCCTAAGCGATATAAACACGCCGGAGTCCATGTTGGCCAGCCGGCAGATTGTCGAACGGGTGAATGCAGCCATGAATGCTTTGCCCGAAGATTTGCGAACAGCAATCGTATTGCGCGAGATCGAAGGTATGAGCTACGAAGACATTGCCCAGTCCATGGGTTGTCCTGTGGGTACTGTACGGTCACGAATTTTTCGGGCTCGTGAAGCGATCGCGGCGCAATTGCGTCCGGTATCCAATCATGATGCCGATCACCGTTGGTAAAGGAATAACCCATGACCGCTCAACTCAGACAAACCGATCAGCAAGCCCAGGACTGGGAAGCCCGCGTTTCACTATGGGTCGATGGTGAAGAAGAAGTCCGTCCCGATGAGCTTGACACGCCTTACGGGCGTCAGGTCTGGGACACCTATCATCTCATCGGCGATGTTCTTCGCAACGAAGAACTCGCGATCAAGCCCTCCGATCTTTTCTATGCACGTCTTTCGCGTGCCATCGACAACGAGCCACCCATCGTTGCGCCCAGGCCGGTCAAGAAGCAGGGCGCTTTTCTGCGTATCGGCTTGTCCGGTTTGGCTATGGCGGCCGCTGTGGCTTCGGTGGCCTGGATTGCCTTGCCCTACCTGAGCGGTTCCGATGTGCCGGCTGCGGCTGTGCTGGCCAGTGCAGAAGACAACACAAGCATGGTCCAGTATTTCGAGGCTCATCGTGATATTGCCGGCGTCAGCGGCGTTCGTCATGCATCCTTCGAGGTGGGTCGATGATGAAATTCCGTCTTCCGGTTGTCAGCTTGCCTGAGCGCCGTAGTGCGCCGGGCACACACTTTGTTTTATTGGCGTGTGGTGTGATCGTGGCTGGCCTGTGCCTGATACAGCCGCTGCGGGTGCATGCCCAGACCCCGCCCAAACCCCGGCCCCAGTCGCACGCGGTACAGCCTGCGGATAACCTGGTCGAGTTGCTGAGCCAGATGCAGTCCGCAGCGCGTGATCTCGACTATTCGGGTGTGTATGTGCACAATCACAACGGTGCCATGGTCTCATCGCGCATTGTTCACGTGATCGATGGTACGGGTGAGCGAGAACGACTCCAGATCCTCGATGGGCCCGCTCGCGAATACATCCATCACAACAACACCATTCAATGTCTGGTACCCGACAAGCAAAAGGTGTTCATCGAAAAAGAACGCACGGATCGTTTTCCGGGCTTGTTATTGTCTGACCCCGACCGCATTCCGGCCAATTACGAGGCCCGCATGAATGTGGCCCGTCAACGGGTTGCCGGTCGGGAATGCTCGGTCACCGATCTTCAGGCACGTGATGCCAACCGCTATCACTACCGGATCTGCACCGATGTTCGCACAAATTTGTTACTAAAGGTTGAAACGCTCAACCCGGAACGAAAAATCGTGGAACAAATTGTCTTTACGATGGTCGATATAGATAAGGACGTGCCGCATGAACTTCTTGCCCCCAGTTGGGACACCAAGGAGTGGCAGGTCGTTGAAGCGGTCATGGAGCCTGTCGATCTGGCCCGGCAAGGGTGGCGTATTCCTTACCCTCCGGGGTTTGAGCCTGCCATGCAGGTCACGCGTACCATGCGTAATGATCGTCAGGTCAGCCAGATGGTCCTGACCGATGGTCTGGCGGCTGTGTCCGTTTTTATTGAGCCCGTTCGCGGTGCTTCGGGTGATGCGTTCGAAAGCAGTCAGCTCGAAGCCGGGGCGGTCAACATTTTCAGAACCCGTATTGGTGATCACTGGATGACTGTGCTCGGAGAGGTGCCGGCCCCTACCTTGCGCAGCATTGCAGAGCGTACAGAATTTGTACCTTTGGCCCGGTGACACCAGTTCTTTACACGTTCCATAACGGAGTAAAACACAATGTTTTCAATCAAGGGTAGTCAAAAACTCAAACGCTGGCTGGCATGCGCATCAGCGAGCTTTCTGGTTGCGTCGGCATCATTCACGGCAACGGCGGATACCCGTTCGGTAGCCCCCGGGGTAAACCTGCCCGACTTCACTCAGATCGTTGAAAAAACCGAGTCATCGGTTGTCAATATCCGCACAACGGCATCTGTGCCTGTTCGCCGCTCCCCCATGGGGCCGAATGGCAACGATCCCTACGAAATGTTTCGCTGGTTCTTTGGTCCCGATTTCATGCCACCTGGTGCAGCGCCCCAGCAGCGTGAGCGCCAGGGTTCCCAGGAACAAGAGCGTACGGTGCCCCGTGGTGTGGGTTCAGGCTTCATCATTTCCGAAGATGGCTACATCATCACGAATAACCACGTCATTGCCCAGGCACACGGTATTTATGTCACGCTGACCTCCGGCAAAGAATACAAGGCGGACGTGGTGGGTACGGACGCCCGTACCGATATCGCCGTTCTCAAGATTGATGCCAAGGGTTTGCCTGTCTTGCCCATAGGTTCCTCGAATGAACTGAAAAAGGGGCAGTGGGTGCTGGCCATTGGTTCTCCGTTTGGTCTTGAGTCTACGGTCACTGCGGGTATTGTCAGTGCCATCAACCGCGATACCGGTGATTACCTGCCCTTCATCCAAACCGATGTAGCAGTCAATCCGGGCAACTCGGGCGGCCCCCTCATTGATCTGAATGGCCGTGTCGTTGGGGTCAATTCCCAGATTGTCTCCCAGAGTGGTGGCTTCATGGGTATTTCCCTGGCCATTCCCATCGATGAAGCCATGCGGGTAGTCAGTCAACTGAAAGAGCATGGAAAAGTCAGCCGCGGGCGAATTGGTGTCCAGATCGGTGTGGTAACCGACGACGTGGCCAAAGCCATCGGTCTCGATGCTGCCAAGGGGGCCATGGTCAGCCAGGTCGAGCCTTCAGGTCCTGCGGCCAAGGCAGGGGTGTTGCCGGGTGACGTCATCCTGAAATTCGATGGCAAAGACATCAAGCAAATGTCTGACCTGCCACGTGTCGTAGGGCAGACCAAGCCGGGTACACGGGCAGCGCTCGAGGTCTGGCGCAAAGGCAAGGCTGAAACCCTGCAGGTGCGTGTGGGTGAAATGAGCACACCTGACGAAGCAACGGGCAAGCCTGCCGAAGTCGAAAAGGCCGGTGCCACCGATGCGCTGGGTCTGCAGGTTCGCAATCTTACTGATGCCGAGCGTTCCAGCCTGAATGTTCAGGGCGGTGTCCAGGTGGTTGATGTTCAGGAGCCTGCCTCTTCTGCGGGGCTCATGAAGGGAGACATCATTCTGACCATCAACACCACCGATATCAGCAATGCCGACCAATATGCCAAGGTGGTGGCGGGGTTGAATGCAACACGTGCTTCTGCCTTGCTGGTGGTGCGTGGTGGGCAGTCCCAGTGGGTCACCCTGACTCCGGCGAAAAAATAATCGCCAGAACACGGTAAAATGCCGTTTGGCTGAAGGGGGCGCCTTCCAGAGCGCCCCTTTTCATTTTGTGCTGTCCTGTTCATCGTTTCCGACACGGTCGGGCCGACTCTTTTCTTCCGGTTTATGGATCACATCCGCAACTTCTCAATTATTGCCCACATCGATCACGGCAAGTCCACGCTGGCTGATCGCCTGATCCACCGCTGTGGTGGTCTGGCCGACCGCGAAATGGCCGCTCAGGTGCTCGACTCCATGGACATCGAACGTGAACGCGGCATCACCATCAAGGCACAGACAGCGGCACTCAGCTACACCGCCAAAAACGGCAGGGTGTATGCGCTCAATCTTATCGATACCCCCGGGCACGTCGACTTCTCCTACGAGGTCAGTCGGTCGCTTTCAGCCTGCGAAGGCGCGCTGCTGGTGGTTGATGCATCGCAGGGTGTTGAAGCCCAGACGGTCGCCAATTGCTATACGGCCATCGAGCTTGGCGTTGAGGTGCTGCCGGTTTTGAACAAAATGGATCTCCCTTCGGCCGACCCCGAAGGCGCCCGCCAGGAAATCGAAGACGTCATCGGTATCGATGCGGCCGAAGCAGTGCTGTGCAGTGCCAAAACCGGTATGGGCATTGATGAAATCCTTGAAATGATCGTTGCCAAGGTGCCCGCACCCAAAGGCGATCCTGAAGCCCCGCTGCAGGGCCTGATCATCGATTCCTGGTTCGATAATTACGTTGGCGTGGTTATGCTGGTCCGTATTCTCAACGGATCATTACGCCCGAAAGATAAAATTCTTCTCATGGCCACCGGTGCCACGCACCTGTGCGAGCACATCGGGGTTTTTACACCCAAATCCGTGGCACGCGACAGTCTCTCGGCCGGGGAAGTGGGTTTTGTCATTGCCGGCATCAAGGAACTGGCCAATGCGAAGGTGGGTGACACCATTACGCTGGCCGGGCGCCCTGCGCAGTCGGCGCTGCCCGGGTTCAAGGAGGTCAAACCTCAGGTGTTTGCCGGTCTGTACCCGGTCGAAAGCAGTGAATACGACCAACTGCGCGACTCCCTTGAAAAACTCAAGCTGAACGACTCGGCCCTCATGTTCGAACCCGAGGTCTCCCAGGCGCTCGGTTTCGGTTTCCGTTGCGGTTTTCTTGGTCTGCTGCACATGGAAATCGTGCAGGAACGCCTTGAGCGCGAATTCGACATGGACATCATCACCACCGCCCCTTCGGTGGTCTACCAGGTCGAGCAACGCGATGGCTCCGTCATCATGGTGGAAAGCCCGTCGCGCATGCCGGAAGTCGGCAATATTGTTGAAATCCGTGAACCCATCGTCACGGTCACCTTGTTCATGCCCCAAGATTACGTTGGGGCGGTCATGTCCTTGTGTACAGCCAAGCGGGGCGCCCAGATCAACATGACCTACCACGGTCGCCAGGTGCATCTGGCCTACGAAATGCCGTTGGCCGAGATCGTGCTCGATTTCTTCGACAAACTCAAATCCGTGTCACGTGGTTATGCCTCCATGGATTACGAGTTCAAAGAGTACCGTGCGGCCGATGTCGTGCGTGTCGATCTGCTCATCAACGGTGATCGTGTCGATGCGCTTTCCATGATCGTGCACCGCTCCAACGCACGCTATCGTGGCCGGGAAGTCGTCACCAAGATGCGTGGCCTCATTCCGCGCCAGATGTTCGATATTGCCATTCAGGCTGCAATCGGTGCCGAGGTCGTTGCACGTGAAAACGTCAAGGCGCTGCGCAAGAATGTGCTGGCCAAATGTTATGGCGGCGATATCTCCCGCAAGAAAAAGCTTCTTGAAAAACAGAAGGCCGGCAAGAAACGCATGAAACAGGTCGGCAATGTTGAAATTCCCCAAGAGGCTTTCCTTGCCATCCTTCAGGTCGAGGACAAATAACATGATCTTCCGCAAGGCGTTGACAGCATGAGCTGGGATTTTGCCCTTATTCTTTTCGTACTTCTTGTTCTGACCGGTATTGTCTGGGCCCTTGATTTTTTTCTTTTCAGGGCCAGGCGCCGGGCCAGTGCCGTAGCCGCCATGGGCGCCGCCGACGCCACTCTGGTGGGCATGCCCCCTGAAATGGCCAGTCGTATCCGCCAGGAGGCCTACGACAAGGCAAACAGGGCACCGTGGTGGATCGAATACTGTGTCAGTTTCTTTCCGGTGATCCTGTTCGTGTTCGTGTTGCGTTCGTTCATCGTTGAACCGTTTCGTATTCCGTCGGGTTCCATGCTGCCCACCCTCCAGAACGGTGACCTCATTCTGGTCAACAAATTCCAATATGGTGTGCGCCTGCCTGTCATCGATCGCAAAATCATCGAACTGGGCGAGCCGGCACGTGGTGATGTCGTGGTGTTCCGTTACCCTGTTGATCCGGCAATCGATTACATCAAGCGGGTGATCGGTTTGCCCGGCGATACCATCGACTACCGCGACAAAATCCTGCGCATCAATGGTCAGGTTGTTCCGCAAACGCGTGATGGTGATTACTTCGAGCCTGACCGTTCATCCTACATTGCACGTTACCGTGAATTGCTCAACGAGCGGTCGCACGACATTCTTGTAAATCGTCAGGCGCGTCAGGACCTCATGCCGATCACGAATTTTCCATATCGGGATGCCTGCGAGTACTCAGGGAGTGGCATTCGTTGCACTGTTCCGCAGGGCCATTATTTTGTCATGGGTGATAACCGCGACAACAGTCTCGATAGCCGTTACTGGGGGTTTGTTCCCGAAAGCTATCTGGTTGGGCGGGCTTTCTTCATCTGGATGAATTTCAGTGAACCCGGCCGTATTGGTGGTTTCCGATAATGGCCGGTCTGGAATCCCTGCAGGCCCGACTGGGCTACCAGTTCAGCAACACGTCCTTGCTTGAACAGGCACTCACGCATCGTAGTCACAGTACGCGCCATAACGAACGGCTCGAATTTCTGGGTGATTCGGTTGTGAACTTCGTGGTGGCGTCCATGCTGTTCCAGCGTTTCACCACAATCGATGAAGGTGATCTTTCCCGGCTCAGGGCCAGTCTGGTCAAGCAGTCCACCCTGGCTGATCTGGCCACTGCGCTTGGGTTGCCCGATTACCTGCGTCTTGGTGAAGGCGAGCTTAAAAGTGGCGGTTTTCGCAGGCCATCCATACTGGCCGATACCCTTGAGGCTATTTTCGGTGCGGTGTTTCTTGATGCCGGTTTCGACGCTGCCCAGAAAGTCATCCAGTCTCGTTACCAGCATCTGATCGAGCACATCGATCCGCGCACGTTGGGCAAAGATGCCAAAACCCTGCTTCAGGAAGTGCTTCAGGGGCGCAAGATCGATCTTCCCGTTTATACCGTTGTGGCAACTCATGGCGCAGCGCATAACCAGCTCTTCGAAGTGACCTGCAGTGTGAACGCACTTGGTATTTGTGTTCAAGCGGCGGGTCAAAGTCGCCGTGCCGCCGAGCAGGAAGCTGCACGCCTTGCTCTGCAGGCCATTGATGCGCTGGGCCCGCTCAAGGGGAACAAGAAGCATCCCCGTAAATCGATCAAATCCACGTCACACAGTGCGCACGTCCAGGAGAACACATGACACACCCTTTTCGTTGCGGCTTTGTGGCCGTTGTCGGGCGTCCGAACGTCGGGAAATCCACACTGACCAATGCCCTGATCGGCAGCAAGATTTCCATCGTATCGCGCAAGGCGCAAACCACGCGTCATCGCATCCACGGTGTTCTTACCCGCGATCACGATCAGTTCGTGTTTGTCGATACGCCCGGCTTCCAGACCCGTCATGGTGGTGCCATGAACCGCATGATGAACCGTGTTGTCACCCAGGCCCTGGCCGAAGTCGATGTCGTGGTGCATGTCGTTGAAGCTGGGAAATGGTCCAGTGGCGATGCCCAGTTGTTGCCTTTGCTGCCACGTTCCGGAAAAACACTGTTGGTCATCAACAAGGTTGATGCCCTCAAGAGCAAGAATGACCTCTTCGCGTTTGTCGGCCGCATCATGGAGCAGTTCCCCTACGACGCGGTTGTTCCCGTCAGTGCACTCAAAGGGGTTCAGCTGGAAGAGCTCCTGAGCGAAATTGCCCAGCGCCTGCCGGAAGGCGAACCGATGTTCGAGGCCGATACGCTCACCGACCGTCCCATGCGCTTCATTGCGGCCGAGCTGATCCGTGAAAAGATTTTCCGCCTGGTGGGTGACGAGCTGCCTTACGGGTGTACCGTGGTCATTGAGCAGTGGGATGAAAACGAACAGGGTGCCCGCATTGCGGCGTGTGTGGTGGTCGAGCGCGATTCCCATCGTCCCATTCTTCTGGGGGCGGGTGGCAGCCACATGAAACGTATTGCCACAGAAGCCCGACAGGACATGATCAAATTGCTCGACAAACCGGTTCACCTCGAAGTCTATATCAAGGTGCGCAAGGGGTGGTCGGAGCGCGAAAGTGCTCTGCGTGAACTGGGGTATGAGTAAACGGTCTGGCCGCGTCCACGATGCCCCCGGCTACATTCTGCACGCAACGGCATGGCGTGAAACGTCACTGATCCTGCAGGTTTTCACGCGACACTACGGAATTAGTGCGCTCATCGCCAAAGGGGCCAAGCGCCCATATTCAGCATTGCGCGCCACACTGGTTCCCTTTCAGCCTGTGCTCTTCGACTGGAGTGGTGCCGGCGAAGTGCGTACCCTGATCCGGGCAGAACTGGCAGGTCATTTACCGATGCAGGGTAAAGCGATCATGTCGGCCTGGTATTTGAATGAGCTTGCCTTGCACATGCTCGCGCGCGATGACCCTCATCCGAACGTGTTTGACGCTTACCATCAGGCCCTTAACAGCCTGGCTGCAGGGTCCCAGGTTGTCCCGGCATTGCGCCGCTACGAGTGGGTGTTGCTGCGGGAAACCGGATATGGTTTTGATGAGCCGGAGCCCGACTTCAATAATCTGGCTCGTGAGCCTGCACTGCGTATGCAACTGCGTGAGCGTCTGGCTCAGGTGCTTGAGCGTCCGCTGCGAACACGCACCTTGCTGATGGAGTTGCAACAGTTGTGACAGTCCTTCTTCCCGTTCCCACTGTTGCAGTCGCGCGGCAGCCCGATTCATCGAAGGTTGTCAGCCCGGTGCCTGTATTACCGGATCATGTTGTTCTTGATACCTGCGTACTTTTGTCGGGTGCATTGCGCTGGCTGGTTTTTTCACTGGCTCGCCAGGCGTGTCTAAGTGTGGCCTGGAGCGCAGTGATTGGTGATGAATGGCGCCGCAACGGTGCCCGCATGTGGTCGGTTGATCATGCCGACATACAGGGGCAGTGGCAGGCTTTGCAGGACGCATTTCCCCAGGCCTGTCAGGGCGATGTCAGTGCCTTCAAAGAGGGTTTGCGACGCAGCGATCCGAAAGACTGGCATGTGGTGGCCGCCGGCAGGGCTCTGCACCAACGCCTGCCTGAGGCTCGTGTGGCCATTCTCACACGCAACCTGCGTGATTTCAATCGCAGTGAATTGCGCCAGTTCAATCTGGACTTGCTGGACCCCGACACACTCTTGGTGCGCGCACTTCAGTGTTGCCCGGAACCTTTGAAGACAGCGCTTGCGGGCCTGCCTGCCGCTGTAGCTGCAGAAGGGCGGTCTCCGGAGGATCTGGCCGTGATACTGCGGCGTGAGCGGCTGTTCAGACTGCTCAGATTAAGCGCTTGTCAGTGAGCATTGCCTGGCGATCTGTGCCGCTCTGGGTGTTTGACACGCCGTTGTTGTCAGCGGCGCCAGAGCCAGCGTACCAGCTGCTGCGTTGCACACAGTCGGCCACTTGATCCCCACGGATGGAATCCGGATAAAAAAACGCCGCCTGTGCAGGCGGCGCCTGGTATGCACCAGAAGGGGTTGGGGTTTATTCGCGGTCGCCGCCGAAAATGCCCAGCAGCATCAGCAGATTCGAGAAAATGTTGTAGACATCGAGATAGATGGCCAAGGTTGCGGAAACGTAGTTGGTTTCACCACCGTTGATCACGCGTTGCAGGTCGACCAGCAACAGAGCCGAGAAAATACCGATGGCCATGACCGACACCGTGAGCATGAGCGCAGGCAATTGCAGGAAAATGTTGGCAACCGAGGCAACCAGCAGAATAATGACCCCCATGAAGAGGAATTTCTGCATGCCGGAAAAATCGCGTTTGGTGGTGCTGGCGACACTGGCCATGGCACCAAACACAACAGCGGTGCCACCAAAGGCAAACATGATCAGTTGTGCGCCATTGGCCATACCCAGCACGAAACCGAGCAGACGCGAGAGCATGAGCCCCATGAAGAAGGTGAAGGCGAGCAGCAGTGCAACACCGGCCGCATTGTTCTTGTTCTTTTCAATAAGGAACATCAGGCCAAAGGCGCCGGCCAGAAACACCATGGCTGTAATGCCCGGGCTGCCGGCAAAGATCTGGTTGATACCGCTTGTAAGGCCCACCAGGGCGCCCAGCACGGTAGGCACCAGGGAAAGAGCCAGCAACCAGTAGGTGTTGCGCAGAACACGGTTGCGCACAGCCAGGGCATTGGCAGTTCCGTAGTTGCCATGCCCCGTTATGGGTTGACGAAAGTCGCTCATGGTAGATCCTTAAAAAATAAAATCAGGTAACGCGTAGGTTAACTGACATCAAGCTGAATTTGCAAGGGGGGATACGTCAGGATACTGGAAGCGTCAGTGCGGTTTTCCCGAAACATCGTGCGCATGCAGGCTGAACCCGGCTGCTTTATACGACGACCAGCGTTGTCGGGCAAAGGCCTTGTCGTCGGGGTGCTCTGAAACGATTTCCAGAATGCGTGGAAAGTCAGCTGCATTGGGCGGACATCCGGTATCCAGATTCAGCAGCCATGCCTGTTTCCATTCCGGTGTTTCCGGCAAGTTGCAGGGCAGTACGGACGTCAGAACCACAGGTGAATTGATCGCCAGCGGGTCGTCGACCAGAGTATGCGGTACAAAAGCAGTGGGTTCAAACGACCAGAGCAGCATGTCGAAACGTTCAAGCACCTTGGGCTGACGTGAATACACAACGACACGCCGCCCATGCTGGTAGTGCCTGCGCATGACCTGGCAGGCCATGCGCAGCCGGTTGGCGGCTCCGAAAGCGAAATCGATACGTGTCACTGCAGAGGTCAGTCGAGGTTGAGCAGATAATTGACCAGCATGGGTACGGGTCGGCCGGTTGCGCCTTTGTCTTTGCCGCTGCGCCAGGCCGTGCCAGCGATGTCAAGGTGGGCCCAGGTGTAGCTTTCTGTAAATCGTGACAGAAAGCATGCCGCCGTGACCGAACCGGCCGGTGGGCCGCCGATGTTGGCCAGATCGGCGAAGTTCGATTTGAGCTGTTCCTGGTAGGCCTCTTCGATGGGCATGCGCCATGCGGTGTCGTTGATCTCTTTGCCGGCGTCAAGAAGCTGCCGTGCCAGGTCATCGCTGGTGCTGAACAGGCCTGTATTCACATGACCGAGTGCGACCACGCAAGCACCCGTCAGGGTGGCGACATCGATGACCGCCCGTGGCTTGAAGCGTTCCGCATAGGTCAGGGCATCGCAAAGGATCAGGCGCCCCTCGGCATCGGTGTTCAGGATTTCAATGGTTTTGCCTGCCATGCTGGTGACAATGTCGCCAGGCTTGTTGGCCCGGCCGCTGGGCAGGTTTTCGCAGGAAGGGACCAAGGCGATCACTTCGTGATCAAGTTCCAGTTCAGCGACGGCACGCAGGGTGCCCAGAACACTTGCTGCACCACACATGTCGTACTTCATTTCGTCCATGTTGGCGGCAGGTTTCAGGGAAATGCCTCCGGCATCGAAGGTGATGCCCTTGCCGACCAGAACGATCGGTGGTTTGGCCTCTTTCCGGGTTCCCTTGGTGCCGGGTGGCGTATGTTTCAGCACAATGAACACAGGCGGTTCATCAGAGCCGCGGGCAACGGACAGAAAGGAGCCCATGCCCAGCGCTTCAATGTCTTTGCGTTCCAGAACCTGCGCTTTCAGCGACTTGAATTCCTTGGCCAGTTTACGCGCGGTTTCTCCCAGGTAGGCCGGTGTGCACACATTCGGAGGAAGGTCGCCCAGTGTGCGCGCCAATTGAACGCCGTTGGCGATGGCCTGGCCTTCACGCAGGCCTTTCTGGGCTTCGTTTGCGGGTTTGCCACGCGTGGCCCACAGGGCGAATTTTGCCAGTTTGATTTCGTTGTCGGTGGCTGCGCGCGTGGCCGTGTAGCGGTAGCAGGCCTGACCGGCAGCCAGTGCTGCTGTGCGGGCACGTGAACGCAAGGTTGTGTCTTTGCATTCAATGCTGCTCAGGCTTGAAACGGCTTCTTCGATGCCGATGGACACGCACCAGGCGGCAAAGGCCTGTTCAGCGGTGGCGAGGGTTTTGCTTGTGTAGTCGGCCTGTTTTCCCAGGCCGACGAGAACCACGCGTTGTGCACTGACACCTTTCAAATCACGCAATACCAGTGTGGACCCGGCCTTGCCGGTCAGTTCGTGGGTTGGCAGGGCGCGCAAGGCGCCACCGCTGGCGTGATCAATGGTTTCGGCTGCCGGGCTTAAAATGCCGTCAGTGAATACACCCACGGCCAGGGCGGCAGTTTTGATCTGATGCAGTGAAGCGCTGGTCTGTGTGCTAAATTCCATTCGATATTCCCGTTATTCGTCCAAACAATGCGTGTGATTATCCCGCATTTTCATACATGTCACTATTCAAGCGGTCTGTTGTTTCCGAAATTATGAGCCATGCCGGCGTGGTTTTTTCCACGTTGCTTGTGGTATGGCTGAGCGTATTGCTTGTGCGGTTGCTGGGCGAGGCCGCCAACGGGGGCATTGGCGCCGATGTCGTGTTCGGTCTTGCCACGTTTTCAAGTATCACGGCCTTACCGGTCATTTTGTCCGTGTCGCTTTTCATCGCTGTGCTCACTACTGTAACCCGGTCGTATCGTGAATCCGAAATGGTTGTATGGTTTGCCAGCGGGTTGTCCTTGCGCGACTGGGTGGGGCCCGTGCTGCGTTGTGCGCTGCCCGTCGCTCTCATTATTGCCGTGCTCACGCTTTTCGCCTCGCCATGGGCGTATCGTCAGATCAGTGAATACCGTCAACGCTACGAGCAGCGCTCCGACCTGTCGAAGGTGACCGTTGGTGAGTTCATCGAAACGGAGTCAGGCGCCCGCGTGTTTTTTGCCGAGGCACCCGATGAGCCCGGCGAAGAAATGGGCAATGTCGTTGCACGTCTGATCGATCCTGAATGGCTCAGTGTGATCACGGCTGAAAGCGCACGCATTCAAGACGAACCCAATGGCGACCGGTTTCTGGTGTTGTCGGAAGGTCATCGCTACGATCTCAAGCCGGGTCAGCCCGAGTTCCGTCTGGTTGATTTCGAACGGTATGGCATCAGGCTTGAAAATCGTGCGGCCGCCAATACACCCGAAGCCGTTCGGGCCATGGCTGAAACCAGCATCAAGGCCCGGCCCACCCTGCAGTTATTCATCGACAACACCGATCATGCACGGTCCCAGATCATGTGGCGCATAGCGCTTCCGCTTGCAGCCTTGAATCTGGCGCTGCTGGCCATTCCACTCGGCGCTGTGAATCCTCGCCTGGGGCGTTCGGGTGATGTCCTGATCGCGGGGCTGGTGGGTTTGTTGTATATGAATCTGATCAACCTTTCACGTGGCTGGATCGGTAATGGCCAGCTTGGTTTTTCCCTGGGTGTCTGGCTGGTTCATGCAGTCTTTCTGGGTCTGATGGTGCTCATGATGTGGCGCAAGCTGCGCGTCAAGCCCCCAAAGAACCCCGTGCCCGTGCACTGACAACCAGCAGTGAAGGTGGGAACACCAGTTCCCGGCTTTCGCCCTGCATCAGGGCGGCATTCAGTTGCACCGCCTGTTTCAGGTAATTCCAGAGCGCCATCACGCGGTGTGAATGCCGCAAGTCTTCGTGGCAATACATCCAGAAGCTGCGCGTTACGGTGACCGTGTCATGCAGAATGACCTGCAGGCGCGCATCCTGGGCAGCCATGAAGCAGGGCAGTATTGCCAGGGCTTTGCCCTGCAAGGCAGCCTGGTATTGGGCGATGACACTGGTGCTTTTGAACACGACCTGTTCCGGTCTGACAATGCCGTCCAGATACCGCAGTCGGTCGCTGAACAACAATTCCTCTACATAGCCTATGAACCGATGTTCCTGCAGATCATCCGGGGCTGTTATGGCCGGGTGGTTTTCCAGGTACTCGCGGGTTGCATAAAGTTTTAACGAATAGTCCAGCAATTTGGTGCACAGGTAGGGGCCACGTTGCGGGCGTTCCAGGGAAATGGCCAGATCTGCCTCGCGCTTGGACAGGCTGATGAAACGAGGTACGGGCATGATATCCAGAGTGACTGCCGGAAATCTTTCCTGAAAATCCATCATCAGCGGCGACAGCACGTAGCTGCCGAAGCCTTCTGTGGAACCCACCCGAAGATGGCCCGACAGGGTTTGCGATTGCCCCAGAATTTCTTCCCGTGCCGTGATCAGCAACCCTTCCATTTGTTCGGCATAGGTGAAGAAGCGTTCACCTTCTTGTGTCAGGGTGAACCCCGTGGCGGTTGATTTGTTGAAGAGCAGGGTATCGAGCTCCCTTTCCAGATTCTGGATGCGGCGTGAAACCGTACTGTGTTGAACGCCCAGCCGTGTGCCTGCCGTACTCACGCGTTGTGTGCGAGCGACTTCCAGAAAATACCGCAGATCATCCCAGTCAACCATAGTTGTGCATTTATTAGCATCCAGTGTGCAATCATTTTTATGGAAATTCGTTTTTTACACAACTACACTCGGACGGCTGAAGATGTGTTGAACATCCCGTCTTGCACTCAACAGGACTCAAGCGTTTTGCACCTCGGCTACATAAAAAACGGAGACAAACAATCATGAAAAAACATGCACTGACCATGTTGGCTACGGCCTGCATGGGGCTGACCCTGTCCACTGCCACATCTGCCGCCCCTGCCGTCAAAATTGGTGTGCTCACTGATATGTCGGGTACCTACGCCTCCATGGGGGGGCCTGGTTCGGTTGCCGCAGCACGGCTCGCCATCGAAGACTGCCTGGCTGCTGAATGCAAGGGTATGACCATTGAACTGGTGTCAGCCGACAACCAGAACAAGGCCGATGTCGGTGCAGCCCGTGCCCGCGAATGGTTTGATCGCGATGGTGTAACGGCCATTGCCGATCTTACCAATTCTTCGGTTGCGCTCGCCGTGCAGGGGCTTGCGCGTGAAAAGAACCGGGTTGCATTGTTTTCGGGGCCGGCCACCAACGCCCTGACCAACGACAGTTGTTCGCCTGTCGGTTTTCACTGGATGTTCGATGTCTATTCGCAGTCAGTGGGCGGTGTCAAGGCCATGGTCGACAAAGGTGGCAAGTCCTTTTATTTCATCACGGTCGACTACGCCTTCGGGCACTCTTTGCAAAAGGGTGCCGAAGCCATGGTCAAGGAACTGGGTGGCACAGTCGTCGGGTCGGTTCTGCATCCGCTGAACGTGCCTGATTTTGCCTCGTATCTGGTGCAGGCCCAAAGCTCCAAAGCCCAGGTTGTCGCCTTGGCCAACAGTGGTTCCGACGTGGTCAATGCCATCAAGCAGGCGCGTGAATTTGGTGTGGTCGCTGGTGGCCAGCGCCTGGCATCGCTGCTCATTTTCTTGTCTGATCTGAAAGCGCTTGGTTTGCAAAATGCCCAGGGCCTGACCTATGTCGATGGCTTTTACTGGGATTACGATGACCAGACCCGTGCCTGGTCCGACCGGTTCAGCAAAGCGTTCAACGGGGTCAAGCCCACCATGACACATGCCGGCGTCTATTCCAGCGTGCTGCATTACTTGCGTGGTGTGGCCGCTTCCGGTTCCACCGAGGGTACCGTGGTTGCTGAAAAAATGCGTCAAATCCCCATTAAAGACCCGGTCATGCGCAATGCCTCCATCCGTCCCGATGGCCGTGTGATTCACGATATGTACCTCTACGAGGTCAAGACGCCTGCCGAATCCAACGGCGAATGGGATATCGCGAAACTGGTCGCCACCATTCCTGCAGATCAGGCGTTTCAGCCTTTATCAACCTCAACCTGCTCGCTGGTTACCAAAAAATAAATTTACCCCTTTCCGGCTTGGGTGTGCCCGTACAGCCCGAGCCCGTATTCAGGAGACTTTTCATGACTGCTGTACCTCGCATTCCATTGCTCATTGGCGGTGAGCTTGTTCAATCAAAAACCACCGAGTGGCGCGACGTCGTCAATCCGGCCACTCAGGAAGTGGTTGCGCAGGTGCCGTTTGCCACTGGCGAAGAACTGGACCAGGCCGTTGCCAACGCCAAAGAAGCTTTCAAGAAGTGGCGTAACAGCAGTCAGTCGGCACGTATGCGTGTCATGCTTAACCTGCAGAAACTGGTGCGTGACCGAGCCGGGGAACTTGCTGAAGTCATTTCGCGCGAACACGGGAAAACCTTGCCCGATGCCGAGGGTGAGGTCGGTCGGGGCCTTGAGGTGATCGAACATGCATGCTCGATCGCTTCGCTTCAGTTGGGCGAATTTGCAGAAAATGCAGCATCGGGTATCGATGTTTACACACTGATTCAGCCTTTGGGGGTGTGTGCCGGCATTACTGCCTTCAACTTTCCGGTCATGTTGCCCTGTTTCATGTTCCCGATCGCCGTCGCGTGCGGCAATACGTTCATTCTGAAGCCTTCGGAACAGGATCCCACCTCTTCTCTCATGCTGGCCCAGATGGCGCTTGAAGCCGGTTTGCCGCCGGGTGTGCTGAATGTGGTGCATGGAGGGCCCGATATCGCCAACGGCCTGTGTGATCACCCCGACATCAAAGCCATTTCCTTCATCGGTTCCACGCATGTGGGCACGCACATTTACCGTCGTGCTTCGGAAGCAGGCAAGCGCTGCCAGTCCATGATGGGTGCCAAGAACCACTGTGTCATTTTGCCTGATGCCGATCGTGAGGTTGCGCTCAACCAGTTGGTGGGTGCTGCATTTGGTGCTGCCGGGCAACGTTGCATGGCAACCTCGGTGGCCGTGTTCGTCGGAGAAACGCGCGACTGGTTGCCCGACTTCGTCGAACGTTCCAAAAAGCTCAAGGTGAATGTCGGTACGGATCGTCAGGCTGATCTTGGCCCGCTGGTTTCACCCAATGCCCGCAAGCGGGTTGAAGGTCTCATTCAGCAAGGGGTCGATGAAGGTGCCGATTTGTTGCTCGATGGCCGTGGCGTGATTGTGCCTGGCTATGAGCAGGGTAACTTCGTAGGTCCCACCATTTTCAGTGGCGTCAAACCCGAAATGGCCATTTATCACGAAGAGATCTTTGGCCCTGTCTTGTGTGTTGTCTGTGTCGATACCCTCGAAGAGGCCGTGGAGTTCATCAACCAGAATCCGAACGGTAACGGCGTGGCTGTCTTCACCCAGGACGGTGGTTCTGCCCGTTATTTCCAGAACATGATCGATGTCGGCCAGATCGGCATTAATATTCCAATTCCTGTACCTGTTGCCTGGTTCAGTTTTACGGGGTCGCGTGGTTCGAAACTGGGTGATCTCGGCCCCAACGGCAAGCAGGCTGTTCAATTCTGGACACAGACAAAAACCATTACGGCTCGCTGGTCGGCACATGCTTCAGGTGTGAATACAACCATTTCCATGAAGTAATCACCGGCTCAACCTGGTTGCCCGTTACGCCAGGTGTTTAAGCTTATAACTATTAAAAATAAAGAATAGAATCTTTATTCCTTATAATGGCCCTGTTCTCAGGGTCATTTTTCATGAATCTTCAGCAATTCCGTTTTGTTCGCGAAACCATACGGCGTCAGTTCAACCTGACCGATGTGGCTCGTGCCCTTTACACCTCGCAACCCGGGGTTTCCAAAGCCATTATCGAATTCGAAGATGAACTGGGTGTCAAGATTTTCGAGCGCCATGGCAAACGTATCAAAGGGTTGACCAAGCCCGGGGCGGTTGTGGCCGACGTTGTTGATCGCATCATGCGCGAAGTCGACAACCTGAAAAAAGTCAGCGACGAGTTTGCCCGTCAGGATGAAGGCGGGCTCGTGATTGCTTGCACGCACGCCCAGGCACGCTACATTCTTCCCAAGGTCATTCCGGCTTTTCGAGCCCGTTTTCCCAAGGTCAGGCTTTCTCTGGCTGAAGGCAGCCCGCCGCATCTTGCCAGCCTTGTGCTGCACGAACAGGCTGACCTTGCCATTGCAACCGAAAGTCTGGCTCAAACCCCCGGGTTGGCAGCCCTGCCTGTTTATACGTGGGAGCACGTGGTGGTTGTTTGCCCGGACCACCCCCTGGCCAGCCTTACATCGGCCCAGGCTCGCCATCTTACGCTTGAACAACTGGCCGAGTATCCCATCGTGACCTACGACCCGGCATTTTCCGGCCGAGGCACCATTGATCGCATATTCGAAACGGCGGGTATCGTGCCGGATATCGTCCTTGAGGCAATTGATGCCGATGTCATCAAGACGTATGTCGATGTGGGAATGGGGGTGGGGATCATTGCGGGTATGGCGTTTGATCCCCGTCGTGACAAGGGTTTGGTCGGTTTGCCTGTCGGGCATCTGTTCGGCACGCATACAACCCGTGTGGCCATCAAATCGGGTGTTTTTTTGCGTGATTATGTGTATGTCATGCTGGAAATGTTGTCACCTGAACTGACGCGTGATGTCGTGCAGGATGCGCTTGAGGCTCCGGGCTCGGCGATCGAACTGCCGTCACCGTGAGCGGTTTGTTTCTGGCGTGCAGAGCGGGGCATTCTGCCGGGCGTTGTCAGGGCGGTGAGCTGGCGCATCATCGCAACGTCGCTTGACAGAGCTCCATCAAATAATAATAATGAGAATCATTATTATTTAAATGAGGTGTTTTGATGACTGCTCTCAGTGCTCTGGTGGTTGGTGCTGATCGTCTGGGGAATATTCCGGATGTTCTGAAGGGCCACAACATCAATGTACGTCACCATATCAGTGGTCGTGATCCTGCGCACCAGAAGAAAACACTGGCCTTGCCTTCAGGAACCGATCTTGTGATCCTGCTGACAGACTTTCTTGGGCATAACGTAATGAAAACGTTTCGTGCCGCTGCCGAGAAGTCGGGGGTGAGGGTGCTGGCTTGTCGCAGGTCGGTGTGCAGCCTGCGCCAAGCCCTGAACCAGTGCGGTTATTGCGAGGATTGCCCGGCTGTTGCAACAAGGCGCCGCGCACCGTTGTAGCGTTTTTTCCAGTAGGCCATGTCCATGTCTTCAACGCGGACAACCGAACCGGCCCTGGGTGCGTGAACAAACTTGCGGTCACCCAGGTAAATTCCTACATGTGAAAAACGGTGGCCCAGCGTGTTGAAAAACACCAGGTCGCCTTTTTTCAGTTCGCTGTGGTTCACCGAGACACCGTGCTGTGCAATTTCAGCGGAACTGCGTGGCAGTTTGAGGCCCAGTGATTTTTCGGCAGCATAAATGACCAACCCACTGCAGTCGAACCCTGTGCTGGGTGTATCGCCTCCGTAGCGGTACTTAATGCCCAGTGCGCCCAGTGCCGTGCTGGCAAGGGCACGGGTTTCGCCGGGAACAGCAGACTGCTGGTAGGCAAATTCACGTGACTGCAAGTAGGCTCCGAGGGGGTCGGAGCGCGTGGACGAAAGCTGGTTGCTGCGTGCAGCCCAGCCATCGGAGTAATTGTCGGAGTTTTGGGCGTATTCCGTTGTGACACACCCTGTGAGTGCAAGGGTGGAAACTGTTGCCAGACCAATGAAAAGCCTGCGCATGAAGCCAGACTTGAGCGAGATAAAAAGGTTGGATAAGTAGTGCGGCGGCATGATTTGGTATCAAGTGCGTTGTGCAGGGCTTCCGGTGTTATTAAAAACAAAGGCAATTGAATGTAATTTGCACTCAATTGCCAACGAAAGACGGGCTGAAGAACGACGATGCCGCTAAGACATCGCTAGTATCCCCAGAGTTTACCGAAAGAAGGCGCTCTGGTAAAGCAGTTTTCCTGGTCATGTTGTCTTCTTCCTGCATGAACCTGCGGTATTTTGGCCGGCAACCGCCGTGAACATTGACGTGCGGTATAGTGGCCGCACGATTGAATTCCACCCTTCTGCATAAAGGAAACGCAATGAAAATCAAACCAGTGCTTCAACTTGATGATGTCAAAACCATTCTTGCAGCGGCCGAAGCCCATGCGCTGGCCAACCAGTGGGCTGTCAGCATTTCGGTGGTTGATGATGGTGGTCATTTGCTGGGTATGGTGCGCCTTGATGGTGCGGCCCCCATATCCGCCCAGATTTCCCCGGCCAAGGCACGTACTTCGGCGCTCGGTCAGCGCGAATCAAAGATCTACGAAGATATTGTGAATCAGGGGCGTGTTGCCTTTCTTTCGGCACCCGGTCTTGAGGGTTTGCTTGAAGGGGGCGTGCCTATCATGGTCGATGGTCAGGTGGTCGGTGCCGTTGGGGTTTCGGGGGTCAAGTCCAGTGAAGATGTTGAAATTGCACGTGCCGGAATCGCCGCATTGAAGCGTTGATACGCACAGTGCTCATGCGTTGTTTTCCCGTGTTTGTCGGGCGTGCGCTCAGGCCCGGTGTTCGCCCAGGCCACCTGATGGCCTGGGCTCTGTATGATTTTGCCAACTCAGGGTATACCACGGTCGTTCTAACGACTGTTTTCAGTGCCTACTTCGTGGCCCAGGTAGCCCAAGGGGCGCCCTGGGCAACCTTTGCCCTGACATGCGCCCTGTCTGCATCGTATGCCCTGGCCATGGTCGTTTTGCCGCCGCTGGGTGCCTGGGCCGATCAGCATGCCGGAAAACGTCATGTTCTTCGTGTCAGTACCCTGGCGTGTGTTGCCCTGACGACATTGCTGGCAACCATCGGGCCAGGCGATATCTTTGCCGGTCTGGTTGTGCTGGCGCTGTCGAATCTGGCCTACTGCATTGGTGAAACTGTCATTGCCGCATTTCTTCCCGATCTTGCTCGCCCGCAGGCGTTCGGTCGTGTGTCAGGCTGGGGATGGGGGGTTGGTTATCTTGGCGGTATGTTGACGCTCGGCTTGGGGCTTGGATGGGTTGCGTATGCAACGGCGCTCGGTTGGCATCCTCCTCAGTTCGTTCCGGGTGTCATGTTGATCACAGCGTGCATTTTTCTTGCGGCTGCCTTGCCGGCCCTGTTTTTTTTACCGGAAAAAAAACATCCGTCCCGGAGACCGAATGGTGTCGGATCTTCGGCAACGTACAGTGCCGGAGGCTCGGTGCAGCCTGCCGTCCGTTCTGTGCCTTCTGTGGTTGCGTGTACGTTGCGTTCCGTACTTGTGCAGTTCCCTGATTTTCGCTGGTTGTTGCTGTGTGGTGCGTTCTACCATGCAGGTATTTCGGTCGTTATCACTTTGTCGGCGGTGTATGCAACACAGGCCATGGGGTTTGACATGACGCAGACCATGTTGCTGGTGTTCGTGGTTAATATCACAGCTGCAGTTGGCGCATTGGTCTTTGGCCATGTTCAGGACACCTTCGGACATACCCGCGCGTTGGGGGGTACCTTGGTGGGCTGGGTTCTGATGATCGTGCTCGCCGTCATGGCCACGGGGCCCGCCATGTTCTGGATGGCTGCCGCGCTGGCCGGGTTGTGTATGGGAACCAGTCAAAGCGCGGGTCGGGCCATGGTTGCTGCACTGGCACCAAACGGTCATGCGGCCCGTTTTTACGCCTTGTGGTCATGGGCGGTGCGTCTGGCCGCTATTGTCGGGCCCCTGACTTACGGCGCGGTTACCTGGCTGACTGAAGGCAATCACCGCTTGGCTTTGCTTGTTACAGGCGTGTTTTTTCTGGCGGCACTGCTGACCTTGCGTTGTGTGGACTTTGCGCGTGGCGTGCGTGTGCGCGATACTAACGAAATTGGTGCGTGACATTATCTAACAACTCCGAGGAGACCCCATGTCAAATGAAATCCAATCAGTCCTGACGGAAAGCAGGGTGTTTCAGCCCTTTTCCAATCTGGTCGAAGGTGCAGCCATTTCGGGTATGCCCGCCTACCAGGCCCTGTGCGAACGTGCCGAGCACGATCCCGATGGTTTCTGGAAAGATCTGGCCAACGACAATCTCGTGTGGAACACGCCGTTCACCCAGGTGCTCGATGAAACCAATCCGCCGTTCTACCGCTGGTTCGCCGATGGTGAGCTGAATGTCTCGGCCAATTGCCTCGACAAGCATCTGGGCACGCCAACTGCCGACAAAACAGCCATCATCTTCGAGGCCGACGACGGTTCCGTAACGCGCGTCACCTACAAAGAATTGCATGCCAAAGTGTGCCAGCTGGCCAATGGTCTGACATCGCTGGGGTACAGCGCAGGTGATCGTGCCATCATTTACCTGCCCATGTCGATCGAAGCGGTGGTTGCCATGCAGGCCTGCGCGCGTCTGGGTATCATTCATTCGGTGGTATTTGGCGGTTTTTCCTCTAAAAGTCTGCATGAGCGTACTGTCGATGTCGGCGCGTCGCTGGTCATCACGGCCGATGCCCAAATGCGCGGTGGTAAAACCCTGGCACTCAAACCTGCTGTCGACGAGGCCTTGTCCCTTGGCGGGTGCGAAGCAGTTCGCAATGTCATTGTCTACAATCGGGCAAACAGCAAGGTCGATTGGGTCGAGGGGCGTGATCGCTGGCTGCACGATGTCTGCCTGAACCAGCCAGGCACGTGCGAGCCCGTCGCTGTCAATGCCGAACATCCGTTGTTCATCCTCTATACATCCGGTTCAACGGGTAAGCCCAAAGGGGTGCAGCATTCCTCGGCGGGCTATCTTTTGTGGGCCCTCATGACCATCAAATGGACATTCGATGCCAAGCCCACTGATGTCTTCTGGTGTACTGCCGATGTCGGCTGGGTCACGGGTCACACCTATATCACCTACGGGCCGCTGGCAGCCGGGCTCACACAGGTCATCTTCGAGGGGGTACCAACGTACCCTGATGCCGGGCGTTTCTGGAAAATGATCCAGGATCACAAAGTCACCATTTTCTACACGGCACCCACCGCCATCCGTTCGCTCACCAAGGCGGCTGAAACCACTCCCCAGATTCACCCCAGGCAATACAACCTCGATACCTTGCGCATCATTGGCTCGGTCGGCGAACCGATCAACCCCGAGGCCTGGATGTGGTATTACACGAACGTTGGCCGCGAACGTTGTCCGGTGATCGATACCTGGTGGCAAACGGAAACCGGTGGCCACATGATCACGCCGTTGCCGGGCGCCACGCCGCTCAAGCCGGGTTCTTGCTCACTGCCGTTGCCGGGCATTACAGCGGCCATTGTCGATGAAGTCGGCGAAGATGTTCCGCATGGCAAGGGCGGTTTCCTGGTGGTCAAGCGCCCCTGGCCTGCCATGATCCGCACAATCTGGGGTGATCCCGAGCGTTTCAAGACCAGTTACTTTCCGGCAGAGCTGAAAGGGTATTATCTGGCCGGCGACGGTGCCCAGCGCGACGATGACGCCTATTTCTGGATCATGGGCCGCATTGACGATGTTCTGAACGTTTCAGGCCACCGTTTGGGTACCATGGAAGTCGAATCCGCCCTGGTGGCGCACCCGCTGGTGGCCGAAGCCGCAGTGGTCGGTCGTCCCGATGCCACCACAGGCGAAGCCATTGTTGCGTTCGTGGTTCTGAATCAGTCGTTGCCCGACGACGAACAAGGCCGCAAGATCGCAACGGATCTGCGTAACTGGGTTGCCCATGAAATTGGCCCCATCGCCAAACCCAAAGAAATCCGTTTTGGCGAAAATCTGCCCAAGACCCGTTCCGGGAAAATCATGCGTCGCTTGTTGCGTGTGGTTGCCCAGGGTCAGGAAGTCACACAAGATGTCTCCACGCTTGAAAACCCCGCCATTCTCGATCAGTTGTCCCAGTCGTTCTGATCTGCGGTCCTGATGCGCTGACGCTGCATAGCAAGGGGGGCTTGGCTCCCCTTGGTGCATTGAATCCCCTGCTTTTTGAAGAACGATGGAATGCAACCCGGTATGACCCGAACCGCTGATCGCGGTGCTTTGCTGCTAATGCTGCTGACCGTGATGTTATGGGGCCTGAGTTGGGTCGCCATGAAGTACATGCTGTTGTACATCGGGCCTTTCGATGGTGTTTTCATGCGCAACCTGATGGCGTTTGCCGTGCTGCTGGTGGTTCAGCTTGTCGGGGGGCGTTCCCTCAGAATGCCGGCGCCCGGTCTCATGGTTGCTGTGGCGCTTTTCCAGACAGCAGGCATGCAAACCTTGTGCCAGATGGCCCTTGTTACAGGCGGGGCTGGTCAGGTTTCGCTGTTGGCTTACACCATGCCCTTCTGGGTGGTGCTGTTCGCCTGGATGCTTTTGGGTGACAAACCTTCGGGCAAGCATTGGGTTGGCATTGTGCTCGCGGCCATTGGTTTGGTCAGTGTCATGTCGCCCTGGGAAGGGCTGGGGTCCGTTCAGGGCTCGGCTCTGGCTGTTGCAGGCGGTGCCAGCTGGGGGTTGGGCGTTGTATTGGCCAAGCGGCTTTTTCAGCAGTATCAGCCCGATATACTGACCGTGACCATGTGGCAAATGTTTCTGTGCGCCGTACTCACGTTGCCATTAGTTGTGCTGGTGCCTCAGCGGGCAATCGACTGGTCGCTTCCCTTCTGGTTGTCCATGATCTACATGGCAGTGTTCGCATCAGCACTCGGTTGGTGGCTCTGGATGACCGTGCTGGGCCGGGTCAGCGCGCCCGTGGCCAGTATGTCGGCGCTGGGCGTACCGATCATGACCACCATTTTTGCAGCGGTTTTACTGGGGGAAAGGCCATCGGTATGGGATTACACCGGGATCTTCTTTCTGTTTGCCGGCTTGGTGGTTGTGAATAGTCCGAAGCGCCGGCCGCAGGGCAGGGCGGCCTGACGGGTGTTGTCTGCAGGAGCCCGCTGCTGACCAGGGCTCCTGCAACGTGGTCAGCTTTACATGCCGTTGTACACGGGGCCTTCGCCACCCTGGGGCGCAACCCAGACGATATTCTGGGTGGGATCTTTGATGTCACAGGTTTTGCAGTGAACGCAGTTCTGGGCGTTGATCTGAAGCTTGTCTTCGCCCGTTTCTGTCTTCACGAATTCGTACACGCCGGCCGGGCAGTAGCGGGTTTCAGGCCCGCCGTATTTGGCCAGGTTTACCGATACCGGAACGCCCGGATCTTTCAGGGTGAGGTGGATGGGCTCATCTTCCTCGTGGTTGGTGTTCGAAATAAACACGGAACTGAGGCGATCGAACGTGATCTTGCCATCGGGTTTGGGGTAGTCAATACGCGCGCATTCGGCGGCGGGTTGCAAGCAGGCGTGGTCAGGCTTGGTGCGATGGATTGTCCAGGGCATTTTGCCTTTGAGCAGCCACTGTTCGATGCCGGTCATCAGCGTGGCAACCGTACGGCCTTTCTTGAACCACTGCTTGAAGTTACGTGCCTTGTTCAGCTCTTCGTAGAGCCAGCTGCTTTCAAACGCGGCCGGATAGGCGACCAGTTCATCGTGGCTGCGACCTGCTTTCAAGGCTTCAAATGCCGCCTCGGCGGCCAGCGCCCCCGACTTGATGGCCGAGTGGCTGCCTTTGATGCGCGATGCATTGAGCATGCCGGCTTCGCAACCGACCAGCACGCCACCCGGGAAACACAGCTTGGGGATGGAGAGCAGGCCGCCTGCCGTCAGTGAGCGGGCACCATAGGCAATGCGTTTGCCGCCTTCGAATGTGGGGCGGATGGCCGGGTGCGTTTTGTAGCGCTGGAATTCTTCAAAGGGCGACAGCCAGGGGTTCGCATAATCAAGACCAACCACCATGCCGACAACAACGATGTTGTTGTCAAGGTGGTACAGGAAGGTGCCGCCATAAGTGTCGGAATCGAGCGGCCAGCCGGCCGTGTGCGTGACCAGGCCCGGACGCGCCTGTGACGGATCGACTTCCCACATTTCTTTGATGCCGATACCATAGCTTTGCGGGTCGCGGCCGGCGTCGAGCTTGAAGCGGTCAATGAGCTGACGCCCCAGTTGCCCGCGCGAGCCTTCGGCAAATACGGTGTAGCGTGCCAGCAGTTCCATGCCCGGTTGGTAGTGGGCGGTGTGTGAACCATCGCGCGCAACACCCATGTCGCCTGTTGCAACGCCACGTACCGCACCGGTGTCTGTGTAAAGGATTTCCGCAGCGGCAAAGCCGGGGAAAAGATCAACGCCCAATGCTTCGGCCTGTTCGCCCAGCCAGCGAACCACCAGGCCCAGCTGAACGATATAGTTTCCGTGGTTTTTGAAACATTCAGGCAGAAGCCATTCCGGTGTGGCGCGTGCGCCGGTTTCCGAAAGGAACAGGAATTTGTCTTCGGTAACGGCGGTATTGAGTGGCGCTCCTTTTTCCTTCCAGTCGGGGATCAGTTCGGTCAGTGCCTGGGGATCCATGACTGCCCCCGAAAGCGTGTGGGCCCCGACCTCGGAGCCTTTTTCAAGCACACAAACGCTGATTTCCTGGTCGTTCTGTGCTGCCAGCTGCTTGAGCCGTATGGCTGTGGCCAGGCCGGCAGGGCCTGCTCCGACTACGACAACGTCGTATTCCATGGATTCGCGTTCAGACATGGGGACAATCTCCTTCGTGGGTGCGGGTTGATTCTGGCCTGTTCATGCCGGGCCGCACGGTTGCCGCAGGGCGGACTCAAGATTTAAAAAATGGGCACCATTGTATTGCAGTATGACGGTCGTGTTGCTGTTCGCGCTGTCGGAGACGATGGGCTTGCGCACGCTATACTTGTACACGGTTTCAGTTATTTACAGGAACAGGAGTTCACGTGCAGTCCGATTCATCACCCGGCGCGCCAGGCGCCAAGGCTGTTTTTTCCGTCACAGTGCCCATACGCTGGGGCGACCTCGATGCCCAGAATCACCTGAGCAACGTGGTGTATTTCAGGCTGTTCGAAGAGGCACGCATACATATGCTGAACCGTATGCGCACGGCAGATCCCGATGCGCGTCGCATGAATATGCTGGCGCATGCGTCATGCGATTACCTGCGTCCGGTGCATTATCCGGCCACTTTGCGCATTGATCACACCCTGAACCGCATTGGCCGCACCAGTCTCGATTTTTCGCTCGAAATGCGGTGCGCCGACAACCCGGATATCGTGTATGCACGCGGCCGTTACGTTCTGGTCGGTGCCGACCTTGAAACCGGGCGTCCGGTACCGTGGTCTGAACCCCAGCTCGATGTGCTGCGCTCAACGTTCAGTATCACTGAAACCTGATACATGCAGTATGGTATATCGTGTTGTTCCCTTTAACTGTTTGCATGTCCGGAATACGCTGTTTCGGACACGTTAAGTACCACAAGAAGGACAGGAGTCAATGAATAAAGTCTATCCAAGCGCTACCGAGGCGCTCAAGGGCGTGGTGGCTGATGGCCAAACCATTGCGGTCGGTGGTTTTGGCCTCTGTGGCATTCCCGAGGCCCTGATTGCCGCGTTGCGCGATTCCGGGGTGCAGAACCTCACCTGCGTCAGCAACAATGCCGGGGTCGATGGATTTGGCCTGGGGCAATTGCTTGAAACCCGCCAGATCCGCAAAATGATCGCTTCCTATGTGGGCGAAAACAAAGAATTCGAGCGTCAGTACCTGTCCGGCGAACTCGAACTTGAATTCACGCCGCAGGGCACGCTGGCTGAAAAGTTGCGTGCCGGCGGTGCAGGCATTCCCGCCTTCTTCACCAAAACCGGTGTGGGCACCCTGGTGGCCGAAGGCAAGGAAGTGCGCGAATTCGATGGCCATCATTACGTCATGGAGCGCGCCATTGTGGCTGATGTCTCTCTGGTCAAGGCCTGGAAAGCCGACCGCTCCGGCAACCTGGTGTTCCGCAAAACGGCGCGCAACTTCAATCCCAACGTGGCCATGGCCGGCAAAATCACGGTGGTTGAAGTCGAGGAAATCGTCGAGCTTGGCGAACTGGATCCAGACAACATCCATTTGCCGGGCATTTACGTCCATCGCATCGTATTGAACACTCATCCCGAAAAACGCATTGAGCAGCGCACTGTCCGTACTGCACAAGGAGCTTGAACATGGCCTGGACCCGTGACGAAATGGCAGCACGTGCTGCACGCGAACTCCAAGATGGTTTCTACGTGAATCTGGGGATCGGATTGCCTACCCTGGTTGCCAATCATGTGCCGCCGGGTATCGAGGTCTGGCTCCAGTCTGAAAACGGGCTGCTAGGCATCGGACCCTTTCCCACCGAAGACGAAGTCGATCCCGACATGATCAATGCCGGCAAGCAAACGGTCACCACGTTGCCCGGCTCATCCATTTTCTCGTCCGCTGACTCGTTCGCCATGATTCGTGGTGGCAAGATCAATCTGGCCATTCTGGGTGCCATGCAGGTTTCCGAAAAAGGGGATCTGGCCAACTGGATGATTCCCGGCAAAATGATCAAAGGCATGGGTGGTGCCATGGACCTCGTCGCCGGTGTCGGGCGTGTGGTGGTGCTCATGGAGCACGTTGCACGCAAGAAAGACGGAACCGAAGATTTCAAGCTCCTGCCCGAGTGCTCCCTGCCCTTGACCGGTGTCGGCGTGGTCAACCTGATCATCACCGATCTGGGGGTCATGGAAGTGACCGACGATGGTCTGCGCCTGCTTGAGCTGGCACCCGGTGTCTCTGTCGAGGAAATCCAGGCAAAAACAGCTGCCCGTCTCGATGTCTCCGCTGTAGCCTGATCCCCATGAGTCTGTCCACGATTGTTCATCGCATCCAGGCCCTGCGCGAAACCTTGTCCGATCAGGGGCTGCAGGCTTATGTCGCTTTGTCTGCCGACCCCCATTTGTCTGAATACCTGCCTGAACACTGGCAGGGCAGGCAGTGGCTCAGCGGTTTTCACGGGTCGGCGGGCACGCTCGTGGTTGCCCACGATGCGGCGGCACTCTGGACAGACAGTCGGTACTGGGAGCAGGCTGAAGCCAGCCTGAAAGGTACCGGCATCCAGCTCATGCGACAAGGCTCCGAGGGTGTAGACACCCCTCAGCAGTGGCTTGCCCATCTTCTTGATCGTGGCGCCCGCGTCAATATTCCCGGTCAGGTGCTGTCGGTTCAGGCCCACGAGCTCTGGAAGGACGTTCTGGCTGCGGAAGGGATCGTACTGGTTACCGGCACCGATGCCCTGAGTGCGGTCTGGCACGACCGCCCCGATCTTCCGTGTGGTTCAGTGTGGCAGCACGAGCCGCCGTTCGCATGCCGAACCCGTCCCGAGAACCTGCGCCATGTGCGAACAGCCATGGCGGAACACGGTGCCCAGTGGTGGCTTGTTTCGTCGCTCGACGATATTGCCTGGCTGCTGAATCTGCGTGGCAACGATATTCCCTATAACCCTGTCTTCACGGCCTATCTGCTTGTGGGGGCGGCATCTGCAACCCTGTTCGCCGATGCCGGCCGCTTCACCCCCCCAGTGTTGCAGGCGCTGCAGTCTGATGGTGTGCAAGTGCAGCCTTACGAAGATTGCGCCGGTGCGCTGGCGTGTCTGTCTGAAACCCAGACCATGTTGTTTGATCCTGCCCGAACCACCATCGGTTTGTTGCAGTCGGCCGCGTTTGTGAACACGAAACGTGCCCCGAACCCCTCGCAGTTGCTCAAGGCCTGCAAGAATACGGCTGAAATTGCCAATGTCCGTCACACCATGGAGCACGATGGCGCGGCCCTGTGCGAGTTTTTTGCCTGGTTTGAAGATGCACTGCAGGCCGGTCAGGCAGTCACTGAGCTCGATATCGATACGCAGATCACCGCTGCACGTGCGCGTCGTCCGAATTTTGTATCCCCCAGTTTTTCCACGATCGCCGCCTGGAACGCCAACGGTGCCATGCCGCATTATCATGCAACGGCTGCTGCGCATGCGGTCATTCGTGGTGATGGTCTGCTGCTGATCGATTCCGGCGGCCAGTATCTGGGGGGTACCACCGACATCACCCGGGTTGTGCCGGTCGGTACCCTCACACCTGAACATCGTGCCGATTTCACGGTTGTTCTCAAAGGCATGATCGCCTTGTCCATGGCGTGTTTTCCCAAAGGTACTGCTGCACCCGTGCTCGATGCCATTGCCCGTTTGCCCATCTGGCAGGCTGGTGCCGACTATGGTCATGGAACCGGTCATGGGGTGGGTTACTTCATGAACGTTCACGAGGGGCCACAGTCGATTGCCTATCGTGCCTCCATTACGCCGCATATGGCGATGCAGGTCGGTATGATCACCTCGAACGAGCCGGGTCTTTACCGTCCGGGGCGCTGGGGCATTCGCATCGAAAACCTGATTCTGGCCGTTCCTGTACAAACAACTGAATTCGGTGATTTTCTCGGCTTTGAAACGCTCACGTTGTGTCCCATCGACACACGTTGTATTGAAACCACGTTGCTGTCGCCCGTCGAGCGGCAGTGGCTCAATGCCTATCACACCCAGGTGCGTGCACGCCTGCAGCCTTTGGTGCAGGGGCGTGCCCTTGAATGGTTGCTCGATCGTACGCAGTCCGTTTAACGTGCGCATCCACATCGGCTACCTGCATTCCGGCTGGCTTCACGGCTATAATCCAAATTTCCCGCTCCAGCCCGCATGTGCGGGCTCGTAAAGAACATGACCAAATACGTATTCGTCACGGGTGGCGTTGTTTCCTCCCTGGGTAAAGGCATTGCCGCAGCTTCGCTGGCCGCCATTCTCGAATCCCGCGGGTTGCGGGTCACAATGCTCAAGCTCGACCCCTACATCAACGTTGATCCCGGTACCATGAGCCCGTTTCAGCACGGGGAAGTGTTCGTCACCGAAGATGGTGCGGAAACCGATCTCGACCTCGGTCACTATGAGCGTTTCATTTCAGCCCGCATGCGCAAGGTGAACAACTTCACCACCGGGCAAATCTATGAATCAGTCTTGCGCAAGGAACGCCGGGGCGACTATCTCGGTAAAACCGTTCAGGTCATTCCGCACATCACCAATGAAATCCAGGATTTCATCGCCCGGGGTGCCAAGGCGGCCTGGGACGGCAATACCGACATTGCGATCGTTGAAATCGGCGGCACTGTAGGCGACATCGAGTCACTGCCCTTCCTTGAAGCCGCTCGCCAGATGAGCCTGCGTCTGGGCCGCAACAATGCCGCGTTCGTTCACCTGACCCTGGTGCCATTCATTGCCTCGGCTGGCGAACTGAAAACCAAGCCCACCCAGCATTCGGTTCAAAAACTGCGTGAAATCGGTATCTATCCGAATGCGTTGTTGTGTCGTGCCGACCGTCCCATCCCCGACGATGAACGCGCCAAGATCTCGCTGTTTTCCAACGTACCCCTTGATGCCGTCATCTCCGTCTGGGATGCCGACTCCATCTATAAAATTCCGGCCATGTTGCACAGCCAGGGGCTCGACAACCTTGTGTGCGATGCGTTGGCGCTTTCGCCGCCTCCGGCGGACCTCACTCTCTGGGATCGCCTGGTCGATGCCATTGAACACCCCGAACACGAAGTGCGTCTGGGTATGGTCGGCAAGTATGTCGATCTCACCGAATCGTACAAGTCGCTCAGCGAAGCCTTGTCGCATGCAGGTATTCACACACGCTCGAAAGTCAGCATCGAATACATCGATTCCGAACTGCTCGAGGCCGAAGGCACTGACAGTCTGGCCGGTTTCGATGCCATATTGGTGCCCGGCGGTTTCGGCAAAAGGGGTACCGAAGGCAAGATCAAGGCCATTCGCTACGCCCGTGAACATGGCATTCCTTATCTTGGCATCTGCCTGGGCATGCAGCTGGCTGTGGTTGAATTCGCACGTCATGTGGCCGGTCTTGGTGGTGCCAACAGTACCGAATTCGACCCCTCCGCGCCGCATCCGGTGGTGGCCCTCATCACCGAATGGCAAGACAGCGAAGGCCGCATCGAGCGTCGCGACAACAACTCCGATCTCGGTGGCACCATGCGCAAGGGCGCACAGCGTTGCCCGATCAAGGCGGGTACACGTGCTGCTGAAATTTATGGCCCGGAAGTCAACGAGCGGCATCGCCATCGTTTCGAAGTGAACAATGTGTATGTATCGCGTCTGGAAGACGCTGGCATGGTCATCAGTGCGCGCACGCCCACTGAAAACCTGCCTGAAATCATGGAACTCCCGGGGCACCCATGGTTCATGGGGGTTCAGTTCCATCCGGAATTCACGTCCACACCGCGCGATGGTCATCCATTATTCATCAGTTACATCCGTGCGGCGCTTGAGCATCAGAAACGTCGCACTCAAGCAGGAAACGTATCGTGAAATTGTGCGGATTCAACGTCGGGCTCGATCAGCCCTTTTTCCTGATTGCCGGGCCGTGCGTCATTGAATCCCGCCAGATGGCCTTCGACACCGCCGGTGCTCTGAAAGAACTCACCGATGAACTGGGTATTCCGTTCATTTATAAAAGTTCTTTTGACAAGGCCAACCGCAGTTCCGGAAGCTCGTACCGTGGCCCCGGCCAGCAGGAAGGTCTTCAGATCCTGGCCGATGTCCGTACCGAACTCGGCGTACCTGTGCTCACCGATGTCCACAACGAAGCCCAGATTGCCGATGTCGCAGCGGTGGTCGATGTCCTGCAAACACCCGCATTCTTGTGCCGTCAAACCGATTTCATCCAGGCGTGTGCGGCTACCCTGAAACCGGTCAATATCAAGAAAGGGCAGTTCCTGGCGCCGCACGATATGTCGCATGTTGTTGCCAAGGCACGTGCGGCAGCCCTGCAGGCAGGTGGCGATGGTCACACCATCATGGTCTGTGAGCGCGGCGCATCGTTCGGGTATAACAATCTTGTCTCCGATATGCGATCACTGGCCATCATGCGTGAAACCCGTTGCCCGGTCGTATTCGATGCCACGCATTCCGTGCAGTTGCCGGGTGGTCAGGGCAGCTCGTCGGGTGGTCAGCGTGAATTCGTTCCGGTGCTGGCGCGTGCCGCTGTCGCCGTAGGGGTTGCCGGTCTTTTCATGGAAACCCACCCGAACCCGGACCAGGCGCTTTCTGATGGCCCCAATGCGGTGCCTCTGCATCACATGAAATCATTGCTGCAATCGTTGTTGGCCATTGATCGCTGCGTGAAAGCCGGCGGTGTGCTCGACCAGGAACGGGTTGCCTGATACCCGCCCCGCCGTGTCTTGTTTTTGCGTGTAACGCTCCAGGTCAGGCGGTCGTGGCTTGTTGTTGCTTTGCAGCATTTCTTGCTGCCAAGCTTGCGAGTGCGTAACAGGCTGATTAAACTATTGATAAGTCAATCATTGATCAGTCTATAAAATGTCTCCAGCGCCGTCCGGCGAATCACTGCACAGTGGTCGAGTCCTTCCTGTGCGTCAATCCTTGCTCGCCGTGCTCGGATTGTGTTTTCTGCTCATGATGGTCGCCGTCGACCAAACGGTCGTGGGCACGGCATTGCCCACTGTTATTGCCGATCTCAAGGGCTTTGAGCTCTATGCCTGGGTGGCCACCAGTTATTTGCTCACCTCGGTCATTACGATTCCGGTTTTTGGGCGTCTGGGCGACTATTACGGCCGCAAGCCATTCGTGGTGGCGTCCATCATCATCTTCACCCTGGGTTCAATGGCGTGCGGGCTCTCGGCCTCCATGCTGCAGCTCGTCATTGCCCGGGGCGTTCAGGGCGTGGGTGGCGGCATGCTGATCGGTACCGCGTTTGCCTGTGTGCCTGATCTTTTTCCCGAACCGCGTACGCGCTTGCGGTGGGCGGTGCTGCTTACAAGTTCGTTTGGTATTGCCAATGCCTTTGGGCCCACGTTGGGTGGTTTCCTGACGCAGTACGTGGGCTGGCGCGCCGTCTTTTTCGTGAATTTGCCGTTGGGTTTCATCAGCCTTTACTTTGTCTGGCGTTATTTGCCGCATATCCGCCAGATTCAGGGTGGCAAAATCAGGCTCGATTGGCCTGGTGCCCTGCTGATTGCGCTGGTGCTTGCCTCCTTGCAGTTGCTGGTCGAGCGTCTGGCCCGGCATGGGCCCGATGCCACAGTTCTTCTGCTTGCCCTGGTGTGCGCACTGGTTCTGCTTGCGTTAGTGGCCTGGGAGCGACGCTTTCCCCAACCTATCCTGCCCTCCGAGCTGTTTCGCAACAAAGGGGTGGTGGCCTTGTTCTTTTTGTCGTTTTTCACGGGCTTTGTCATGTTCGCCCTGTTGTT
>JAAYGT010000184.1 GCA_012727555.1 Alcaligenaceae bacterium | reverse complement strand
GCGCCTGTATGGCCTGTGCTGCGGCTACGAAGACCTGAACGATCACGACACGCTGCGCTCGGACCTGTTGATGCAAACGGCCGTCGGGCGCGATCAGGCACTGGCCAGCTCGCCCACACTCAGTCGGCTCGAGACCGGTGCCAGCCGCGCCGATGCCTGGGCGCTGCATCAGGTTCTGGTCGAGCACTTCATTGCCAGCTTTGCCAGCCCACCCCAAGAGTTGATTCTGGATGTCGACGCCTCGGATATCCCGTTACATGGTGAACAGGAACTCAAACAGTTCCACGCCTATTACGACCACCACTGCTACCTGCCGCTGTACGTGTTCTGCGGCCAGTCGATGCTGGCCTGCCTGCTGCGACCCAGCCCCCGATGAAAAAGGCGCAACCGCCCAGCCGTCCAGGGTACCGGCCGAACTGTCGGACACCGCCTTCTTCACCGAAAAAGCCCTGGAATACCTGCAGGGCGCCCGTGACAAGCCCTGGTTCCTGCACCTGGGCTACTACCGCCCGCACCCGCCGTTCATTGCCCCCGAACCCTGGAACGCAATGTACAACCCAGCCGACTGCCCGGATCCCGTACGCGCACCCAGCGCGCAGGACGAAGCAGAGCAGCATCCCTTGCTGTCGTTTTACCTGCAGGACGTGAAACAGGAAAAATTCTTCCGCCACGGCAAGGGCCTGGGCAGCGACATGAGCCTGGACGAAGTGCGCCAGATGCGGGCCACCTACTACGGCCTGATGACCGAAGTGGATGCCCAACTGGGCCGCGTTTTCGACTTCCTGGAAGAAACCGGCCAGTGGGACGACACCCTGATCATTTTCACAAGCGACCACGCCGAACAACTGGGCGACCACCACCTGCTGGGCAAACTGGGCTACTTCGACCAGAGCTATCACATTCCCATGATCGTGGTGGACCCGCGCCCCGAAGCCGATGCCACGCGCGGCACGCAGGTCAGCCACTTCACGGAAACCATCGACACCATGCCCACCATCCTGGAATGGCTGGGGCTGCCGGTACCACGCACCTGTGACGGTGCCTCGTTGTTGCCATTCCTGACCCAGGGACACGCGCCCCAGGGCTGGCGCACTGAAGTGCACTATGAATACGACTTCCGCGACATCTTCTATTCCAAACCCCAAGACTACGTGGGCACGGGCCTGGATGACAGTTCGCTGGCGGTGATTCAGGACGAACACTTCAAGTATGTACACTTCACCAACGCACCGCCCCTGTTTTTCGACCTGAAGAAAGACCCGGGCCAGTTCAACAACGTGGCTCAGGATCCGGCCCACCAGACCACCCTGCTGACCTACGCCCAGAAAATGCTGTCATGGCGCATGCGTTACATGGATCGCACCCTGACCGGCTACGCCGCCAGCCCAGACGGCCTGCAAATCAAAGCGTAAACATAAAGGACACCCAATCATGCTGAATGAAACACTGACAGGAACAGAGCACGGGCAAATGGGGCAAACAGGCAAATGGGGGACAGACCACGGTTTCATGAAACTGTGGTCTGTCCCCCATTCATTCAACGCACGTGACATGCCACCTGTTGCTGCACCGGCTCACCGTTGGGGCCGGTCACGGGTTCGCCACGCGGTGTCAGTTCGGGCTTGATTGAACGGCACACCGGTTGCACCAGTGGACAACGGGTGTGGAAACGGCAGCCTGAGGGCGGGTTGGCCGGGCTGGGAGGGTCGCCTTCAAGCAGACGGCGGGTCACGGGGGCTCCGGGTACGGCCCGAGGCACGGCCGATAAGAGAATTTCGGTGTACGGGTGCACGGGGCTGGAAAACAGGGTGTCGCGGTCGGCAATTTCCACGATGTGACCAAGATACATGACAGCCACCCGATGGCTGATGTGACGCACCACCGCCAGATCGTGGGCCACGAACAGGTAGGCCAGGTCCATGTCCTTCTGCAGGTCGGTGAGCAGGTTGATCACCTGAGCCTGCACGGATACATCGAGCGCCGACACCGGCTCGTCGCAAACGATGATCTTGGGTTGCAAGGCCAGGGCGCGCGCAATGCCCAGACGCTGGCGCTGCCCCCCGGAAAATTCGTGGGGATATTTCTTGACGGACTCCGGCCGCAAACCCACCTTGGAAAACAGCCATTCAACGCGCTCCTGGCGTTGCCGGGCGGTACGGGTTTCAGGGCCGGGAAAGTTCAGCATGGGCTCGGCCACGATCTGACCGGCGGTCATGCGCGGGTTCAGCGAGGCATAGGGATCCTGGAAAATGATCTGCATGTCCTGGCGCCGCGCCCGCAGGGGTTCCCCTTCCAGCGCCGTGATGTCTTCACCATTCAGACGAATGGAACCGGCCGTGGGATGAATGAGCCTGAGCACGGTTTTCCCGGTCGTTGACTTACCGCAGCCGGATTCGCCCACCAGGGCCAGGGTTTCACCCTGAGCCACTGAAAAAGAAATGTCATCGACAGCCTGGATCACCGGCCGGTCACGGCCAAACCAGCGGCGCGAACCTGGGTAGTGTTTTTTCAGGTTCTGCACTTCCAGTACCGGCGGGCGCGGCGTGGGGGTGCGGGGCACCACACCGGGTTTGCCGGCAACCGGCGTTGCAGCCCCTGTCACAGCCTGCGCCGTGACGTGCATCGGCCCGGCCGCTGCCACACGTTCCATCTCAAAACAGGCCACGCTGTGGCCATCGCCACAGGCGGTGAGCGATGGCACTTCGGTGTGACAACGCGCGGTCACGAAACCGCAGCGCGGTGCAAAACTGCAACCGGGGCCCAGCGCGTGCAGGGCCGGCACCAGACCGGGAATTTCCTCGAGCCGCTCGACACCCGTATTGACCGAAGGCATGGCCGCCATCAGGGCCCGGGTGTATGGATGCAAGGGCTTTTCAAACAAGGCCGCCACAGGCGCCTCTTCCACTTTCTTGCCGGCATACATCACCACCACGCGGTCGCAGCATTCCGCCACCACCCCCAGGTCGTGGGTGATCATGATCACACCCATCCCCAGTTTTTTCTGCAAGGAACGCAGCAGATCCAGAATCTGGGCCTGGATCGTGACATCGAGCGCGGTGGTGGGCTCGTCGGCGATCAGCACATCGGGATTACAGGCCAGTGCCAGGGCAATCATGACCCGCTGCCGCATTCCCCCGGAAAGCTGGTAGGGGTATTCGTTGATCCGGCGGGCCGGTTCGGCGATCTGCACCAGTTCCAGCATTTCAAGCACACGCTTGTTGGCTTCCCGACGCCCCACCTTCTGGTGCAACATAACCGTTTCGGCAATTTGCCGCCCGATGGTCAGCACCGGGTTCAACGAGGTCATGGGCTCCTGAAAGATCATGGAGATACGGTTGCCACGAATGGCCCGCATCTGCTTTTCGGAGAGATCGAGCAGGTTGGTGCCCCGAAAGCGGATCTGCCCGCTGGCATAGCGCCCGGGTGGCGTAGGAACAAGACGCATGACCGACAAGGCCGTGACGCTTTTACCGCAGCCTGATTCCCCGACCACACCCAGTGTTTCACCGGCATGCACGGTGTACGAAACCCCGTTGACCGAGCGCACCGTACCGGCCAGCGTATCGAAAAACGTTGAAAGGTTGTCAATTTCAAGCAAGGGTGCCGCGTTGTTGGCAGGTATTGATGAAGTCACCATGGCACGTGTCCTACAGTTGATTCGCAAGGCGCGGATCCAGCAGATCACGCAAACCATCACCCAGGGAATTGATCGACAGCACCGTCAGGGCCAGCAGCAATCCCGGGAAAAGAATGATATGGGGCGCCAGGGCAACGACGTTGCGGCCATCGGCGATCATGTTGCCCCAGCTGGGAATCTGCGCCGGTACACCTACCCCCAGAAACGACAGCACCGCTTCGGTCAGCACGGCCGATGCCGCAATGAACGTGGCCTGCACCACCACCGGGGCCAGCGTATTGGGCAACACATGGCGCCACAGAATGGTGGGCAAACGCGTGCCAATGGCATGGGCGGCTTCGACAAACAATTGCTCGCGCAACATGAGCGCCAGCGAACGCACCAGACGCACCATGCGGGGCACCTGGGGCACCGTAATGGCCACGATGACCGTGGTCAGGCTGGGCCGCACAATGGCCACCAGCGCAATGGCCAGCAAAATATCGGGGATCGCCATCATGCCGTCCATGATGCGCATGATGATGGTGTCGGCCCACCGGTTGAAACCGGCAGCCAGCCCCAGCACCACACCGATCACGGTCGCCAGGGCAGCGACCGACAAGGCCACGACCAGCGACACCCGCCCGCCCCACACGGCACGGCTGAACACGTCACGGCCCAGGGCATCGGTACCGAACCAATGGGCATCCGACGGCGGCTTCAGGCGGGCCAGCGGATTGATGGCAATGACGTCGTGCGTGGCGACCCAGGGCGCAGCCAGCGACAACAGGCTGACGATGATGAGCAGCAGCGCGCCAAAAATCAGCATGGGGTATTTGCGGAACCAGCGCCAGCGCAAGGCACGCCGGCGGGCCCCCTCGCCGATGTCCGAGGGCGTCAGAACAGGGTTGGACATGATCAATGCCTCAGTAGCGGATACGTGGATCGAACAGGCCGTAGCTCAGGTCGATCAGCAGATTGATGAACACATAGGCTGCCGCAGACAGCAGCAGCACCCCCTGAATGACGGGATAATCGTGGTGCTGGACCGCATCGATGACCAGCCGGCCAATGCCCGGTATGGCGAACACGGTTTCCGTGACCACCACCCCGCCGATCATCAGGGCAATACCGACGCCCACCGTGGTGGCGATCGGAATGGCGGCATTGCGCAGGGCGTGATGCAGCACCGGCAAAACAGCCAGGCCCTTGGCGCGGGCGGTACGAATGTAGTCTTCATGCAGCACATCGAGCACTGTGGCCCGGGTCATGCGCGTGAGCAGTGCAATGTACACCAGCGCCAGATTCACGCACGGCAGCGTCAGGTTGTGCAACCACGGGCCGACACCTTCGGAAAGGCTGACATACCCCTGGGCCGGAAACCACTGCAGCTTCACGGAAAAACTGTAAATGAACAGATACCCCACCAGGAACACGGGCACCGAAAACGCCAGCACGGCAAACACCATGACCAGACGGTCAATGAAACCGCCGGCCAGGTAGGCGGCCAGCACCCCAAGGGGAATGGCCACCACCACCGAGATCAGCGTGGTGAGAAACGCAATCGACAGGGTGGGCCCCAGCCGCTGCGCCACCAGGTCGGTGACCGGCGCCTGGGTGTAAATGGATGTGCCCAGGTCACCCTGCAGAAGCCGTCCGGCCCACAGCATGAACTGCCGCCACAACGGCTCGTTGAGGCCCAGCGCCTCACGCAGCCGCTCGATGTCTTCCGTGGTGGCGTAATCACCGGCCATCAGGGTCGCCGGATCCCCCGGCGACAGATGGATCAGCATGAAAACGGCCACCGCCACGACCACCACAACGGGTATCACGGCCAGGATGCGCCTGATTACATAGTCCATAATAAGTACCTGCCTGCCTTACGCGCTTACTTGCCCAGAACCCACAGGTTGGGCAGGCCCCACAGCTTGTCGGTATTTTTCACGTTGCCCTGGGTGGCAAACACTGTGGAATACTGACCAATGGGCAGGTTGGGAAAAGAACGGTAGGCCTCGACCTGGAAAGCGTCGAGCAAGCGCTTGCTCTCGGCCGGATCGGTGGCACTGATCCACTGGTCGCGCAGTTCGTCCAGCTTTTTGTCGCACGGCCAGCCCGGCAGGGAATTGCCGCACGCAGCGCCCAGGTAGGTATTATTAATGGGTGAATCCACATTGAATTCAGCGGCCGCTGAAATGAAAACACTCCACCCTCCGTCGTTCAGCGCCACCTTGCGGGCCCGACGGGCCGTCAGGGTGGACCAATCCATGGATTGCAGATCCACATTGATGCCAATGCTCTGCATGGCTTGTGCCGTGACCAGGGTGGCCGCATTCAGGTAAGCGACATCAGACGGCAGCATCATGACGATTTTTTCGCCTTTGTAGCCGCCTTCAGCCAACAATTTTTTGGCCAGATCGAGATTCGGTTTTTTGAACGGTTCAGAACCGGCAGAAGT
>JAAYGT010000183.1 GCA_012727555.1 Alcaligenaceae bacterium | reverse complement strand
TCCTGACAGGGATGAGATGTACTTTACCCGCGGCCGCATGCTGCAGGTACTGCACATGGGCCTGCACGTAACCCAGATGATGGGTTACGATCAACTGTGCAATTCACTTGATCTGATCACGTCAAACAGTGCCCGCACACTGGGTTTGAAGGATTACGGCATTCAGGTCGGGCATCCGGCCAACCTTCTCATTTTGCCGGCCGAATCGGGGTTCGATGCCCTGAGAAAACAGGTCAGGGCCAGGTACTCCATCCGAAACGGACGTATCGTGGCAGAAACCCCGCCAACATGCACCACCCTGCATCTTGATACACTTGAAACGATAACATTCACACGCAACGCAAGCTGACCCGGGCTTGCAGGCAACCTGTATCGATGCATCCAAACCTGAATACACCCCCAAAAATTCTCAAACTTCACCAGGCACTGAAACGGCTTAACACCATTTTTCCTCTGCACTGGTTGTTGGCCATCCTGGTGGCGATCAACGGTTATGTGCTGCTGCAACCCGGCATCGACGCGGCGCGATCGCTGCAGGGAGAATCCGCATCATGGCGTCACTGGATCAGCCTGGAAAGCCTTGATGCCTTCCTGAATTCGTTTGGTCTGGTTGAAGTGCCTCGCCTGATGCTGGGCGCCGGGTTGCAGATCATGGCCATTGGCCTGATTTTCCGCGCCCGCATTGCTTGGTCGTTTTCTGTGCTGCTTCTGCTGGGCACCGGTGTGTTTTTCATCTGGCGCACCAATGGCCATGAAACCCTGGCCGTGTACACCTTCATGCTAACGGCCCTGTTGCTGGTGTACTGGCGTCGCTTCGACCGCTCCAGTCTTATTGCCGGCAGCCTGTTCACACTGATCAGCGTACTTTCTTTGCTTATTTACGCGATCTTTGGCTCGCTGTACCTGGGTCCGGAATTCAACCCTCCCATAACCGACGGCACGACCGCCTTTTATTTTTCAATCGTCTCGATGTCAACGGTCGGTTTTGGTGACATTACCCCGCAAACAGGGGCAGCACGGTTGTTCACCACGTCGGTGATCATTCTGGGGATCACCGTGTTTGCAACGTCGGTCAGCGCCATTGCTGGCCCTATACTCAGTGGAAATCTTAAACGCCTGGTCTCGGGCAAGCTCAATAAAACCATGCGAAAAAACCATATCATTATTGCCGGTGTATCGCCGCTGGCTCAAAGCGTTTATCAGGCGTTGCGTGAAAAAGAACATGAAATCACGGTGATTATCCCCCCTGAGCACGCCAGTCCGTACCCGGAAAACGCCGATGTCATGACAGGCGACCCAACCGACAGCGAAACCCTGCGTCTGGCTGGCGCAGAAAAAGCCCGCTACATTCTTGCCCTGCGCATTGATGACGCTGAAAACGCATTTATCATTCTGGCTGCGCGCGAAGTTAAAGGGCCCGACACAAAAACTGTGGCCCTGGTGAACCTGGCTGCCCACAAAAACAAAATACGCCAGGTCGCCCCCGACATTCTCATTTCGCTGCAATCATTAGGCGCCGAAGTATTGGCACGCACCATCAGTGGCGAACCCATTGACAACACCATGATCACCAACCTGCTCTTTGCCGAACCCACGCGCTCGTGAAGCACGCCGGTCGCGTGCACTGTTCTGCCTGAACCAGACAAAATGGCTAGTTCGATGGCCTGCGCAACCCCAGGTGGTCGCGCAACGTACGCCCTTCATAGTGGGTACGGAACAAACCACGTTTCTGCAACACAGGAATCACATGATCCACGAAGTCATCCAGGCTGTCGGGCAGTGCCGGAGGCATGAGATTGAAGCCATCAGCACCCTCGTTGCGAAACCAGTGCTCTATCGTGTCGGCAATCGATTC
>JAAYGT010000002.1 GCA_012727555.1 Alcaligenaceae bacterium | reverse complement strand
GTTTTGCGTGCGTCTATCCATTTGACTGTATTCTGCCGACATCTTCAATTTGGTCGTGCTCCCCGATAGTTAACGTATGTTACTTCTCGTCGGTGGCCCGGTAATGAACCAGGTCCGAACCATCGTTAGCCTGATCGAGCAACATTGGCACGTGTTGATAAACAACGTGGATTCCTACGGGCAAGACCAGACCGAACTCACTTAACAAACCACGAGTCTGGTTGGCTTGGGCCGTGCGCGCTTTGGTCAATCCTTCCCGTACGCGATGCACTGACAAGATGGCTTGTTGCTCCACGTTCTTGATCGGGACAAACCGCATGTTCGGCCGTCGTACCGCCTCGCAAATCGCTTCAGCATCAGCCATGTCATGTTTATTGGTCTTGACGTAGGGCTTAACAAACTGTGGCGCCATGAGCCGTACCTCGTGACCTTGACCCTGAAGTTTGCGCGACCACTAATGCGCGCTGCCACAGGCTTCCATACCAATCAGGCATGGCGGCAAATTTACAAAGAATGATGCCATCTGAACACGCTTCAGTTGTTTTCTAAGCACAACCTTGCCTTGCGCATCCACACCGTGAATCTGAAAAACATCCTTTGCCAGATCAATGCCAACCGTTGTAATCTGCATGATGACGCTCCTCTCCGATTAAGTGGTGGGTTCAACACCTCCACTTTGGCGCATTTGATGCCGTTAGGGGTGGGAGCGTCCATTCCATTGCAAATTCCGATAGCGGCAGCCAAGGTCAGCGTAGCGGCTGCACGAATGGAGCAGGGCAACCTGTCGAACGTCGAATGGTTCAGGGGCATTGGTGAATACAAAATTGATTGGGGGCCGGGCTATCGCATCTATCTTGCGAAAGACGGTTTGAAAATTATTGTTCTGCTTGGTGGTGGCAGCAAGAAGCGTCAGCAGAAGGATATCGACCGAGCCCTGGCCTTGTGGGACGACTACAAGCGGCGTAAAGCCCTTGCAAAGAAGGAAGCATGAACATGGCACTGACCCGAAATTTCAAAGACACTGTGGCCTTGCGTGTGCAGAATGACCCTGCGTTTGCGCAGGCTTTGCTTGATGAGGCCATTACGTTGTTTATCAATGGCGAACCCGACACAGCCAAGCTGATACTTCGTGATCTTGTCAATGCCACCGTAGGGTTTGAAGCGTTGGCCGATGAGATTCACAAGCCGGCCAAAAGTCTGCATCGCATGCTTTCTGCTTCGGGAAACCCTACGATGAATAACATTTCGGCGATCTTCGCAGCCATCAAAGGCGCGCTGAAGGTGGAAATTCGTACCACCGTGGTCGCTACCTAGCTCCAGGTCTTTCGCTTGCGATAGTCATATGGGGGGTAGGCCAATACCTTCTGGGCGAAGCCGATCATATCGTCGACGTAAAACCGCCATTCCCGTATTTGTTTTTCAGACACTTACCAGGTCTCTTTGAATGTAGGGTCGAAGTTCGGGGCGTAGTGCTTTCTCTGTCACCAGATCAACGGGGCGACCCAGCAGGTCTTCCAGATAAAACTGTACCCCGAAGTATCGACGGGAGGTGGCAGGGCCGTCGAACGCGACGAGAATGTCGATATCGCTTGTGTCAGATGCAGCCCCCCGCGCAGTCGAGCCGAACAAGGCCAGGCGAACGACACCGAACCGCTCCTGCAGTAGAGGCTTGCTTTTTGAAAGCAGCTGTATCACGGTGTTCTTGTCCATGGTGACCTCTCAAAGGTGATTCGGCCATGCCATCGCCCAGCGCTTACATTTCCCGCTCTTTCCGCAGTTCGGCAGCAGTGATGCGAATCCGTTGGCCGTTGCGTACGACAATGATGGCCGTGTTGGTTTGAATGGCAATGTCTCGCGCCGATTGGGCTGCGCGTTGCATGGCTGCAAATGACCCCCGTAGATCGGGGTTCTTGGCCAAAGCTATGTCTTTAGGTGCCAAAATTAGCTCTGGATTTCTGGAAATAGGGAAGTGTACGACCGTTTCGCTCCCTGGGCGTCACGCTGTCGCGGGTTCACTGAAAGGCACCACTTTCGGCCGAGGTTTTTGTTCTGCCTGCCAAAGGTCGTATTGCGCTTGCATGGTGGCCCACATTTCGGCACTGGTACCCAGGGCATCACGCAGGCGAAGGGCCATGTCCGCAGAAATTGCAGCCGAGCCGTTCAGAATGCGCGACAAGGCAGCACGGGTGACGCCCAGGCGGTGTGCGGCCTCGGTAACGCTCAGATCACCCAGATACTCGCGAAGTACCAGACCTGGATGGGCTGGATTGTGTATTCGCATGATGTTCTCCTAGTGATAGTGCTGTCGTGCGGCCCAGCAGCAGCATTCAAGGCGGTAAGCTGAACCTGCAGACGCGGCGCATGTCGCGACTGTATGCCAGCCTTAGATCCCGTCCGGAAGAACAGCTCAATGCCTTTGTGACGGAAGCTTTTGATCATGGGTATTGTATAGTTATGCTATACGGGTGGCAAGATGGTCGGTTCCGCCGAACGCTTCGGCGGTATCTGGACTTTCGCAGGACGCTGCAGTCACGCAACATTGCGTGGGCGTCCACCGCGTGCGCGGCGTCGCTCCATATTGTCGACCACCCATTGCTCAACATCTGTACGGCGCCAGCGTGGAAAGCTGCGTTTGCCGTCGGTATCAAGCTGCAGGCGGATAGCGCTTGGAAACCCTGGCGCCAGGGCAATGGTTTCACGTATATACCGGGCCGGGTATCCCAGCATCGCACCGACATCTTCGGCGCTAAGCAGGGCTTCGGGTGACATTCTCGCCGCAATCTGCCGGGCGAGCTCGGAGTAATTGAATTCGGGTGCAACAGTCGTCATGGTTTGCATCTTCTTTGCGGCGGGCTCTGCAGTCAGTGGCGGCAAGGCACGGCAGCGAGTTGGTCGGTAAGAACAGCTGGCCAGGCGCAAGAAGGGACAGCGCCTGGCTGTAAAGCGGTGTGCGGTCTTCTCCCGCTGTCTTCAGCCCGATTACGACGCCATCGGCTGATTACTGGCGCGGCACTCATCCCTGAATGCCGACCCCCGAGCTCGTTCCCGTACAGCACCTCGCGCAAGAGGTCGGTGTCGAGCCCATGGATTTCACCTGTTTTGCTTCTACCCAGGTGCCGTGCAGGTAGTCACGCAGTCGCGTGCCGCAAGCGGCAGGGCGTGATGCTCATCGATTGTTGGTTGTTGAAGAGCGTGCATGAATAGTAGCAAATGCTTTTTAATTGAGCAATAGATAACGTAGAAATGCGATGCAATTGCCACGTTTCGAGGGTGATGTGGAGATTGGGCGGACGAATTGCCCGAAAGACAGGAAGGGAAACCGAGGTAAGAGGGTAGCGTTGCTACTTTTTCTTGGCGTCGAGCTCTTGTGCCAGCACCAGGCCCGCCGTCACTACCGACAGCAAGGCCGGTGTGGCCCACTCAGGCACGGGCTCGCTTGGCTGGCGTAACACCAATTCGACAAGTCGTTGCATGGGAACCGAGGAGGCGTGGTAGCGAGCCGCGATGTCGTCGGGGCTCGCATCAGCCACATGCACAGGTGGGAGGGTTGGGGGCTCGTTGCCTTCGGCCTGGGTAAACCAGCCACGCATTCCGGGAATGCTCTCGATGTGGCGTATGGTTTTTTCGGAAACGGCGCGTGAACCGTTGAGCATCTGCCGGATGAACGCGCCATCTTTGAACCCCAGGCGGCGGCCAAAGGCACTGCGATCACCGTGGGTCAGGTGATCGATGGCCTTGGACAGTAGCTCGCGGCGTTGCTGGGCGATGTGTGCTTCGTTCATGCTTATAAAGGTAGCACAAGCTCTGGTAGCAAAGGTAGCGGTTTTGGACGGAAAATACCCTTTTGATACCGTTTGAGGCCCTTTTTTCCCGACTTTGAGGCAATTGTCGATAATTTCTTGCAGTTTGAGTCGGGTACTGATCGACTTTCGTTCGTGATTCGCTTGCCCTGCCATCCGTTGACTCTGGGCGAAATTACAGCAACGGAGCAAGTCATCGCGCAAGTCACTGTGGAAGTACAGCGCTTACTGGTGGCCTTGGACGGGGAGATGTCTCGCCAACAACTGGCTGATGCTTTGGGAATGACCCACCGCGAGCATTTCCGCAGGGCCTACCTGAAACCCGCATTAGATGCGGGGTTGGTGGAAATGACCCTCGTCACACACGCAAACCTGTGAAATCGGTACTTGATGTACAAATCCGGTTAGTGTGGCTCCGGCACGGGATCAATTATGTTTTACCTTAGCGTACTCAACGGAACCCTCTGGCGGGTAATCCAGACTTTCCCGTAAGGCAGCCTTCTCCTGCCAGGTAAAGTCAGGGAAAGGTAAGCGCCCCTCTTCGCGCCACTCTTGAACATGCGCCTCACTCTCTTGGCCAATTGCTTTATCAGGCATATGGTCCCGGGTGTTGTAATGCACAACGGCCGGTACTGCCAGCTTGGTTCCTGACGCTTCGATCAACTGCAATACACGCAAATAAATATCTTCGCGAATGGCGACGTACTCGGTGTAATCACTTGACATGACATACGCAAAAATACTGATATCAAGTGAATGCGACCCAAAACCGTCAAAGCGTACACGCAAAGGATCAGAGGCTACTTTTGGATGCCCAAGCAGTAGTTTGCGCAACTCAACCAGCACAAAGCGCAACTGATCGGGCGTGGTTTCATAGCGCAATTTCAAGACGGAGTTCAGAAAAATGCTGTCACGCTTAGCATAGTTCTCGATCTGCATGTTCGAGAACTCGCTATTCGGAATCGTCAGTACGGTTCGATCAAGCGTTCTAATGCGCGTAGAACGTAAACCTATAAACTCAATTGTTCCGGTCTTGTCACCGAATTTGCAGTAGTCGCCAACAGCAATCGGCTTGTCGAAATACAAAGTAATACCGGAAATAAAATTCTGCAGTGTTGACTGTGCGGCCAGTGCAACCGCAAGCCCACCCAGCCCCAAACCGGCAAGCACGCTTTGGTAGGGTACTTGCAACACATCGGCCAACAACAATACAGCCGATACAATCACAACAATACGGATGATGCCCGCGATGAAAGAAATCAACGTGAAATGATTTTCACCGGCAATGCCCGCAGACTTCATGCGCTCAACGATTAGACCAATAGCCAGCAAGACAAGCATCATTCCCGATAGAATGACACACGACCAGCTGATCGCCGCAATCACCACCTGAACGAGGTCGGGATACGCAAGTACATGATCAGAGGCCCTGAGCAAGACGCCCAAAACCATTAGGCGGAAGGACCACAAAAAGAAGAAACGAGTCAGGGACGTATGGTCTGCAGAGGGTAGGAAGCGTCCTATTACAAGTGCGTAAAACGACATATTGACAAGCTTGCCGATGCCAAAAGCAAGGAAAAGTACAAGGCCCAGTCCTAGCCATTGCCAAATCTCCATTGGTCCGGCGCGTTTGACCAGTGTTGGCAAGTAACCGCGAACCGCATCACGTGTTCGGAAATACAAACTCTCGACCTGGGGCTGTACATATTTCAGTGCACTGGGTGGCATGTTGTCGAGCGCAGCATATACTGCACGAATGTTCTGTAGAGTTTCAGGCGAAAACTGCCATACAACCCCCTCGTCTGTGGCGACCGGCTCAAGCGTAATGGCACCCAATGGATGCTCAAAATGAACATACGCTCCCATCGCCTTGGGATCATCAGGTATTTCCTGCCAGGTTAACACCCCAATACGCTGCAACGATCTATTGATATAACGAGCCAATCTGGGCGCCTCGTACTCTCGTGCAAGCCCTGAAAGCTGGGAAAGATTCAGCGTTGATAAAGCCTGGTCTACTGCGGGAGACTTGTTGTCAAAGGCGCGCACGAGGGTTTGCATTGTGTGTCGTGGGGAAGCCAGTGCAGCGTTCTTGTCATCGATAAGCACCGGACGTTCATGTCGAGCACGCTGCACGCTGCTTTGC
>JAAYGT010000182.1 GCA_012727555.1 Alcaligenaceae bacterium | reverse complement strand
CAACTTTTCCGCATGTCAACTTTTCTTTTCCGTATGTCAACTTTTTCGCTGTGAACATCATTCATCAGCCTGATCTGTCCAGGTCTTCGGGGTGATGCCGGGCTGGCGGTGTGCTTGAACTCGCCGTTGATTGCAGGCTGGGCGGGGGAGCACGGGCCCGGCTGTTTGAGCAGACCCAAGCAGCCGGGGGCTGCCTGGGTCTGCGAGTTCCGGGCACGCCCCGTCCAGCCTGCAATCAACGGGAAGCCCGCAGGGCCGAGTGATGCACACCGCCAGCCCGGCATCACCTCGAAGACCGGGTCAAGAAACCTGCTTCACATTAACTCGGTGTCACTTAAGAAACCTGCTTCGAGCAAACCCGGTCTCACTCAAGAACCCTGTTCCGAAAAACCAGTCTCGAACACGAACCCTGCCACGAACAAACCCGGTATTTCCCACGAAACAAGCTGCACACGACCTGCCGCCTGAAAACCCAAAAACAGGCTAATTCCCAGACCTGTACCCTTCGAAATAAACCGTATCAACACCTTGAACGCGGCATTAAAGGCAAAAACGTAACAGTCAAGGTATAATCGGAAGGTTTAATTTCTGACTTTCAAATCGGGGTATACAGTGCTGCCGTCACTCTTTTCCGAGGGAACCATCGGGTCCCCTCCAGCAATTCTTGCCTTGGCAGACGGTACCATCTTCAAAGGTGTCTCTATCGGCGCCGATGGTCACAGCGTCGCCGAAATCGTGTTCAACACATCCATGACCGGGTATCAGGAAATCCTGACGGATCCCAGTTACAACGGTCAAATCGTCACGCTCACCTATCCGCATATCGGTAACACCGGGATCAATCCCGAAGATGTCGAATCGTCTCGCATTCACGCTGCCGGACTGGTCGTGCGCGATTGCGCAATGCGTGTTTCCAATTTTCGTGCCACCCAATCCCTGCCCGATTACCTGAAGGCACAAGGTATCGTAGCGATCGCAGGTATCGACACGCGTAAACTTACCCGCATTCTGCGCGATGGCGGTGCCCAGGGCGCGTGCATCATGGTAGGCAACAACGAAGAACGTGCGCTGGAACTGGCGCGCAGCTTTCCCGGCATGGTCGGCCAAGACCTGGCTCGCGTTGTGTCGCAAAAGGCATCCACCGAATGGCGCGAAGGCACCTGGCAACTGGGGCAGGGCTTCACTCAGCCCGACACATCCACCTATCATGTGGTTGCCTACGACTACGGTGTCAAAACCAACATTCTGCGTCTGCTCGCCGACCGCGGTTGCCGCGTTACTGTGGTTCCTGCTCAAACGCCCATCAACGATGTTCTGGCCCTTGAGCCCGATGGCCTGTTCCTGTCCAACGGCCCCGGCGATCCAGAGCCCTGCGACTACGCCATCAATGCCTGCCGTGTTGCACTTGAAAACCGCATCCCGCTCTTTGGCATCTGCCTGGGTCACCAGATCATGGGTCTGGGCTCCGGTGGTAAAACCGTGAAAATGAAAACGGGTCACCACGGTGGCAACCATCCCGTACAAGATCTTCAAACGGGGCGTGTGTTCATCACCAGCCAAAACCACGGGTTCGCTGTCGATGCCGACAGCCTGCCCGACAACGTACGTGTTACGCACGTGTCACTTTTCGATGGCACCCTCCAGGGTTTCGAGTTCACCGACCGTCCGGCCTTCTGCTTCCAGGGTCACCCCGAAGCCAGCCCGGGTCCCCACGATATCGTGGTGCTTTTCGACAAATTCATCAGCCTCATGGCCGCACAGAACTAAAGCCGCACTATGCCAAAGCGTACAGACATAAAAAGCATTCTCATCATTGGTGCCGGCCCGATCATCATCGGTCAGGCTTGCGAATTCGACTACTCCGGTGCCCAGGCCTGCAAAGCGCTCAAGGCCGATGGTTTCCGCACCATTCTGGTCAACAGCAACCCGGCCACCATCATGACCGACCCGGAAACGGCCGACGTCACCTATATTGAACCCATCACCTGGCAGGCTGTGGAAAAAATCATCGAGCGTGAAAAGCCCGATGCCCTGCTGCCCACTATGGGTGGCCAGACAGCACTCAATTGTGCCCTTGATCTCGTTCGTCATGGTGTGCTTGAAAAACACAAGGTCGAGCTGATCGGTGCCAATGAACATGCCATCGAAAAAGCCGAAGACCGGCAGAAATTCAAACTGGCCATGGACGCCATTGGGCTCGAATCAGCCAAGTCCGGCGTTGCACACTCCATGGATGAAGCCTGGGCAGTGCAGCGTCGTATCGCTGAAGAAGTCGGTACATCAGGTTTTCCAGCGGTCATTCGTCCCAGCTTCACCATGGGTGGCTCGGGGGGCGGTATTGCCTATAACGCCGAAGAATTCGAAAGCATTTGCCGTCGCGGCCTTGAAGCATCGCCCACGAACGAATTGCTGATCGAGGAATCCTTGCTGGGCTGGAAAGAGTTCGAAATGGAGGTCGTTCGCGACAAGGCCGATAACTGCATTATCGTGTGCTCCATCGAAAACCTTGACCCCATGGGTGTGCATACGGGCGATTCCATCACGGTGGCCCCTGCTCAAACGCTCACCGACAAGGAATACCAGATCATGCGCAATGCATCGATCGCGGTGTTGCGTGAAATCGGTGTCGATACCGGTGGCTCCAACGTTCAGTTTGCGGTCAACCCGGCCAACGGACGCATGATCGTCATTGAAATGAACCCGCGCGTTTCGCGCTCCTCGGCCTTGGCCTCCAAGGCCACGGGTTTCCCCATCGCCAAGGTCGCTGCCCGTCTGGCCGTGGGGTACACCCTTGATGAACTCAAGAACGAAATCACGGGTGGTGCCACACCGGCGTCCTTCGAGCCGTCCATCGATTACGTGGTCACCAAGGTGCCCCGTTTTGCCTTCGAAAAATTCCCCCAGGCCGATTCCCGGTTAACCACACAGATGAAGTCCGTGGGCGAAGTCATGGCCATTGGTCGAACCTTCCAGGAATCGTTCCAGAAAGCCCTGCGCGGCCTTGAGGTGGGTGTCGATGGCCTGAACCAGAAAACCACCGACCGCGAAAAACTGCAGGTCGAGCTGGGTGAACCCGGTCCCGAGCGTATCTGGTATGTTGGCGATGCATTCGCGCAGGGTTTCACCCTCGATGAAGTGCACGCGCTCACCAGTATTGATCCCTGGTTCCTGGCGCAAATCAAGGAAATCGTCGATATCGAACTGGCCCTTGAGCAGCGTACCTTGTCTGATCTCGATCGCGACACACTGTGGCAGCTCAAGCGTCGGGGTTTCTCTGATCGTCGTCTGGCCTTCCTGCTCGACACCTCCGAATCCGAAGTGCGCAAGCAGCGTCATCAAATGGGTGTTCGCCCGGTTTACAAGCGTGTCGATACCTGCGCAGCAGAATTTGCCACGCGCACGGCCTACATGTATTCCACCTACGAGGAAGAGTGCGAATCTGCGCCTACCGATCGCAAGAAAATCATCGTGCTGGGCGGTGGCCCGAACCGTATCGGTCAGGGTATTGAATTCGACTACTGCTGCGTGCATGCAGCGCTGGCCCTGCGCGAAGACGGTTATGAAACCATCATGGTCAACTGCAACCCTGAAACGGTTTCCACCGACTACGACACATCAGACCGTCTGTATTTCGAACCTCTTACGCTTGAAGATGTCCTGGAAATCGTGCACAAGGAAAAACCGGTTGGCATGATCGTGCAGTATGGCGGTCAAACGCCGCTCAAACTGGCGCGTGCGCTGGAAGCCAATGGTGTACCCATTATCGGTACCAGCCCGGAATCCATCGATATCGCCGAAGATCGTGAGCGTTTCCAGAAACTGCTGCACAAACTGGGCCTGCGCCAGCCGCAAAACCGTACCGCCCGTACTGAAGGCGAAGCCATTGCCATGGCATCCGAAATCGGTTATCCGCTGGTGGTGCGTCCAAGCTACGTGCTGGGCGGTCGTGCCATGGAAATCGTTCATGAACAGCAGGATCTTGAGCGTTACATGCGCGAGGCCGTCAAGGTCAGCAACGATTCTCCCGTGCTGCTCGATCACTTCCTGAACAATGCCACTGAAGTTGATGTCGATTGTCTCTGCGACGGCGATACCGTGTTCATCGGCGGGGTCATGGAGCACATTGAGCAGGCCGGTGTCCATTCGGGTGACTCAGCCTGCAGTCTGCCGCCGTATTCGCTTTCGCAGGAAAACATTGCCGAGATCAAACGTCAGACCGCGCTCATGGCGCGTGCCCTGAACGTCAAAGGCCTCATGAACGTGCAGTTTGCCATCCAGGATGGCGAAGTCTATGTGCTCGAAGTCAATCCTCGTGCGTCGCGCACTGTGCCCTACGTGTCCAAGGCCACGGGCTTGCAATTGGCCAAGATCGCTGCCAAGGCCATGGCAGGTCGCTCCTTCGCCAGCCAGGGCCTGGGCAAGGAAGTCATTCCCGGCTACTTCTCCGTCAAGGAAGCGGTGTTCCCCTTCGTGAAGTTCCCGGGTGTTGACACTATCCTGGGGCCTGAAATGAAGTCCACCGGCGAGGTCATGGGGGTGGGCCAGAGCTTTGGTGAAGCTTTCGTCAAGTCGCAGTTGGCGGCTGGTGTTGTGTTGCCCAAAGCGGGTACTGCATTCATCAGTGTGAAGGCACTCGACAAGCCCCGTGCCGTCGAGGTCGCCCGTGGCCTGAACGAACTGGGTTTCAAGATCGTGGCCACACGCGGAACCGCCGCAGCCATTCAGGAAGCTGGCATTGCCGTGCAGGTGGTGAACAAGGTCACTGAAGGGCGTCCTCACATCGTCGACATGATCAAGAACGGTGAAATTTCTCTGGTCATCAACACGGTCGAAGAACGTCGCAATGCCATTGCCGATTCGCGCATGATCCGCACGCATGCACTGGCGGCACGTGTCACGTTCTTCACCACCATCGCAGGTGCACGTGCTGCGGTAGAAGGCATGCAGTACATGCGCCAGGAAGAAGGTCTGAAAGTGTATTCACTGCAAGATCTGCATGCTTCCTTGCACGCCGAAGCGGTCTGATACCCCGTGAGGGTGTTCATCACCGGGGCAAGCAGCGGCATTGGGGCCGCGCTTGCCCTTTTTTATGCGGCTCAAGGGGCACAGTTGGGTCTGGTGGGGCGGCGCGAGCAGGCGCTGCGCGACTTGGTCGACCGTTTGCCCGAAGCCTGCAGTGCAACCCACAGCGCCATCCTTGACGCACGCCATGATGCTGTCAGCGGTGCACACCATCGTATCTACCCGCTCGATGTGCGAGACCGCAACGCGTTGCATGCGGCAGCGCACGACTTTCAGCAGTCAGGGCCGGTGGATATCGTCATTGCCAGTGCCGGGGTCAGCGCTGGCACCCTGACCGAAGAGCTCGATGATTTCCAGGTTTTCCGTGAAATCATCGACATCAACGTGCTTTCCATGGTGGCCACGTTCGAACCATTTGTGGCGGCCATGAAGCAGCGTGGCCAGGGTACCCTGGTGGGCATAGGCAGTGTGGCCGGTGTGCGCGGGTTTGCCGGTGCGGGGGCGTACAGTGCATCCAAAGCCGCCGTGCGTGCCTATTGCGAAAGCCTGCGCGTGGAATTGGCCCCGGCGGGTATCCATGTGGTCACGATTGCACCGGGCTTTATTCAAACCCCCATGACTGCCCGCAACCCGTATCGCATGCCTTTCCTGATGCCGGTCGATGCGTTTGCCCGTGAAGCTGCCCAGGCCATTGCGCGAGGGCGCAGCTATTGCGTCATTCCGTGGCAAATGGGTTGGGTGGGCCGCTTGCTTACGGTGTTGCCGGATGCGCTGTTTGATCGTTTTGCCGCCAACAGCAAGCGTAAACCCCGGCGCGGCCCTGCTTCTTGAGCGAATGTGTCAGGTAGAGCAATCTGCATCCACCGCCCAGAAGATGATACCTGTTCTGGCAGGTGGGCATGCCTGCAGCGGGCATCAAACCGGGGCATCATCCTGATACGACTGCAACGGCTCCTTGTTTTGATCGTGAGGGGCGGGGTCAGATGACGTCGTCGCGGGCTTCCTGTTCAAGGTGGCCGGTTTGCCCCCAATTGATGGCTTCCCAGTGCCCCGGGCCATGAATGCAGAAGTGATTGATGCTGGTGTTGTGAATGGGTGAGGGGCGGGGTGCATCGAAGGGTACCTGGCTGGCCAGGCGCCAGGCAATGTCAATCACGCCCCCGTGGGCAAAGACCATGACATTGTTCCCGCTGTGCTGCCGGGCAATGCGTTCGAAGGCCTGTTGAATACGTTCGGCAAACTGCGCCAGGGATTCGCCGTTTTCAATGGGTTGATGCAGTTGCCGGAAATTGACGGCGGGTCGTGTGGCATCAGCACCGTTCAGCAGCGCCCAGTCTTGCCCTTCGTAGATACCGTAATTGCGCTCCCGCAGGGCGGGGTCACGATGAATGGGCAGGCCGTAATGGCTGGCCGCTGCCACGGCGGTGTCATAGGCCCGGCGAAGATCGCTGCTGTAGATGACCTGAGGCGGGTGCGGGAAACCGCCGGCCAGATGGGCACGTAGTTGTTCGGCCTGGGCCTGACCGGTTTCGCTCAGGGGCGTGTCGCGCCAGCCCTGCAGGCGGCGCAAGGCGTTCCATTCCGTTTCGCCGTGGCGAACAAGCCAAAAGTGTGTTTGATTCAAGGTTTTGTGTTGCATGCGTGTACCGGGGCCTCGTAAACTCTCGCCAGTCCAAAAAAGCATTTTAATCAAAAGGCGCTTCCCATCATGTCATCCTCGTATTTTCCCCGCTGGCGCAAGGTTCAGGGCATTGCTCCGGGCACGGTTGTCCAGCCTGAAGAGTGTCTTAGCTGGCCTCAGAACATCGCCATGGGTGCCCAGCACGTTGTGGCCATGTTTGGTGCAACTGTACTGGCCCCGCTGCTCATGGGGTTTGATCCCAATGTGGCCATTCTCATGTCCGGCGTCGGCACGCTCATCTTTTTCCTGTTTGTGGGGGGGCGCGTACCCAGTTACCTGGGATCCAGTTTCGCCTTCATTGGTGGCGTCATCGCGGTTACTGGGTATGCCGGTGGTGGTCCCAATATGAATATCGGGGTTGCCCTGGGTGCCATCATTGCCTGCGGTCTGGCCTATACCCTGATCGGTTTGCTGGTCTGGTGGGCCGATTCCCGCGCTGGCGGCGCGTCAAACTGGATTGACCGCTGGATGCCACCTGTGGTCACCGGGGCCATTGTTGCCATTATTGGTCTGAATCTGGCCCCCATCGCCGTCAAAAGCGCCATGGGATCGGGTACGTTCGATGCGCTCATGGCGCTCATGACGGTGTTGTGTGTGGGTGCAGTTGCGGTTTACACCCACGGGGCCTTGCAGCGTCTGTTGATCCTGGTGGGCTTGCTGGTTGCGTGTGTGCTGTATGGTCTGTTCACCAATGTGCTGGGTCTGGGCGGGAAACCCATTGACTTCTCCGGAGTCGCTGCTGCTCCCTGGATCGGTTTGCCGACGTTCTCGGCACCCGTGTTCAATGTGCAGGCCATGAGCGTCATCGTGCCTGTTGCCATCATTCTGGTGGCAGAAAACCTGGGTCATATCAAGGCCGTCAGTGCCATGACCGGCCGCAATCTTGATCGTTATCTGGGTCGGGCATTTGTGGGCGATGGCGTGGCCACGATGGTGTCGGGCGCGGTTGGGGGTACCGGTGTCACCACCTACGCCGAAAATATTGGCGTCATGACCGTTACCCGCATCTATTCATCACTGGTGTTTGTGGTGGCTGCACTGATTGCGATTGTGCTGGGTTTTTCACCCAAGTTCGGCGCCTTGATCCAGACGATTCCGGGGCCTGTATTGGGGGGGATGTCTATTGTGGTGTTTGGTCTCATTGCCGTTGCGGGTGCCCGTATCTGGGTGGTTAACCAGGTTGACTTCAGTGATAACCGGAATCTTATTGTTGCTGCTGTTACCTTGGTGCTGGGTGCAGGGAATTTTTCGCTTGAACTGGGGTTGTTCAGGCTCGATGGTATTGGTACGGCCACCTTTGGCGCGATTATCCTGCACGCTTTGCTTCGGCCTACTTGCAATTTGCGTTGATTTTGACCACAATACGCTTTGAATCCCCGGTTTGAACAGAACCGGGGTTTTGTTTTGGGTGGTAAAACTTCTGCCACGGCCACAGTCTTAAAACATACAGGCCGTGTTCAGGTGTTGTTTCGGGGTGTGCATGTTCAACCCTGAAAATTGCTGGCCCGTTCTCAACTAGGCGCTCGTTTAGCGAGCGTCTTTTTACATTTGGATCAGGAAAACTATGTCTGCGATACCGTTGACAGTGCGTGGTGCCGAGCGCCTGCAAGCTGAACTTCATCGTTTGAAAACCGTCGAACGCCCCGAGGTCATCAATGCGATTGCCGAGGCACGTGCCCAGGGCGACCTGTCCGAAAACGCCGAGTACGATGCAGCGCGGGAGCGTCAGGCGTTTGTGGAAGGGCGCATCAAGGAGCTCGAAGGGTCATTGTCGAATGCGCATATCATCGATCCCTCTGCGCTCGATGTTGATGGGCGTGCCGTTTTTGGTGCCACGGTCGACATCGAGGATCTGGAATCTGGCGAACGCCTGACTTACCAGATTGTGGGTGATATTGAAGCCGATATTCGTGCCAACCTCATTTCGGTGTCAAGCCCGGTTGCTCGTGCCATCATAGGCAAAAGCGAGGGCGATGTAGTCGAAGTGCAGGCGCCGGGCGGGGTGCGTGAATACGAAGTGCTGAGCATTCGTTACATTTGATCCGGTTGCGTGTCGGGTTGGTTGCTGCCAGGTGTGAACCAGGCACCCCATGGCAGACGATCCGGCTACCGGGCTGTCTGGCATGTGCCAGTCAGTGTTTGTTCAAAATGCCAGGCTATATGTTCAAGCTGAACATTGCGTCTGGCAATTTTTTTCAGTTTAGGCAAAAAGTACACACGTGCAGCACCCGGTTGCTGCACTTGAGTGGATCAGCGATTGCCGCCGGAGCGGCCACCCAGGCCACGACGGGCGCCGGCGCGCAGCGAAAGTGCGCTGCCCGTGCGACGCGGAATGCCATGTGCCGGCTTTGCGCTTGCAGCACTTGCCAGTGCGCGGCGTGCGCGTGGCGCCGCATTTTCCGGGTTTTCATTGCGCGAGGCAGCGCGTTTTTCACGTTCCGATTTGCGGGTTCGGCTAATGCCTTCGGCCAATTGCTTTTTGGGCGTATGAGGTTCAGCAGCCTTGCGAACGGCACGCGTGGCAGGTTCTGTTTCTTTTTCGGGCAGAACGCTTTTGCCATTCGGCCGGAAAATGATGAGCGTTTTGCCAAGGTGGTGTACATTGGCGCACGAAAGCGTGTCGCACAGTGTTTCAAGCATGGCGATGCGTGCCTCGCGGTCGTCGCCGGCAACTTTCACCTTGATGAGCCCATGGGCATTCAGGTGGGTTTCGACTTCTTTAAGCACGGCATCGGTAAGCCCGCGTTCCCCGATAAGTACAACGGGACGCAGGGGGTGGGCAGCGGCGCGAAGTGCGCTGCGCTCTTGTGATGTAATTTCAAGTTTTGGCATAGCGAGATTGTACGGGAATGGCCAAGAAAAAATTCTCAAAAGAATGGGTTCAACAACATATTAATGACCCTTACGTCAAAATGGCGCAACAAAAGGGTTACCGTGCACGTGCTGCGTTCAAACTGATCGAATTGCTCGACACGGAAAAACTGCTCAAGCCGGGCGACATTGTTGTGGATCTGGGGGCGGCGCCCGGCAGCTGGTCACAGGTTGTGCGCGAGCGGCTCGCCGGGCCCGGAGGCGTAGTGCGTGGGCGTATCATAGCGCTCGATATGCTGCCTATGGAACCGATTGCGGGTGTCGAGTTCATTCAGGGCGATTTCCGTGATGATGCCGTGCTGGGCCAGTTACAGCAACATGTGGGTGACGCACAGGTTGATCTTGTAATTTCCGACATGGCCCCCAATTTATCCGGTGTGAGTTCGGCGGATTCAGCTAGAATTCAGCATGTATGTGATTTAGCGCTTGAGTTTTCCTGTCAGCATCTCAAGCCAGACGGTGCGCTGGTTGTCAAAGCGTTTCATGGCAGCGGTTTCTCACAAATCGTCGAGTCCTTCAAGTCGCGTTTTCAGCGGGTTGTCGAACGCAAACCCAAGGCTTCGCGCGACAAGTCCTCGGAAACATTTCTGGTGGCGCGTCGTCTGAAACCCTGATGGCTTCGCCACTGTTGCATCGGTCCGTTTGAATCAGTACAAAGCAGTGCGCGACCTGGGGTTTTGTGTACGAAATTACCCCTGATCGGGTAGAATGGGTCATTGACATGTTAGTGTTGCTGCCGTATTAAAGGTCAGTGGCGCAATTGGTAGTTACACGTAGGAGGTTGGCTTTGAACAACTCGTTTTCCAAGGTTGCGATCTGGATGGTCATAGCCCTGGTCCTGTTTACTGTGTTCAAGCAGTTTGACGGGCGCCCGGCTACGACTGACGGCGTTACCTATACCCAATTCATGGACGACGCCCGTGCCGGGCGCATCAGCAAGGTCGATATCCAGGGTGATACCCTTCATGTCACCCCCGATGCAGGTCGTCCTTACACGCTAACCTCACCGGGCGATCTCTGGATGGTGCCCGAACTGGTGAAATCCGGTGTTCAGGTTTCGGGCAAGGCGCGCGAAGAGCCTTCGTTCCTGGCCAGCATCTTCATTTCCTGGTTCCCCATGCTGTTGCTCATCGGCGTCTGGGTCTTCTTCATGCGCCAGATGCAGGGTGGCGGCAAGGGCGGCGCATTCAGCTTCGGTAAATCCCGCGCCCGCATGCTCGACGAAAATACCAACAACATTACCTTTGCCGATGTCGCGGGTTGCGATGAAGCCAAGGAAGATGTTCAGGAGCTCGTCGATTTTCTGCGTGATCCCACCAAATTCCAGCGTCTTGGCGGTCGTATTCCCCGTGGCGTGCTCATGGTCGGTTCCCCTGGTACGGGCAAAACCTTGCTGGCCAAGGCCATTGCCGGTGAGGCCAAAGTACCTTTCTTCAGTATTTCGGGTTCCGATTTCGTTGAAATGTTCGTGGGTGTGGGCGCGGCCCGTGTCCGCGACATGTTCGAAAATGCCAAGAAGCAGGCACCCTGCATCATCTTCATCGATGAAATCGATGCCGTGGGTCGTCAACGTGGTGCGGGCCTGGGTGGCGGCAACGATGAACGCGAACAAACGCTCAACCAGTTGCTCGTCGAAATGGACGGTTTCGAAACGGGGCAGGGCGTTCTCGTTATTGCCGCAACCAACCGTCCCGATGTTCTCGATCCGGCCTTGCTGCGTCCGGGCCGTTTCGACCGCCAGGTGGTTGTTTCGCTGCCCGATATCCGTGGTCGCGAACAAATCTTGCGTGTTCACATGCGCAAGGTGCCTTTGTCCACCAATGTCGATGCTCATGTGCTGGCGCGTGGCACACCCGGTTTTTCAGGGGCTGATCTGGCCAACCTCGTGAACGAGGCCGCGCTGTTCGCGGCGCGTCGCAATGGCCGTACAGTCGACATGTCCGATTTCGAAAAAGCCAAAGACAAGATCATCATGGGGGCCGAGCGTCGTTCTCTCATCATGCCCGAGGAAGAGCGTCGCAATACGGCCTACCATGAATCCGGTCACGCCCTGGTGGCTCGCATGTTGCCTAAAACCGATCCCGTGCACAAAGTCACCATCATTCCGCGTGGCCGTGCCCTTGGGGTCACCATGCAGTTGCCTGAAGGTGATCGTTACAGCATGGATAAAGAACGTCTGCTCAATACCATTGCCGTATTGTTTGGCGGGCGTATTGCCGAAGAAGTGTTCATGAACCAGATGACCACGGGGGCTTCGAACGACTTCGAGCGGGCCACGGCCATTGCGCGCGACATCGTCACACGCTACGGCATGACCGATTCCCTCGGTCCTGTGGTGTATGCCGAAAACGAAGGCGAGGTCTTCCTTGGGCGCAGTGTTACCAAAACAACACATGTTTCCGAAGCCACCATGCAAAAGGTCGATCAGGAAATCCGCGCCATCATCGACCAGCAGTACACCGTGGCCCGTCGCATCATCGAAGACAACCGCGACAAAATGGAAGCCATGACGGCGGCTTTGCTGGAGTGGGAAACCATCGATTCCGACCAGATCAACGACATCATGGAAGGGCGTCCTCCGCGTCCGCCACAAAATCCGTCGGCCAGCGATGCGCCGGGCAGCACGCCTTCTGCGGGTGGCGGGGTTGCTTCGGCAGGTGACAACGCTGCGGCTACGCCTGTATGATTGCGGCCTTTTAACCCGGTCGTATTTATTCATCCATAAGGCGGAATCGCATTTTGGCAGCTGTTTCATTTCAATGCGGGCGTTTCGAACTCTCTTTCGAACGCCCGCTTGTCATGGGTATCGTCAACGTTACTCCTGACTCGTTTTCCGATGGTTCCCTGCATTTTCAGGCTGATCAAGCCATTGCGCATGGTCTTGAACTTGTGCGTCAGGGGGCCGATATCCTGGATATTGGCGGTGAGTCCACCCGCCCGGGGGCAGACCCGGTGTCGGTCGAAGAGGAACTGCACCGCATTGTGCCTGTCATTGAAGGTCTGTTGCACTGCGGCGTACCATTGTCCATCGACACCTTCAAGCCGCCCGTCATGGTCCAGGCGCTCAAGGTGGGTGCCGACATGATCAATGATATCTACGGTTTTCGATTGCCGGGTGCCCTTGATGCGGTGGCTGATTCCAGGTGCGGTGTGTGCGTCATGCATATGCAGGGCGAACCGAAAACCATGCAGCAGGCACCTGTTTACGAGCATTTGCTCAACGAGGTCGCCGGCTTTTTACGTGAGCGGGTCGATGTCCTGCGACAGGCCGGTGTGTCCGATCGCCGAATTGTGCTTGATCCCGGCTGCGGGTTTGGCAAAACCGTGCAGCAAAACTACCAGTTGCTTCACCATTTTGCCGATCTTCCGGTTCATGGCCTGCCCTGGCTGATTGGCGTATCACGGAAATCCATGATTGGTCACATCATTGATCGTCCGCCTGCCCAGCGTGTTGCCGGCAGCGTGGCTGCAGCCCTGGCTGCTGTTGATCGTGGCGCCTTCATTGTGCGTGTTCACGATGTTCAGGAAACAGTTGACGCCCTGAAAGTCTGGCGTGCCGTTCAAAACGGAGCTCTACCTTATGTCGAAACGTAAATACTTTGGTACCGATGGCATCCGTGGCGAGGTCGGTGGTTCCACGATCAATGCCGAATTCGCATTGCGTCTGGGCTATGCGGCCGGGCGTGTGCTGGTCAAGCATTTTCCAGGGCGCGAGCACCCCGCCGTCGTGATCGGCAAAGATACGCGTATTTCCGGTTACATGCTCGAATCGGCACTGGAGGCGGGTTTTTCAGCAGCCGGGGTCGATGTGCTGTTGGCGGGGCCATTGCCTACGCCCGCCGTTGCGCATCTAACCCGTGCACTGCGTCTGGTAGCGGGCGTGGTCATCAGCGCTTCCCACAATCCCTACCACGACAACGGCATCAAGTTTTTTTCCGGACAAGGCATGAAGTTGCCTGACGACATCGAGGCCGAGATCGAGGCGGAGCTTGACCAACCTTTGGGGTGTGTGCGTTCCGAATTGCTGGGCCGTGCCCGCCGCATCGATGACGCCGCAGGCCGCTATATCGAATTCTGCAAAAGTACCTTTCCCAATGCGCTCGACCTGCTTGGACTGTCTGTGGTCGTCGATGCTGCACACGGCGCCGCTTATCACATTGCACCCCACGTTTTCCGTGAACTGGGTGCCGATGTCACGGCCATCGGATGCGAACCTGACGGTTTCAACATTAACGAAGGCGTGGGTGCCATGCACCCTGAGCGCCTGATCGACGAGGTACGCAAGCGCGGCGCCGATGTCGGTATTGCCCTTGATGGCGATGCCGATCGTTTGCAAATGGTCGATGCCAGCGGGCGTCTGTATAACGGTGATGAACTGTTGTATGCCATTGTGTGTGATCGCATGACGCAAGGGCCAGTTCCCGGTGTGGTCGGTACCCTCATGACCAATTTCGGTTTCGAGAAACAGATGCGTGTCCTCGGGGTCGATTTCCACCGTGCCAATGTGGGCGATCGTTATGTGCTTGAAAGTCTGCTTTCCAAGGGTTGGCAGTTCGGAGGGGAAAGTTCTGGCCACCTGCTGTGCCTGGATCGTCATACCACAGGCGATGGCATTGTGGCAGCCCTGCAGGTGCTCACGGCCATGATCCGTAGTGGTCGCAGCCTTGAAGCCTTGGTGAGTGACCTGAAAATGTTCCCCCAGATCATGGTGAACGTGCCCTTGGTACCGGGCACAGACTGGAAAGCGCATCGTGGCCTGAAGCAGGCTACCCAGGAAGTCCAGAGCCTGCTGGGTGACCGTGGCAGGGTGCTTATCCGTGCTTCGGGCACCGAACCCAAGTTGCGTCTCATGGTCGAGGCCGAAGAACAGTCTCTGGCTGAACAGGGCATTGATCACCTGCTTGCTGTCGATTTAACAAACGTGTAACGTACCTATCAATTCACTGCAACATTGCGCGTCCACAATGCACCCAGTTCAACAACAGGGGGTAGGGTATGTTGGAACTTGCACGTATTGAAGCGCCCGCAGGCGGGCGTGCACAGTGGCTGGCGGCGGAGCCTGCAGGTCTGGCTGTTGGTCTTGCTCGTAGCAACGAAGAACTTGAAGCGATTCAGCGTTTACGCTTCCAGGTATTCACCGAAGAAATGAATGCCGTTTTTCCTGATGCGGCCAGCGGCCTTGATACTGATCGCTTCGACCCCTGGTGCGAGCACCTGATGGTCCAGGAGCTCGGTACGGGTCGTGTTGTGGGCACATACCGTCTGCTTACACCGGCCAATGCCGTCAAGGCGGGCGGTTACTATTCTGAATCCGAATTTGATCTTTCCAGTCTGGGTGCTTTGTATTCCAGTCTTGTGGAAGTGGGGCGTTCCTGTACACATCCCGATTACCGCAACGGATCGGTGATCATGCTGCTCTGGTCGGGTATTGCGCGTCTGGTGCAGCAGTACGGTTTTCGCCATGTGCTGGGGTGTGCCAGTGTCAGTTTGCGTGACGACGGTGTGACAGCTGCTGAAGTATGGCGCTCTGCTGCAAAACATCTGGCTGCGCATCCGGGGCATCCCCGCGTTGTGCCGCTGCACCGCTACCCGGTTGAGCGGCTCGACAGCAACCTGCCTGCTCGCATCCCGCCGCTGATCAAGGGTTATATCAAGCTTGGTGCCACGATCTGTGGTGAGCCTGCCTGGGACCCTGATTTCAATACGGCTGATTTTCCTGTTTTGCTCGATGTCGAGACCATGGATACCCGTTATCGCCGGCATTTCGGGCTTTAGTGTCTTGTTCTTGCCAAGGGTGTGGGTATTCTTTGACCGTAATGCCGATGCGACCACGCGCCAGGGCTCTTGTAGCTCCGGTCGGGGCTGGTTTTTAACATTGATGATTCAGCGCGGTGCGTGCCTGCCTTTCAGACTTCGACCAGATCAATATCAAAACCTGCTTTAGTCCATTCCCGTTTTTCGGTGCGCAGGGAATAGTCGGACAGCGGGTGAGCTTGCAGCCAGGCCTTGTCGGCGTGAATACACACGGTTTTGCCGCGTACTTCCAGCGAAATGGGCAAGGGTTCCTGGTTTTCCCGTCGGCGCAGCAACAGCACGGCCAGGCGTAAACATAAAATGGTCAGCCAGGTGTTGTAGTCGGGATCGCTGTTTTTAAGCTTGGTCAGCTTGCCGTTGTGACCCAATGTGAGCAGGGCCAGCAAGGTTTGGTCATCCCGGGAAAAGCCTGGCATGTCGGCGTTTTCAAGGATGTAGGCCGAATGTTTGTGGTAATCGGCATGGGCAATGCTCAGGCCCGCTTCGTGCAAGCTGGCAGCCCAGCGCAAACTGCGTTGCAGTTCATCTTTTTCAGGGCCGTTTTCAAGTTTCAGTTGATCGAATAGTCGCAGGGATACGCGTCGTACCCGATCTGCCTGGCGTGGATCGACGTGGTAGCGTTTCATGAAGCGGTTGACCGTTTCCTCGCGTTTGTCGTGGGCCAGTTCACGCCCCAGCAGGTCATAGAGCACACCGGCACGCAGTGCGCCTTCGCCGGCCAGCATGGTTTTGATATGCAGTTCCTGAAAAGCGGCAATCATGATGGCCAGGCCACCCGACAAAACCAGGGAGCGGTCGTACTTCAGGCCGGGTAGATCCTCAAGAATCACTCGGCCATCTTTGACCAGTTTGGCCTTCAAGGTCAAAAGGCCCTCCAGGGTGAGGCCTCGGCGTGAATAACCGCTTTCTTGCAGAATGGCAATCAACCCTTTGGCTGTACCTGAGGATCCGTAGGCTTCCTGCCACCCTGTACGCCGGTATTGTTTGGCAATGCCTTCAAGCTCGCGTCGGGCTGCCAGTATGGCCTGCTGCATGCGGTCTTCCGTGATTTTTCCATCGGGAAAAAAGCGCTTGGTGAAGCTGACGCATCCCATGAACAACGAAGAAAGCTGTAAAGGTTTGAAGCCTTTGCCGATAATCACCTCGGTGGAGCCGCCCCCGATGTCGATCATCAGGCGACGATTATCCGAGGGAGGCAGTTCATTGGTGATGCCCGTGAAGATAAGGCGGGCTTCTTCTTGGCCGGAAATCACTTCGATGGGAAAGCCAAGTGCGGCTTCTGCGCGTGGCAGTAATTCACCGATATTGCGCGCAACCCTGAAGGTGTTGGTGGCGACAGCACGAACATTATTGGGATGGAAGCCTTTGAGGCGCTCGCCAAAACGTTCAAGCACCGCTACTGCGCGATCCATGGCATCGGTATCGATGCGTTTGTCATCATCCAGGCCTGCGGCAAGCCGCACGGATTCACGCAGGCGATCAATGGCATAAATATGTTCAACGCCATTGTGCTGAATGACACGGCCAATGGAGAGGCGAAAGCTGTTCGAGCCGAGATCAACGGCAGCGAGGAGGTGGTCCATGATGAGGCGGGTTGCTGGTAACGGCAGGATTATAAAGACACCCGGCCCATCGCATGGCCGTAACAGGCCCGCTTGTGCTATTTTTTTGATGGGCGTTGCTTCATACCCCCATCAGTTCAAGATTTCACACAAATGTCATATCATTGACATACTAGTGTAGTAAAAAACAAGGTTATTCATTCTATTTGCAGGGTGTTTGCATGGCGTCAGTAGCAGGTGATTCGAATTTTTTGAATCGCGAGTTGTCTTTGCTCAAATTCAATCAGCGTGTACTGGCCATGGCCGAAAGCCGTTCCACGCCCTTGCTTGAACGCCTGCGTTATCTGTGCATCGTCAGTTCCAACCTCGACGAATTCTTCGAGATCCGCATTTCCAGCCTGAAAGAGCAGCAGCGCCAGAATCCGGGTAGTGTCGGTCCCGACGGGTTCACGCCTTCAGAAGCATTTGATCGTGTACAGAACATTGTTCATGCGCTGGTTGAGCGTCAGAACAACCTGCTCATGCACGATGTCTTCCCCCGGCTGAAAGCTGAAGGGATTGCGGTGCTTGACCCCTCCGAATGGTCGGATGCCTTGCTCGACTGGGCTCATGAATGCTTCCAGCGTGAGGTCATGCCGCTGCTTACGCCCATTGGGCTCGATCCAGCACACCCTTTTCCCAGGGTTTATAACAAAAGCCTTAATTTCATTGTGTCACTGTCAGGGCAGGATGCCTTTGGTCGTAGTGCCTCCATTGCGATTGTGCAGGCGCCCCGGGCGCTTCCCCGTGTCATCAAGGCACCATCCGATCTGGTCGGCAAGCCCCATGGTTTCATTTTGCTGGGCGCCCTGATCAACACGTTTGTCGGTGAGCTGTTTCCAGGCCTTGATGTCAAAGGGGTCTACCAATGGCGCGTCACGCGTAACAGCGATCTTTTCGTCGACGAAGAAGAAATCACCAATTTGCGGCTCGCCCTGCAGGGCGAACTTTCCCAGCGTAATTTCGGGGCAGCGGTGCGCCTGGAAATCGACCAGCAAATGCCACCCGAACTCGCAACGTTCCTGCAGCAAGAATTTCTTTTGCAGCCTCACGATACCTATCGGGTCATCGGGCCGGTGAACCTGTCGCGTCTTATGCAGATCTGCAATGTCAGTGATCGTCCCGACCTGTTGTTTCAAGAGCATAAACCCCGCTTGCCTGCGCCCTTCGACACCTTGTCGTCTGATCCGCAGGCGCTTTTCGATGCCATCGCCCGAAAAGATATCCTGCTGCATCATCCCTATCAATCCTTCCAGCCCGTCCTCAGCTTCCTGACAGCGGCTGCCTACGATCCTGCCGTGGTGGCCATCAAGCAAACCATTTATCGCACGGGCGAAGACTCCGAACTCATGCGTTTATTGTTGTCGGCAGCCAAGGCGGGCAAGGAAGTCACCGTCGTGGTCGAGCTGATGGCTCGTTTCGACGAGCAAACCAACATCAACTGGGCGGCTCGCCTGGAAGAGGTCGGGGCGCATGTCAGTTATGGTGTGGTCGGGCATAAAACACACGCCAAGATGGCCTTGGTGCTGCGTCGGGAAAAAGGCTTGATTCGCCGGTACGGGCATTTGGGAACGGGCAACTATCATCCGCGTACGGCGCGTCTCTACACGGATTTCGGTTTGCTCACGGCTGACCAGACCCTGTGCGAAGACATGGATCGCGTGTTTTCACTGCTTACCGGGCTAGGTGCGCGGCGGCCCCTCAAGTTGTTGCTGCAGTCGCCATTCAGTCTGCATGAAACCATGGTGGCGTTGGTCAAGAACGAAATTGCACATGCCAAAGCCGGCAAGAAGGCGCGCATCATGGCCAAAATGAATTCGCTCCTTGAGCCCGGTATTATCAATGCCCTGTACCAGGCCAGTCAGGCCGGGGTGCGGGTCGACCTCATCGTCCGTGGGGCCTGCGCCCTGCGTCCGGGTGTTCCGGGGTTGTCGGAAAACATTCAAGTGCGTTCCATCATCGGGCAGTTTCTCGAGCACTCCCGGGTATTCTATTTCTACGATGACGGGCGGGAGAACGTGTATTTGTCATCGGCCGACTGGATGGACCGCAATTTCTTCCGCAGGGTTGAAATCGGGTTTCCGGTGCTCGACAAAAAACTCAAGCGGCGTGTCATCAACGAGGCCTTTGTGTTTGCGCTGCGCGACAACCAGCGGGCCTGGCGAGGTCTGCCCGATGGTACCTACGTGAAGGTGAAGGCGCGCGGCAAGCCCTTTTGCCTGCACGACTATCTGGTCAAAGAGCTGGGTTGATTGCGGTGCGGCACGGGCGTGTCGCATTTCAACGGGCATTGAACGTTGCGGATCGGTTTTTTCAATTGTGACGAAGAATGTGACTGTCATGATCGTGTCACATTCCCTCTTTAACATTCGTTTTGTGCAGGGTTCGCCTGTCTCAACTTGTCAACGTCAAAGAGGATCCCTCAATGTTAAAACGCGTTCTCTCCCAGGTTTCGCTGGGTCTGGCCCTGGGTGCTGTTTCGCTGGCCACCCACGCAGCCGACATCACCGGCGCAGGTGCTTCCTTCCCTTTCCCGATCTATGCCAAGTGGGCTGCCCAGTACCAGCAGGAAACAGGCAACCGCGTTAACTATCAATCGATTGGTTCCGGTGGTGGTCAGCAGCAGATTATTGCCAAGACCGTTGACTTTGGCGCATCGGACGACCCCATGAAAGGTGACAAACTGGACGAGCATGGTTTGTTCCAGTTTCCTGCCATTATCGGTGGTACTGTGCCAGTCGTGAACGTTGAAGGCATCAAGCCGGGCGAACTTAAATTGTCCGGCACCGTTCTGGCCGATATTTACCTGTCGAAAATCAAGAAGTGGGACGATCCCGCCATCAAGGCGCTGAATCCCGACCTGAAATTGCCGTCAACATCGATTATTGTGGTTCACCGCTCCGATGGTTCAGGTACGACATTTGGCTGGACCAACTATCTGTCCAAAGTGTCTCCTGCCTGGAAAGAGCAGGTTGGTGAGGGTAAAGCCGTCAAGTGGCCTACAGGTCAGGGCGGTAAGGGCAATGAAGGTGTTGCCGCCTACGTTCGTCAGTTGAAAAATTCGATCGGTTACGTTGAATACGCCTACGCCAAACAGAACAACCTGTCCTGGACTCAGCTGCAGAATAAAGATGGCAAGTTCGTTCAGCCGACTCAGGAAGCCTTTGCTGCAGCGGCAGCCAACGCTGATTGGGCCAGCGAGCCTGGCATGGGCGTTGTGCTGACCAACGAACCCGGTGCCGATTCCTGGCCCGTTACATCGGCCAGCTTCATCCTGATGCACAAAAAACAAGACAAGCCCGAGTCCGCCGCCGAAGTGCTGAAGTTCTTCGACTGGGCGTTCAAGAATGGTGCCAAAATGGCTGCCGAGCTTGATTATGTGCCGATGCCCAAGGCCGTGACTGACAAAATTGCTGCCGCCTGGGCTGCCGACATCAAGGCTGCCGATGGCGCCGCAATCTGGAAGTAAGCAGATTTGAAAGACGGGGTCTTGCCGGCCCTGTTCAACCGGGACGGTGCTTGTTTCAATCACCGTCCCGTTTGTGTTGTAAGAATCTTGCAGTACAACTCATGGTTCGGGATGTTTCCCCATGCACGCACTCTCAACGAAATTTTCGCATTACAGCGCACAAAGGTAAGTCAATGGCTCTGAAAAACAGTCAAACGCCGCTCATGGACATGCTGTTTCGCAATCTGACGCGAACCTTTGCTTTCTTTGTGTTCATGCTTCTTGGCGCCATCATGGTGTCGCTGATTTACGGCAGTCGTGAATCGATTGCTGAATACGGCATCGCGTTTCTCTGGACCAACAACTGGGATCCAGTACAAAATATTTACGGTGCAATGGTACCGATCGTGGGTACCTTGCTCACATCGGCCATTGCCCTGATGATCGCCGTGCCGGTCTCGTTCGGTATCGCCATGTTCCTGACGGAACTTTCGCCGGTCTGGTTGCGTCGTCCATTGGGTACTGCCATTGAAATGCTGGCAGCCATCCCTTCCATCATTTACGGTATGTGGGGCTTGTTCGTTTTCGTTCCGCTGTTCCAGGAATACGTGCAGCCTGGCATCATCAGCGCGTTCGAAGGTATTCCGGTTTTGCAGAACATTTTTGCCGGCCCTCCTTTTGGTATTGGTGTGTTTACCGCCGGCCTGATCCTGTCGATCATGGTGATTCCGTTCATCACCGCGGTGATGCGCGATGTCTTCGAGCTGGTACCTCCACTGCTCAAAGAGTCTGCCTACGGTCTTGGAAGCACCACCTGGGAAGTTGTCTGGAAAGTTGTGTTGCCCTACACAAAAAGTGGTGTCGTTGGCGGCATTATGCTGGGACTTGGCCGGGCGCTCGGGGAAACCATGGCGGTTACTTTCGTGATCGGTAACGCCTTTAATCTGCCCAATTCGCTGTTCGCACCATCAAACTCCATTGCTTCGGCACTGGCCAATGAATTCAATGAAGCCGGCGGAATGCAGAAATCAGCCTTGCTTGAGCTGGGGTTGATCCTGTTCTTGATCACCACGGTTGTGCTGGCCTTCTCCAAGCTGTTGTTGCTCCGCCTGTCCAAGGGCGAAGGCACTTCTCACTGATCGGGATTCATTATGTCTTCTACTTCCAACGTCGTGAATTTTTCCAACCCGGTCTATCGCAGGCGCCAGTGGGTCAATAAACTGATGCTGGTACTTTCGGGTGTCACGCTGACTTTTGGCCTGTTCTGGCTGTTCTGGATCATTTTGACTTTGTTGGTCAAGGGCAGCGAGGCCTTGTCGTTCTCGCTCCTGACACAGCCAACCCCTCCGCCTGGTGGCGAGGGTGGGTTGCTCAATGCCATTCTGGGCAGTTTCATGATGGCTGCCGTAGGCACCGTGATCGGGACGCCGATCGGTATTCTGGCAGGTACTTACCTGGCTGAATATGGTCAACGCGGCTGGTTGGCTCCGGCAACGCGTTTCCTGAACGATGTTCTGCTGTCGGCGCCCTCCATCATTATTGGTCTGTTCATTTATGCCATTTACGTGTCACAAGTTGGTCACTATTCCGGCTGGGCAGGCGCCTTTGCATTGGCGATTCTGGTGATTCCTGTGGTGGTGCGTTCAACCGACAACATGCTCAGTCTGGTGCCCAATACCCTGCGTGAAGCGGCATCGGCGCTTGGGTGCCCCAAGTGGCGCATCATCATGTTCATTTGTTATCGCGCTGCGCGTTCCGGCATTGTGACGGGTGTGCTGCTGGCGATTGCACGTATTTCCGGTGAAACCGCGCCCCTGCTGTTCACGGCACTGAACAACCAGTTCATGTCATTGAACATGAACGCACCGTTGGCTAACCTGCCTGTGGTCATTTTCCAGTATGCGGCCAGCCCGTTTGAAGACTGGAACCGTCTGGCCTGGGCCGGTGCCGTAATGATCACCTTGCTTGTGCTCGGCATCAACATTGCCGCACGTTCCCTGTTCCGCAAATAACCCAGTGATCGCGGGTCGACCCGCGTCAGGAATCGATTATGAAAAGTCACGATACTGCCGAGCGCACCAAACTTGAAGTCAAGGATCTGAACTTCTACTACGGCAAGTTTCACGCCATCAAGAACGTGAACATGCAGATCAAGGAAAACAAGGTCACTGCCTTTATCGGTCCTTCGGGCTGCGGCAAGTCAACGTTGCTGCGTACGTTCAACCGCATGTACGAACTGTATCCCGGTCAGCGTGCCGAAGGTGAAATCAACCTTGATGGCGAAAATCTGCTCACGTCGAAAAAGGATATTTCCCTGATTCGCGCCAAAGTAGGGATGGTGTTCCAGAAGCCTACGCCGTTTCCCATGAGCATCTACGACAACATCGCTTTTGGTGTGCGTCTGTTTGAACGGCTCAGCAAGGGTGAAATGGATGAGCGCGTTGAATGGGCGCTGACCAAGGCGGCTCTCTGGAATGAAGTAAAAGATAAACTGGGCCAGAGCGGCAACGGGTTGTCGGGCGGGCAGCAGCAACGTCTGTGTATTGCGCGCGGTGTGGCCATCAAGCCCGAGGTCTTGCTGCTTGATGAACCGTGTTCTGCCCTTGATCCCATTTCAACGGCCAAGATCGAGGAATTGATTGCCGAATTGAAATCGGACTATACCGTGGTGATCGTGACACACAATATGCAGCAGGCCGCACGCTGTTCCGACTACACCGCCTACATGTACCTGGGCGAGTTGATGGAGTTCGGTGAAACCGATCAAATCTTCGTAAAACCTGCCCGCAAAGAAACCGAGGACTACATTACCGGTCGCTTCGGTTAAAACGGCTGACTGTTCCAGATCTGGCCGGCGGTTTGTAACGTTTGCCGGATCTTTTCAGTTTCGTTTCGCGGGGTCAAGCAACGATTGCAATGCGTTGATGGCAGGCTGTGCAGCGGCATGGCCTGCCCTTATTGCGATTTCAGCCTGGTGAAAATCAAGCAGGCCCAGATGGGCGAGTTTCGGTGTGATGACCAGGTCGGGCGGTTCGCCGGCCATGCGGCTGCGCGTAATGCGAACCTGCATGATGTTCAGGCTTGATGCAATGACATCAAGCACGGATGGCAACCGGGCGGGTTGAGTGGCTGTGGCGCCTGGATGGCCCGCTGCTGTGGTGTGGCCGGGACTGGCGGCAGCGCCTTTTGCAGGCAGCGGATGCTGATTGCCGGTGCTTTCGGATTGAGCAGGATCAGCCAGGAACCACTGCATATTGTTTTGAAGGCGCTGCAACCAGTCAGGGCCTTCAGGTTCTGCCGGTGCCGGTTCGACCGCCCGGTTCAGATGGCGACCCAGAATGTCGCTGTTCAAATCAACAGCAATGACCAGGTCTGCCCCCATGGCACGAGCCAGCGATACAGGTACCGGGTTGACCAGTCCGCCATCGACCAGCAGCCTTCCTTGATACCAGACCGGGGAAAACAGGCCGGGCAGGGCGATCGAAGCCCGAACGGCATCGACGGTGGAGCCTTCACGCAGCCAGATTTCCTGACCACTTTCCAGCGCAGTGGCTACCGCAGCAAAGGGCAGGTTCAAACGATCAACCGGTTTATCGATGAAGTTGCGTTTGAAGAAAGCCATGAGTCGTTCGCCCTTCAGAACGCCGCCACTTAGTGAGAAATCCATGAAAGACAGGACATCGCGTAGCCCCAGGCCGTGCACCCAGCCGGAAAACCGTTGCAGTTCGCCTGCCGCATACGCCGCACCGACCAAGGCGCCAATGGACGTACCGCAAACGACATGCGGGCGGATACCCGCGTCTTCGAGTGCCTGAAGAACACCAATATGCGCCCAACCCCGTGCCGACCCGCTTCCGAGGGCCAGACCGATGCGCGGTGTATGGGCGGGACCTCTCATGTGTTCAAAGGTCTCGGTTTGTGCGCGGGAATGATGGACAGGATGAGGGCGGGTGTCATGCTGTGCCACAAACACCGGGATCCGTGACGCCGAGTTCGGGGAGTTCGGCATCGATGGCGTTCAGGTCGATGGTTTCGGGTGTTTGGCCGGCATAGGTGCGCACCAGGCCTGCGAACTGGCTGTGGCGAATGATGAGGTCGTTATCACAGGGTATGTGCCCGGCTATTGCGTCGGCAGCGATAACAGCCGTTGGCAGGGTACGCACAAGAAGATCTGACATCTCTTGCCGTGAGCCGTTAGGGTTCAGGGGAACCAGTATTTTGCCGGCTGCCTGAATGGCCAGCACAGCGACAAGGTAGTTGAGGTCGGGGATGCCGCAGACCGCAACACGCGAACCGGGAATGGGGTCGAGGGTTTGCAGCGCAACCGCCAGTGCGCTGACGGCGGTGACCAATTCCTGTTGGGTGACTTCGGTGTCGTTGTCATCGAGGGCGATGGTTTCAGGGCACTGTTGTGCAAGATTCTTCAAAAATTCAAGATTGAACATAATGTCTGCCACTTTTCCTGATGGAGTGTTTTTTTGATTGAAGTGCACGGGTATCGTGTGCTTTTCACAAGGCGGATACGGCGGGGTTGTTGAACGTGCCGCACCAGTCAGGGTATAGGGCAGTATAGCGTGGGCCCGGCCGGCCATCACACTCTATAATCCCGTGTCATGGAGCGCCTGTGTCCCCTGGTACCTGTCAGAGCGGGACAGGTTTGTTAAAGTGTCAAAGAAACCAGGAGGCAACTTGACTGAACATGATATCTGGGTCCGGCAGGCTATTCGCAAGATCGATGCCGACTTCACACGATCGGCCGATACTCATCTCATTCCCGTTCATTTGCCGGCCTATCCAAACATTCATCTTTATCTGAAAGACGAATCCAGCCACCCTACGGGCAGTCTCAAGCACCGCCTTGCGCGCTCGTTGTTTCTGTACGCCCTGTGCAATGGCTGGCTGCATCAGGGCAGCACCGTCATCGAGGCCTCGTCGGGCTCCACGGCTGTTTCCGAAGCTTATTTTGCACGTCTGATCGGGTTGCCCTTCATCGCTGTGGTCCCCCGGGGGACCTCAAGGGAAAAAATTGCTGCCATTCAGTTTTATGGGGGTCAGGTCCATTTTGTCGACTCTGGTCGTCTGATCTATGGTGAATCCGAGCGTCTGGCCAAGGAGCTGGGCGGGCATTACATGGATCAGTTCACGTATGCCGAGCGGGCCACCGACTGGCGTAGCAACAACAATATTGCCGATTCCATTTTCACCCAGATGCGCCAGGAGCCTTTTCCTGTGCCCGACTGGATTGTGTGCAGTTGTGGCACCGGCGGCACGACTGCCACCATCGGGCGGTATGTCAGGTATCAGGGGTATATGACGCGGGTTTGTGCGGCTGATCCCGAAAACTCGGTGTTCTTCGATGCGTATGCAACAGGCGACCACAATCTGGAGATCCAGGCGGGTTCGAATATTGAAGGCATCGGGCGTCCGCGTGTCGAGCGATCGTTCATTCCTTCGGTCATTGACCGGATGATCCGCGTGCCCGATGCCGCCTCTTTGGCGGCGTTGCGTTACCTGGAGCGTAGTCTGGGCCGGCGTTGCGGTGGTTCTACCGGCACCAATTTCATTGCATCGTTGCAACTGGTGCGTGAAATGCACGCGGCCGGGCGACACGGGTCGGTTGTAACTGTGCTGTGCGATGGCGGTGAGCGCTATACGCAAACGTATTACAACGATGCCTGGTTGCAGAGTAAGGGCCTGGCGCCGGATGGATTGGTGGATGCTGTTGTGGCCAGTGCGGAGCAGGGAGCCGATTTACCTTTCACGGTTGACTCTGCGCAGTGTTACTCCTGAGCACCGTAAGCTTCCAGGTCGTGCTTTCCCGTGTGAAGGTGTTCACTGCCTGCGCGTAGGCTTCATGCCCGCAGGGCGACTGTGCTGTATTCAAGTCGATCGCAAACAGGTACATTCGTGCCTGTGTCATTTCTGTGAGTTTTAACATGTTGCCCGTCCATGCTGCATCGTATGCATCGCTTTATGATCACTTTCAGTGGGTCATTCCCGAACGCTACAACATCGGTGTCGATGTCGCGCAAAGGTGGGCAGAAAATGACGTTGACCGGCCGGCACTGATTCACGTGCATCGTTCGGGGCACGCCGAAACATATACGTTCGGGCAAATTCACTCGCAATCAAACCAGCTGGCCCATGCCTTATATGCACAGGGTGTGCAACCGGGTGATCGGGTTGCTGTTTTGCTGCCTCAGGCACCTGAAACCGCGTTGACCCATGTGGCCGCCTTCAAAGCCGGGTGCATCTCCATTCCGCTGTTCACGTTGTTTGGTCCGGATGCCCTGTTTTTCCGGCTGCATGACAGCCAGGCTCGCTGTGTGGTCACGAATCTGGAAGGTGCTGCACGCCTGCGCGAATTACGTAGCCGGTTGCCCGATCTGAAGGTGATCTTCACCATTGATGGCCATGCGCACGACACAATCGACCTGCATGCGGCCATGAAAGCGTGCAGTACGGCCTTCACGGCGGTCGATACGGGCAGTAATGATCCCGCCGTCATTATTTATACCTCGGGCACCACCGGCAACCCCAAAGGCGCGCTGCATGCCCACCGTGTGCTGCTGGGGCATTTGCCCGGAGTGGAAATGTCGCATGGCCTTTTGCCACACCTCGATGACCGTTTCTGGACACCGGCCGACTGGGCCTGGATTGGTGGTTTGTTCGATGTGCTGATGCCGGCCTGGCATCATGGTATTCCCGTGGTGGCTCACCGGTTTCAGAAATTTGATCCCGAGGCTGCTTTTCAGTTGATGCAGGATTACCAGGTGCGCAATACCTTTTTGCCACCCACTGCACTGAAAATGCTGCGTACCGTGCAGGCGCCTGAAACGCGCTGGAATTATCGCTTGCGGTCGGTTGCCAGTGGGGGCGAATCGCTGGGTTCGGAACTGCTTGACTGGGGCCGCAAGGTTTTTGGCCTGACCATCAACGAATTTTATGGTCAGACCGAATGCAACATGATCGTGTCGGCGTGTGATCCCCTGGTGCCTGCGCGCCCTGGCGCGATTGGTCGACCCGCACCCGGCCACCGGGTCTGTGTGCTTGATGATCTTGGCCAACCGGTGCCCGTGGGGCAGCACGGTGCCATTGCCGTGCGCTCTCCCGACCCGGTCATGTTCCTGGGTTACTGGAATAACCCGCGAGGCACGGCAGACAAATATCAGGGCGACTGGCTTCTTACAGGTGATACCGGCTATCAGGATACCGATGGCTACATTCATTTTGTCGGTCGTAACGACGATGTCATTACATCGGCGGGTTACCGCATTGGTCCCGGAGAAATCGAAGACTGTTTGCTTCAGCATCCTGCCGTACGCATGGTGGCCGTCATTGGCGGGCCCGATCCACAGCGTACCGAGGTGGTGGTGGCTGTCGTGGTTTTGCACGATCCCGATGCGGCCGGCGATGCCCTGAAACATGAATTGCAGCAGTACGTGAAAACCCGTCTTGCTGCACACGAATATCCCCGTGAGCTGTATTTTGTCGAGGAACTACCCATGACGACAACTGGAAAGATCGTACGGCGCGAGTTGCGTGCGCGTCTGGAGCAGTGGCGAGCGCAGGGTTCGTAACGTGTTGTTTCGCGTCATGAAGTTCCCTTGCCTGCAAGGTGGCAAGCAGTTTTCTTCGATGTCCATGTCGCAAATCAAGATGCGCAAAATTTACGTGCTCTGGTGTGCCATGAGTTCGGGAAAATGTGTAAAAATTGGCCACCCTGTACTGGTGTGGTAACCAGTCGATCCTGAATACCGGTGCCCTATGCACAACAATGCGCAGTCAATACCCGACGCCCATGGCGGCAAACCTGCAAAAAAATCTTCACTGACCAATTACATACTTCTGGCCTTGGTGCTGGGTACCCTGACCGGCTACTTCACCCACACGTATGTCCAGGATGCCGGTCGTGCAGCCGAGGTCGCCGGTTATATTTCTCTGGCAGCCGATATCTTTCTGCGTCTGATCAAAATGATCATTGCGCCTCTTGTCTTTTCGACGCTGGTCGTCGGGGTGGCCCACATGGGGGACACCAGTGCGGTGGGGCGTGTGGGTCTGAAGGCCTTGCTCTGGTTCTTTGTCTTCTCCGCGATTTCCCTGACACTGGGCTCCCTGCTGGCCAATGTGCTGCAACCAGGGTTGAACATTGGTTTGCCCCTGCCGTCTGAAGATACCGCACTGAATGTCAAAACAGCCTCACTGACGCTGCGCGAGTTCGTGCTGCACACCGTCCCGTCCTCTGTGGTGCAGGCTATGGCGACCAACGAAATTCTTCAGGTGGTTGTCTTTTCATTGTTTTTCGGTACAGCCCTGGCCAGTCTCGGAGAGCGTGGCCGGCGGTTGACACATATTATTGAAGAGATGTCGCATGTCGTTCTGAAAATGACTGGCATGATCATGAACCTGGCGCCGATTGCCGTGTTTGCGGCTGTCGCTGCCATTGTTACCACACAGGGCATTGGCGTGCTCTGGACATTCGCCAAGTTCATGGGCAGTTTCTATCTGGGGCTTTTCATGCTCTGGTGCGTTCTTGTCTTGGCCGGCTACCTGTTTCTGGGGCGATCCATCACTCAGCTCGTGCGGCTGCTGCGTGAACCTTTTCTGCTTTCGTTTTCAACGGCCAGTTCTGAAGCAGCCTATCCCAAAATGCTTGAAGCACTTGACCGCTTCGGCGTTCAGCGCCGTATCTCCAGTTTTGTCATGCCCCTGGGGTACTCGTTCAACCTTGATGGTTCCATGATGTACTGTTCCTTCGCCGTGCTTTTCATTGCACAGGCCTATGGCATAGACCTGTCGCTGGGCACACAGCTCACCATGATGGCCATGCTCATGCTGACCTCCAAAGGTATGGCCGGTGTTCCCCGGGCTTCTTTGGTCGTGATTGCCGCAACGCTGTCGCAGTTTGGTGTGCCAGAAGCCGGTTTGTTGCTGATCATGGGCGTTGACCAGTTCCTTGATATGGGTCGGTCCGCCACAAATGCGGTGGGTAACGGGATCGCAGCGGCTGTCGTGGCGAAGTGGGAAGGTGGTCTTGACACATCACGTCATGGAAAGGACGCCACGTTTGATGCTGATGAGCCGAACGTGACCACTGCAACAGACCGTCACGGGCATCGCTCATGAGCCGTGGTTTCAATACCGGACCAGGGTTGCACGGCAATCAGTGCGCAAATGCCACGACACCGCCCCGCCAGACGGCGGTGTCACGCTGCATGGTACTGGCACTCGGGGCACTTGGTGCATCGCTGTGTCTGGCACAACCTGCCTTGCGTGATGAGCCACAGCCTATACCCCGAACCGAAGCATTGCGTATCGAAGTCCTTGAGGGAACTTTTCGGTCCGTTGTCGAGCGGGGTAATATTGCATTGGCCTACCGTGAAGATGCCGTGCCATTTTCATATATTTTGCCTGGCCGGGCGCGTCCTGTAGGTTACAGCATCGATATCTGCCTTGACATTGTGCAGGCGCTTTCGGCCCGGCTGGGAATGGCGCTGACAGTACGCTGGGTTCCAGTCACGGCAGAAAGCCGCTTTCAGGTCATTGAGCAAGGGCTGGCTGATCTTGAATGTGGTTCCACGTCCAGTACACCCGAGCGTCTTCAGAGCGTAGCGTTCTCACCCCCCATTTTCATCACGGGTGCGCGTGTGCTTGTGCCTCGTGCCCGTATCGTGCGTTCACCCAGAGATCTTCAGGGGCTGCGCGCAGGTACCGTTGAAGGATCCACGGTTTCTGCAATGTTCCAGGGGCTTGCAACCGGGGCGGACCAGATTTCATTTCCTGATTACCGCCAGGCCTTTGACGCGCTGCAAGCAGGTAAACTGGATGCCCTGGTGGCAGACGATGTCTTGTTGCACGGTTTGATTGACAAGGAAGGTGTACGTGCAAAATACCGTATTGCCGGTCCTTGGCTGACACACGAGGTGTATGGCATTGTTTATCGCCGGGGCGACCCCCAAATGGCTGCCTTCATTACCGACACCTTGAATCATCTGGCTGCACAGCGTGATTTGTCCAATTATTATTCCCGATGGTTCCTGAAACGTTTGCCGGGTGGAGAGCGCTTGGGTTTACCCATGAGTCCGGCATTGCAATCCGTGTTTCAACTGATGGCTCGTGAGGCTGAACCGGGTTTCTGAATTGTGTTGGCGCAATTTTTTTCGCGATTGGGTTCTTTTGCCGCGCTGTTGGGTTCTTTTGTTGCTCTGCAGGTTTCTTTTGAGAGGTTTTCGGGTTTCTTGAGGCGTGCCTGGCGTGGCCTGGGGGCTGGCCGGTTGCATCACGCGGCCCTGCGGGCTTCCCGGCGTCGCAGGCCTGAACGGGGCGTGCCCTGAACT
>JAAYGT010000181.1 GCA_012727555.1 Alcaligenaceae bacterium | reverse complement strand
GCCCATGCGCCTTGGAAAGGCAGGTGCCGCCACAGAATACGGGCTGGATGACTTCGTTAGCGGATTTCGCCACAATGCCCAGAACCTCAGTGAGCAGAAGGTCTTTTTCAATGACGCCTTCAGCCAATGACGTTAGACCTTCGCCAATTAGGCTGCTAATAAGCTCGCGGTCTTGTAGAGTAATTGTTTTCATAACGAACGGTACTGATCCCTACGGTGAGCTTGCGGGTAATGCGATGATTTCCGGTGTTAAAGGTGGTGCGTACAGGCACTTGTGTCGTTCGGCCCTCAGCGTAAGCTGCTTGAGCCCGGCCCAGACTGGCATCAACGCCCAGTTTCTGCAAAGTTTCTTGGGCCAACTCCGCCAAACTAGCTCGGGGCACCGGTTTGCCCGACAAGACACTGGGGCGCGCCTTGGCATACACCCCGTAGCCCAGACGTACCAACTTGCCAGCTTGCACGAGTTCCTTCAAGGCGCGGCTGATCTGGCTTTGGCTGCCCATTTTTTCAAAGTCAGCGCGCAAGACGACCTCGCCCTTACGAAGGGAGATAGAACGAACCATTCTGTCTTTTACGCTGAAGCGACGCATGCGTTTCTCCTAAGAATTCATGCTCTTACTGTACGCTAAAAACGCCCATGTTTCCAGCCTTACCGGTCACGATTAAATGCAAGCATTGCTCATATCATGACTCTTTTATCCGATCATTGCTTTGCGGGCTACGTATGTGACGTGTAGTGACAACTACAACGAAAAAGCCCGCTGACGCGGGCTCAAGAGTAAATAAAGCGGTAATTATGACCTTTGTTGTCAAGCGAACAAGCCGGTGGCCTGGGCGGCGGCGTTGGCATTGTGTCTTTTCCTTCCTTCCGTCAGGTGCAGGTAGCCTGCGGTTGTTTTAAGCTGCGTATGCCCCAGCGCTTGCTGAACATCGACGATGTCTGAGCCGCTGTCCAGCATCATCGAGGCATACGTATGACGCAGGTCATGCATCCTCAAGCCAGGCAGCCCGGCCTTTTCCCGCGCGGTTACCCACGCATTGCGACAGGAATAGTAAGGTTTACCGGTCTGGGGGTTTGAAAAGACCCATTCTGAAGCGCTCTCGTGCATTCGGTTGCGCAGGACCTCCAGGACGCCGGCAGAAAGGTGCAGCACAAACCCTTTCTTGGCCTTGTCGTCCTCTACCGGAACGGTCAGCGTCGCCCGGGCCTCGTCAAACCATGACCACCGCATGGCCAGTACATTATCCCGGCGCAACCCTGTAGCCCCCATGACACGGATGATATCGGGTAGGTCAGGATTTTGTGAGCCCTCGGCAGCCTTGAGTAGCGCCTTTAATTGTGCTTGTGTCAGGAATTTGCCTACGATTTTGCGCACGGTCGTCAGCTTAATGGCATGCGTGGGGTTCACTGTCACATGTGTGCCCTTGATACGTATTGCCTCATTGAAAATGTGGCGTACCAGGATCAAGATGCGCTTGACGGTTCCCTCTGACAATGTGCGCGTGGAGGATTTTTCCCAACGGCCGCCTGATACCCGTTTTTGGCGTAGCTGGCCGGCATAGTCCACGATCTCATCCCCATCAATCTCGTTTAACCGCCTATCCCCGAACTGCGGCTGAATATGGTTGCGGTAAATCGAAGCATGCGTTTCATATGACCGGCTTTCCAGCTTGACCTTGGGCAGCACCCGACCATTGGTTTGCACGCGAAACTCCGCATACAGATCCAGCACGTTAGCGGGCAGTGGCCAACCCAAGGCCAGGTGGCAGCCCATTTCGGCGCTGGCGTAATACACCACATACAACGACTGAGGGCCCAGATCAAAGGGTGCGGGCCCCTTGAGCCCATCCCCCCAGCGCCGCACGGTGCGTCCTGTCAGCAGCTCTTTAGCCACCAGGCAAAGCGGCACGGGCCGCTCGCCCGGTGCCGCCGCAAACTCGTAGTCCGCCAGCCAGATTTCCTTGAAAGGCCAGCGCACCATTACATTTCCCCCCGCAAGCGCTTGATAATCGGGTGATCGAGCGACTCGATGATGCGGCCCTTGAAAGCGATCTGCACGATGTCCTCGAAGGTCTTTTCAGGCCATTTGGGTTCATCGGCTAGATTGACAGCCTGCGTCACGTCATACGCACCTACCGTACGGTTGGCAGTGAGCCTGACCCAGTGGGTCTGGGCCATCTGCGCGGCGACGTGCGCGGATTCCGACCAGGCATCGAGCCGACCATCCTCACCGGGCGCATTGATCGGCCACAAAAATGGGCTGCCATCGCGGGTAATGGCGGCGTACAGAATCTTGGGGCGAACTTCATCGACCAGCTCGGTATATAGCGCCGGCACCACGAGGTAGCACTCGCCGTTGTCCTTGAGCTGCAAAATGGCCGCCTGAAAGCGCCAGCCTTCATCTGGATGCACGCGCACGAACGTCTGATTGTTAGGTTTGCGCACAGGAACCGTGACCAAGGCTTTTTTGACGCCAGCCAGTGCGCCGAAGTTCTGCGTGAGTGCTAGCGACTGCAAGCTGTGCGCAGCCTCACCACTGACCGATGGTGCAGGCAGGGCAAACTGTGCCAGGGCACCAGTAGGCGCGTCTGCCAGGTCGGCCTGCGTTTCAACGGGGTTGGCTTGCGCGAGGGAGTGTTTCTTTTGCATGATAAACGTCCTTAACATAATGTGGACCACGCCAAAAGCGGTGTGATCACCAGCTTTTGCATGTCGAATGCTCGAGAAAATCATGCGCTGGTACTATGTATAGCGTTTTTGATCGCACTTTCAGTGCAAATCGACAAATTTTTTACACCCCTTAAAAATTGGCTGCGGCGGGCTGCCACACCCCCCTGCGCCGGCCCGCCGCACCTGTCCTCTCTTATAAAGAATCTATAGCTATCGTTAGACGTAGGGTTAGAGCGTCAAGAACGGGCAGGCAGGGCACTTGGGGCTTATCCTCGGACAGGGGGTCTTAACGGCTCAGGCCGTAAGGTCAACGTGTCGGCATCCAACACCCAGACCTTGACGTGGGTTTGCAGCAAGCGCGCATCCAGTTCCTTGACTTGCCGTGGCCAGCCATCCAACGGGTCATCGTGGCTCAAGGCGTTACGCAAACGCTGGCCAATCGTCTTGGCCCCCGTTGCGGTCACGACCAGCCAGACCTCGTCAAAATCTTTGGCCCCATACCAGAACAACGCTCGTAAAAACTGCACGAGCTTGGTCATGTCCTTGCTGCTGCGCCAGGCGTTTTCCACTTCAACCCACACCCGCTGCGCATGGTTGAACACAACGTCAGGAATCTTGACGTGGTGCTGCTCATCAACCTCATACTCAAATCGTGTAGATTTTGATTGCCCTGCGTTGCTGCGGATTTCCAGTTCCGTGATGCCCAGGCTGTCGTCCACCGTGCGCATTACCGGGTTGCCGGCAACAAAGACGCTGTTGGCCATCGTGCGATGGGCGTGAGCGTGGCGCAGCCAGTCCCG
>JAAYGT010000180.1 GCA_012727555.1 Alcaligenaceae bacterium | reverse complement strand
TTGTAATGGCGGAAAAAAAGCTCGACTACGAATTCGTGCTCGAAAACGTGTGGGCTGAAGATTCACAAATTCAAAAGCACAACCCTTTGGGCAAGGTGCCCTGCCTGCTCATGGACGACAACAGCGCGCTGTTTGATTCCCGCGTTATTGTCGAATACCTTGATACGCTCTCACCGGTTGGCCGGCTCATTCCACAATCGGGGCGCGATCGCGCCGCCACCAAGTGCTGGGAAGCCGCCGCCGATGGCCTGCTCGATGCAGCAGTTACCATTGTCATTGAAACCATGCGCCGCCCAGAAGAGCTGCGTAGTCCGGCCTGGATCGAACGCCAGTACGGCAAAATGCGAGCGGCCCTCGATCATATGGAAAAAGGGCTCGGTGAGCAAAGTTTCTGCATGGGTATCAACATAAGCCTGGCCGATATTGCGGTGGGCTGTGCGCTGGGGTATCTTGACTTCCGCTTCCCTGAATTCAACTGGCGCGAAGGTCATCCACACCTGGTTCGGCTTTACGAAAAACTTCAAAGCAGGCCCTCGTTTACTGGCACGGTACCGCCTGCCGGCTGATTTTTTGCTGTGTTTTAACTCATGTCGCTACTCACAGGTCTTCCATATTGAAGTTCTCGGTCAAGTTTCAAGCCGGGCTCGGAATCCACCATCTGCAGACGCCAGAGGCAGATTATTTTGACCCCTGGTACAAAGCAGTACACACACCCGTCCATCGAACTGCTCCGCAAGTGCAAGTTCGGAATGTGTTCCCGTACCGATTCGTCTTGAGAAAAAACAGTAGGCCGCTCGCGTTTCAGGTCAGATCACATCGCGTCTTCATCATTGACTACTAAATCAGTACGTTAACAGACAGGCGTCAATATCGAGTGTTTAACCTCCACCGCCGTTGACTTCTATCAGGTATATTCTACCGGCAGAAGCTGAAGAAAACTATTACAGACAACTAACTGAAAAGGTTGTCGAACAGGGCTAACTGAATCTCAACCCGTCTCCAAGAAAGCCGGGGTACTTCAGATCGAGTCGGTGGGTGCAGTTTGAGACTGTGGCTTTAGCCCCCATTCTTTTGCTTGGAATAGTTTTTTTCCTTATTTTTCCGAGGCCCCTTCGATGTCGCTATCCTCTTTGCTCGCAAAAGCGCGGCCGCTGGTCGCCTCCCGTTTCGCTGAAGTGTCCACGCCACTGCATGGTAATTACAACTGCATCCTTTTTTTTTCGTTAAGCAACGGAGTCAGTCGTGCACATATCTGCGTTGGGGTAGGTACCGATTTGTCGCGTGCCTGGCAAAATGGCGTCCATCGCTGCCAAGCTGAGGCCTTGCGCCATAAACTTTCCGTAAGCTGGCTTCGGATCGACTGGGTAACCAAAATCGAGTCGCTTACTTGGGGTGGGCTGTCGGCACGACTCGCTCGCACCAAGCGCAATTATTTCCGTTTTGGTCTGGCTCTTGATACCAAGTTCAAACACGCCTTTCTGGAGCCTGAACTTTGTGCCAATGCAATGCTTTACCCAGGTTCGGACAAAGCTGCTGCAGGGCTTAATGAAAAGAATTTCTCTGTGTACGCCCGACAGCGTTTCGGCCAACAAATTCCACTGGATTTTTCCGCCGAAACGCCCATCCAGCTGTTCACCCACGAAGGCATATTTTTTACTGACGACCCTACGCTGGCCGTGTTACCCATAGGAACACAGACAAACAACGGAGCACAGTGGCTACCCGGCCCTACCGATACCCAAACACCATGGCGAGACCCTGCCTGCCTGAATGCCGGTCGGCGCCAGATTCACCCCTTAGAATCCAACGAAGTTTTTGCGCTGATCAACAGCAGCGCCAACTTCCTCGCCAGGCAGGTGCAAAAGACTGGCAAGTTCATTTACGGTCATTTCCCCTGCTTTGGCCGTACTATCCCCACCTATAATGCCCTGCGCCATGCAAGCTCTATTTATTCGATGCTGGAAGCGTGGGAGCTCACGCAGGATAAAGCCTTACTAGCCGCCATCCGTCTCGCATTGGACTACCTGATCAACACGCTGATCCGCCGCTACCCGCAAGCCGACGGCAACATACTTGCCTTCAACGTGGACATCAACGGCGAGGTAAAACTTGGTGCTAACGCCGTCAGCTTACTGGCGCTGGTCAAACACGATGAACTCACCGGCGACACCCGACACCGCCCGCTGATGGAGCAACTCGCACTTGGCATCGTGCACATGCAGGATACGGCCAGCGGCAAATTTATACACGTCCTCAACGCCAAAGACCTGTCAGTAAAGGATGCCTTCCGAATTGTTTATTACGACGGAGAAGCCGCTTTTGGCCTGATGCGCCTTTACGGATTGACCCGTGACCCGCGCTGGCTGGAAACCGTCGAACGCGCTTTCGACTACTTTCTGAAAGCAGACCACTGGGAGCACCACGATCATTGGCTCTCCTACTGCGCTAATGAACTTACACTCTATAAACCAGAAGAAAAATACTTCCGTTTCGGCGTACAGAACATCGCCGGCTACCTTGATTTCATCCTGCAGCGCGAAACCACCTACCCTACGCTGCTGGAACTCTCCATGGCTTTCCAAGCCATGTTGCAGCGCATTGAAAACGAATACCCGCAGATGCTTCACGTGCTCGACGGCCTTGATATCGACAAATTCCACCGCGCCCTGCACCACCGCGCCCATTACCTGCTCAACGGCTTTTTCTGGCCCGAACTGGCGATGTATTTCGCCAAACCGCAAACCATCGTGGGTAGTTTTTTCATTCGCCACCACAGTTTTCGTGTACGGATCGATGATATCGAGCATTATCTGTCGGGATATGTTGCTTATTGGAAAATGCTGGGTAGCAGGTCGTATGAGGGGGGGGCCAAAAAAGAGTTCTTCAGAGCCCGCACTAGCGACGAAAATGTTGCACCCGATAACGCCGCAGAATCATGTGGAAACGGCTGCAAACTTCGATACCGTCGGGGTGCTGATGTATCCCACCAGCCCCAAGGGATTCCGCGAAGTGGAGACCTATGCTGTGAATGCGATGTGGCAGGGATTAAGAGTAGTCTACCTTTCCTACCGCAATCCGGGTATTGAATCCGGTCGTGTTGCCGGGCATCTATACGAACAAGGTCAATGGCGACCTGGTTTTTACCATGTGCCAGCCATCATCGATAATGCGCCACCACGTAATGCCAAAGAGCGGTCGTGGTTCACGCAACTAAGCCACTACGCGTTCATGACCTGCAATAAACTGGGGGGCAAGGGGATCACGCTGCCCCTGTTGGCTGCTGACGAACGTACCCAGCACTACACGATTCCCTCAGCCGGGCTGTCGCAGGCCTGCCTGCAGCAGTTTCTGGACGAATACGGCTGCGCCATCGTCAAACCGGTCCGCTCGAATCGTGGCCGCAATGTGTTTTTGCTGCGCTGTTGTGCGAACGGGCAAGTGGTGGTTCTTACCAGCGAAGGCCAGAGCCTGCTGGATGAAAAGGGACTGCAGGATTTTGCGAACAGCCGCAGCGAATCTGCCTGGCTCGTGCAACGCTACATCCCGTCCGTTGATCCGCAAGGCCGGGCATTCGATGTGCGCATCGCTTTGTTCCGTGCCGACAAAGGGAAATGGCGCATCGCCCGTTCCTACGCCCGCCTGGGCGCCAACGACATAACCTCCAATCTGGCCACTGGCGGCAACGCGCTGGACACCGGCGAGTTTCTGGCCACGCTTTATCTGCCGCCGCAAGCCAAAGCGCTGACGGAACGACTGGAAACGGCGGCCCAAGTCATTGCTGAAGTGCTGCAGAAACATTATCCCTTCTTAATTGACGCCATAGGGTGTGACTTCGGTATAGCCGATGGTGAGATTTGTCTGTTCGAAGTGAACTCCTACCCGGGCATTAAAGGATGTCTGGAAGCGGCAACTGATGCGAAGTTGGCGTTCCACCGTTCGCTGCTGCAGTTGCTCCAAAACTCTTCAAATAAAAGTCTTCAAAATCTCAAGGATTGGAGCCGCGAACTTGCCAAACTATCGCAGGTTACGTCCCGCTACATCATCATGAAGACAGCAACACCTGAAACGATTGAAGCAGCAACTCCCTAGTTGATGGTCTTTTGGAAAGACTCAAGGTCTGAATGACCAGTGAACTTTGGTTGGATACCATGCCTGCAAGATTTGGATTCTTCGGATGGAAGAGTAACAACGCCAGAATAGCGCTAGCCTCGGTATTCGTAGCGCTGTCGCTTGCCCTGTTCAGCTTGCCAAGCCAGGCTGATGTTTGCCAACGCAAGCTCCTGCCTCTCGAAGGTAATTGGCATGACTACCGTCAAGGTGAATTTATTGTTCAATACACGGTGGCAGGAGAACATGCCTTGCAGGCACCAACGGATACCCAAACGACCGGAGTGCCTGATGTAGTGGCTGATGCGACGACTCAACTGATGGCGATGCATGACATGCTCAAGCATCTGGGGTTTCAACTGCCTCTGGAGAGCCAACGCTACCATGGACAGGGCGCCAGTCACATTCTCGTGCGTTTCCGAAAGATGGATGGACTAAATGGACGAGCATTTGACGAGGTACGACGGTTGCCTTCCGGAGAATGTGTACTCATCATTGAGCTAACCAATCGCTATCGCACCGGGAATCTGACCCCGGCACATGAATTATTTCACCAGGTTCAAAATGGTTACGCGCCGTTTAAACGGCCATGGTTCTATGAAGGCACGGCGCGTTGGGCTGAAACGATCCTGGGAAAGGAATCTGTCGCTGCGGATCCGTACCCAATGAGTGAGGCTGATCGAAGATCCTTCTGGGCTAAGTCCTATGCGGCCGTACCAACATGGTATGGTTTACTCAAACAGTGCGACAGGAATCCCACCGATGTTGCTATTCCTGACGACTTGCGCAATCTTCGTTATCGAGATGGGCGCCCAGTAATCTCTGATGCAGATATTCTCGGCCATTCATTTATTCGGCAGGTTTTAGAAGAATTGGCCACGTTAGGCGACCGTATTTCAAATAAAGAGGGGATAAACCCTCACCGCTGGCCAGAAAAAACCCAGCGAGATTCGCGATTCGATAGCGAAATGTGGCATGTAGTTTTGCAGGTAGGTAACAGTTGCTTGCCCCGCACCCCGAATGATTGAGCCGATCACTGAAAATCCCAACATAAGGGCTTAGACCCTCTGCCGAGTTTGCTATCCCCCAAAAAACGCCACAAACGCGTCATACAGCATATACGTACCCAGCGAAAACAGCAGCACAGCAAACACCCGCTTCAGCGACTTAACTGGCAAACCATGCGCACACCGCGCACCCAGTGGTGCAGTCAGAACACTTAAACTGGCCACAACCAGCAGCGCTGGCCAATAAATGTACCCAAGCATGTTCGGCTGATCGCCCGCTTCCTGAAAGCCCGAATAGATATAACCAACGCTATTCGCAACCGCAATGAAAAAACCGAGGGCAGCCGATGTCGCAACCGCATTGTGCATGGGCACATTGCCACGGGCCATGAACGGCACTGACATGAATGCCCCACCCGCCCCAAGAAACCCTGAAATAAACCCGATACCTGCCCCAACGCCAGCCGTTACCACCGACCCCGGCATGGTACGCCCTGCGGGCGGCGCTTTGCCTTTAAGCATTTTGAAGGCAGAGTAGATGACAAACAGACCAAAAAACAGTGATAACCAGGCGTCGTTGATCAGCGAAAAGACAAAGCCCCCCGACAACAACCCGCCCACCACAAGACCAGGCCCCATGACCGCTACGATATCCCAGCGTATGGCGCCCCGCGCGTGGTGCGCCCGAACGCTGGATACCGAGGTAAACAAAATGGTGGACATGGCGGTTGCGATGGCGGCATGCACCAGCAACTCACGCGGAATACCCACACCAGGCAGCAGCATGGTCAGAAAAGGCACCAGAATCATGCCGCCCCCAATGCCCAGCAAGCCCGCCGCAAAACCAATGAATGCGCCCAACCCGGCCAGCATCAACACCAACGTCAAATCCATGAATGAACAACCTTTGAAAACATCGCGAAGCGGGCTGGTCCGGAAATTACTCAGGAACAGAGGCTCGGAACAAACACCCGAAAAAAGCCGCACAATCAGGGCACGTTGAAAAACCCCAGATTTCACTGCAACATGCTCCGTAAATCCTGGTTTTTACAAAACCAGGATTTTCAAAAACAAGGTTTTTCGAGGTGCCTGTCAGACAATAATACCCCCGCCCAGGCAGATATCCCCCTGATACACAACCGCAGACTGCCCTGGTGTGACAGCCCACTGCGGCTGAGGGAAATGCATGGTAAAAGTCTGCTGCGCAGGATCAACCAGCACACACGATGCATCGGCCTGACGATAGCGTATTTTTGACGCATACGTACCCGCCTCCGGTGGCCGCCCGGCCACCCAGGAGACATCGTGCG
>JAAYGT010000179.1 GCA_012727555.1 Alcaligenaceae bacterium | reverse complement strand
TCCGGCGCAGGGTTGTGTGTGAGTCGGCCTGACTGCCATCGAGCCGGGAGCAGGTGAGATCAGCGTCATCCAGATTAGCCCCTTCCAGCGCTGCCTGGACAGCGCTAAGGTCTGCCATGTGCGCTCGCTCGAAGTGGCATGATTGCAGATTGGCCTGGTCAAGACAGCAGCCGTCGAGGTTGGCATCATTGAATCGAGCACCCTTGCAAACAGCCTGCGACAAGTTGCAAGCCACCAACTGTGCCCCCTCAAGACACGCGTGCGTCAGCACGGCACCGATCAGCGTGCTTTCATGCAGCAGTGCACCATCAAGGCGGGCATTATGCAAACTGGCCTCGTTCAGACAGGTTCTGGTCAACCGGGCTCCTGCCAGATTGGCGTTGTCAATTCAGATTGATCGTGCCATCGGCGGCCAGTTTGAGCCGTGTACCCCCGGCCGCTGCTGTTCCCAGTGTATCGGCTTGGGTGATACCAATAATACTGGATGAACCCTTCGGCTTCAGGTAATTGAGTGTACCGGTGGGGGCAATGGCCAGGTCAATCGCTTTGGTGTTCATCGTCAGCCCGGCAAGGGTACCTGACCGATTCATGCCCATGAAAACACCCTGGGCAGCATCCAGCGTGACCGCGGCAGCCGGATTGTTTTTTTCAAGAAACGATTTGTTCTTGGCCCAGTAAATGGTCAAGATGCTTAGGACGGTCGTGATGGCGGTTGTGATGCTGGCAATCACATTGAGCGACAGGCCGTTTTCTTTTCCTGTGTAAACATCGACGACTTTGTCCTGGTTTTTGATCTGGACCCCGGCAACGGTGCCAAGCAGGGCCAGTACCAGAACGGTTTGGATACTGAGCACAATTTTCAGTGCAATACTGACTTTGCGGATATTCAGATTATGCACGGCATCGGCTCCCACCGTGCCGGCGTAGGCATCCTGGTGACTGAAGCCGGCGGACCGTTTGAATTCGATGGTTTTGGAGGCACTGTATTTCATGCTGGCACCGAACTCGGCCTTGATCGAATTGTCCCAGGCCACACTGCTCGATGCGCCAACCGTCAATTTGCTTGAAATACCCGCGTCAATGGTGGTTGCAACCGAGTAGTTCAATTCAAGTTTGCGTGTGCCCGCAAAACTGGTCTTGCCCGAACCGTACCATTCCCATTTTTCACCTTCCGAGACTTCCGCGATTCCTTGTCTGACGTTCTTGCCCATGATTCGATCACCTGAATGAAGCTGTTTCCACGACAGAGTACACGAGGCAGATGACAGGCTGTCGTGTTTGTCATCTACATCCATCCGGACCTGGGCAGCCCCCGGTGTGTGCATGAAATATCAGGGTCATCCGCGTGTCATAGGCTGTGAGTCTCAGCTCGATGTTTGGCGAGCTTGGCGTGAGTTTTGTCCCAGCAATGAACTTGCAAGTCGGCTTGGGTGTGATTCTGTCACCCGGATGGAATAAAAGCGACAATGCCCGTAGTACGGTGGTGACTACCGGCCTGACGTATCAGTTTTAAGACGTTCTTGGGCAGCCAGGCGAAGGGGCATCGGGTAGTGCGTTTTATCTGACACAGACCGTCCAGATCAAGTGTCCAGCTTGATTTCAATCGGGTCGTATTTTCAGGGTAGTTGCACCGTGAAAAACTGCGGTACGATGCGATGCCACAGAGGTGCACCCCATGAAAAATATCCCGATATGCAGCTTTAAAGTATTTGCCGCTTTTTGCATGGCGCTTTGTGCCGTGCTTGTCACGCTTCCTGTCAGGGCAAAGACGCCCGAATTGTCAGCGCCGCTTGCGAACAGCGATGCTGGCAAACGGCCAAAAATCTGTCTTGTGTTGTCCGGAGGCGGCGCGCGTGGCGCAGCCCATGTGGGTGTATTGAAAGTGCTGGAAGAGTACCGCGTACCGATCGACTGTATTGCGGGTACCAGCATGGGGTCGCTTGTTGGGGCTGCTTACGCTTCCGGAATGAGCGTTGACGAGATGGAAACAACCTTGAAGGGCATTTCCACCGAGTTGCTGTTCAAAGAAAAACCGCCACGTCAGGAGCTTTCCCAGCGGCGCAAGCAAGATGACTACAACATATTTATCGGCCCCGAGTTGGGTGTTCGTAACGGGAGTATTCATTTTGGCAAAGGTATCGTAACCGGTGTTCAACTGGAGTCAGTTTTGCGCCAGCTTTCCAAGGTCAAAGGCTACCTTGACTTTGACAAGCTTCCGATCCCGTATCGTGCGGTAGCAACCGATCTTGTGACAGGCAAGGCGGTTGTCTTTAGCGAGGGTGAACTTGCAAATGTCATGCGTGCCAGTATGGCGGTGCCGGGTGCAGTGGCACCTGCTGAATTCGACGGCATGATTCTTGCCGATGGCATGCTCACAAGCAATCTGCCGGTCGAGGCGGCCCGTGCCATGGGTGCCGATATCATTATTGCCGTCAATGTGGGAACGCCGCTGCTGAAACGCGAAGAATTGAATGGCATTTTCGGTGTCGCCGGACAGATGCTCAGCATCTTGACAGAGCAGAATGTTCAGGCGTCCCTGGCTCAGCTCAAACCCGAGGATATTCTGATTTCTCCGGAGCTAGGCGATTTTTCGACAGGTGATTTCGATCATTTACCGCGGATTGCGCCGCTTGGTGAAACTGCTGCTCGTGCGGTGGCTGAGCGGCTTGCCTCACTGTCTTTAAAACCGGTTGAATATGCGTCGTTGCGTGCACGTCAGTCAGTGGCTGTCACATCTGATCTGCGTCCGGTCGATGAAATACGTTTTGTCGATCTGAAAAGGGTCAACCCCCGTGCTGCCGAAGTGGTGATGGAAACCCGAGCGGGTCAGCCAATTGATCAGACGACGCTCGACAGGGACATGAACCGTCTGTACGGGATGGGTGATTTCGAGCACGTCAGTTATCGTTTTCTCGAAGAACCTGGCAGGCGTGTTCTGGCTGTCGATGCAGTGGAAAAGTCATGGGGACCCAATTATCTGCGTTTTGGTTTGGGGTTGTCCACCGACTTCAGTGGTGATGCCTACTTCAATCTTCTTGCCAGTTATCGCAAGACCTGGATGAATTCGCTGGGTGGGGAATGGCGTAGCGATCTTCAAATCGGACGCACAAGCAGCCTGAAGACCGAGTTCTACCAGCCGCTCGACAGTCGTGGTTATTTTTTTGTCGCTCCCCACGCGGGTGTCGAGCAGTTCATCACGAACGTGTATCAGGGCGATCATCGTGTGGCGCGCTATGAGGCCACTTCATTGCTGGGAGGGGTCGATATTGGCACCCACATGCTGAGATATGGTGAGTTACGCCTGGGCCTGCTGGGTGGTGTCGTGCGTCCAAAGCTGGATACCGGCCCGTTGGTTCTTGCGCCAGGCGATTCTCCGGTGTCGGTCGGTGGATACCGTCTGCGATTGATTCACGATCAGCTTGATAGCGTTCACTTTCCACGATCCGGATGGGGCAGCAGCGCGCAAGTTTTTGCTTCACGCACAGGTTTGGGCGCCGATACCAGTTACACCCGGTGGGATGTCGATGGCAGTTCTGCGTATTCCTTCGGAGACCATACCTTCAATTTTGGTTTCAAAGTGGGCGGGAAGGCGGGTTCGGGTACATTGCCGCGCTACGATATGTTCCAGTGGGGCGGATTTCTGCAGCAATCGGGTTATGCCACGGGGCAACTACTGGGCGACAACATAAAGTTCGGTCGGCTGATGTATTACCGCCGGGTCCTGCAAGGCTCAATGTTTGAAGGGGCTTATTTGGGCCTTTCATTTGAAGTCGGTAAGGTGGGGAATCCACTGTTCGTTGGTAACCCGACAGGAACGCTGATCTCCGGCGCCGTATTCCTGGCTGCCGATACACCGATCGGGCCAGCTTACCTGGGTTACGGTCGTGCGAAAGATGGCAACAGCAGCCTCTATTTTTATCTTGGCAGACCATTTTAAGGCGTTCAATTCAGGGGATGAGGGCGCCGAGGTAGCGGTGACAGGTGGTTCGGATGCCCCGGATTGTGGGCGTGGTCATCTATTGACCACGCCAGCCGGTTTCGTAGGGGAAAACCTGGTTATGGATGCGTTTCACACACACTTATCCACGGTTTTTGTGGATAATCCGGGTTGCGAAAGATGGTTTGAAGCAGGGTCGAAGTTCGGGGCGTGCACGGCGTCGTTCCATGTTGTCGACCACCCATTGCGCAACATCGGTACGGCCAGCGGCTGATTACTGGCGCGGCACTCACCCCTGAATGCCGACCCCCGGGCTCGTTACCCTCGGCTTGGGTAAATCACCCACGCATTCCGGTAATGCTCTCGATGTTGCCTATGGTCTTTTCAGAAACGGCGCGCGAACCATTGAGCATCTGCCGGATGAACGCACCCTCTTTGAAACCCAGCCGGCGGCCAAAGGCACTGCGATCACTCAATTTGAAAGGTGAGCGTTATGTCTATAAAAGTTCTGGGCCCGAGGTTGGCTCCGTCGGCTATGGCAGCCGGGTATGTTTCAAAAGAACTTCAAAGCACGTCATTCCATGATCGGATGAGGCAGTGACCTGGCCGCCATGCGCCTGAACAATGGACTTCACGATGGCCAGGCCAAGTCCGGCGCCCTCGCCATTGCGATGCCGCGAGGCATCCGGGCGGTAAAAGCGCTCGAACAGGTGTGCCAGATGCTCGGCCGGAATGGTGGGCCCGGGGTTGGCGATGCGGATTCTCACGGCCTTGCCGTTGTTCTGCACGCTTGCCTGTATGGTGCCGCCCTCCGGGGTGTGGCGGATGGCGTTCGACAGCAGGTTCGAGAGCGCCCGGCGCAGCATGGCCTTGTCTGCGGCCGCCGTTACTTTTTCGTCGCCGGTGACGACGATGGCCACCTGACGTTCCTCACTCCAGGCTTCGAAGAAGTCGACCAGCTCGCGCAGCTCGGCCACTAGTGGCACGGCTGTGCGCTCCGGCTCGATCAGGCCATTGTCTGCCTTGGCTAGAAACAGCATGTCGCCAATCATTTTGGCCATACGCTCGTACTCTTCAAGGTTTGAATAAAGTATTTCGCGGTATTCCTGTGCAGTTCGCGCCCGCGATAACGCCACCTGTGTCTGGGTTGTCAGGTTCGTAATGGGGGTTCGCAGCTCGTGAGCGATGTCTCCTGAAAAATTCGACAGCCGTCGGAAGCCGTCCTCCAGCCGGTCGATCATTTCGTTGAAGGCGGTGGCCATGGGGGCCAGTTCGGCAGGAACACCGGTTGAGTCCAGCCGAAGATGCAGCTGCTCTGAATTGACGCGGTTGATCTGCTGGCTGATGCGCCGTATGGGTGCGTGGCCCTGATGAACCGCCAGCCAGGTGGCGGCAATGGCAATCAGGCAGGCTACCGCTGTCAGCCACCACAGGTATCGGTGAAAGCTGTTCAGAAAATGCAAGTGGAAGTCGATGTCGGTGGCGAGAACGACGGAAAACGGTTCGACCTGCTGGCCTGTGCCGACGGCCAGTTGTACCCGCGCGCTGCGGAAGGTCTTCCCTTCATGCTGCCAGGACGACACGGTCGTGTCGTTGATCTCATCCACCGGACGCAGTTGCCCAAGTGCAGTTTCCAGATGGGCGCCTGGGGTGGCGTAGAGAACCCGGCCATGGCTGTCCGCCACCAGGAATTCCGCGTTGTGGTGGCCGGACAGCGTGCTGTCGAAGTGCGCTTGCAGTGCGTCGGCAGCAGTTTCGTCGTCAAATTGCCGCAGGGTGGCTTGAATCGAGGTTTTAGCGGCGTTCAGTTCATGGATGTCTTGCTCTACAAAGTGGGCATTGATCGAGCGTTCCACCAGCCAGCCAAAACACAACAGCAAGGCGGTAATGCCCGCGCCGATGGAAATCGTCAGGCGCAGGGCCAGCGAGGGCGGGGATTTCAGCAGCCCTGGCATGACTACCTGGCTTCGGGAACGTCGAGCATGTAGCCCATGCCGCGCACCGTATGAATCAATTTCGGTTCAAAGGTGTCGTCGATCTTGGCGCGCAGCCTACGCACGGCCACATCGATCACGTTGGTGTCACTGTCGAAGTTCATGTCCCACACCTGGGATGCAATCAGTGAACGGGGAAGTACTTCGCCTTGCCGGCGAACCAGCAGTTCGAGCAGCGCGAATTCCTTGTTGGTCAGGTGGATGCGCACGTCACCCCGCGTGGCGCGTCGGCGGGGAATGTCCAGCACCAGGTTGGCCACCTGTATCTGTTCGCTCAGCACGGCCATGGCACCGCGTCGCAGCAGGGTGCGTACCCGCGCCAGCAGTTCGGAAAAAGCGAACGGCTTGACCAGGTAGTCATCGGCGCCCAGTTCCAGCCCCTTTACGCGGTCTTCCACACTGTCGCGTGCGGTAAGAAACAGCACGGGCGTGGCCGACTGCGCGTCGCGCAGCGCCTGCACGATGCGCCACCCATCCACGTCGGGAAGCATGACGTCGAGAATGATCAGGTCGTATGGCTCGGTAAGTGCCCTGTGATGGCCGTCAAGGCCGGTTTTCACCCAGTTCACTTGAAAGCCGGCCTCGGCAAGCCCTTGCCGAAGGTAGTCTCCGGTTTTCACCTCGTCTTCAACAATCAGTAGTTTCATCTTCGGGTTTCCGTGCCTCGGGGCGAGCCTCTGATTTTTTGCGAGCACCTACTGTAACGCAGCGACGCTGACGCAGACATTAGCGGAGCATGACAAAAATGTAATTCAGGTGTCATGCCAGTGACAGCTGGCGCTCGCTACAGTGATGACCTGTCGAAAGCACACCGGACTTTTCCGGAGGCGCCATGATTCAGATCATTTTTTAAGGATTATTTCACGTGAGACATTCAGGCTCAGGTTTTCCCCCTTACATGCCGCGTCGCCGTTTCGTTCAAGGCTTGGCCGCTGGCGGCGTGATGCTGGGTTTGTCACCGTTTGCTCATGCGACAGGAATCGTGTCTTCCCAGGCTCGAAAAGGCATGGCCCCCGTACTTACGGGCACCGAGTTCAACCTGGAAGTGGGGCAGTCGCCGGTGAACTTCACCGGCAACCCGCGTATGGCATTCACCATCAATGGTTCGGTGCCCGCACCCACGCTGCGCTGGCGCGAAGGCGACACGGTGACGATACGGGTGAAGAACACCCTGAAGGAAGACACATCCATTCACTGGCACGGCATCATTCTGCCGTATCAGATGGATGGTGTGCCGGGCATCAGTTTTCCGGGTATTCCCCCTGGGGAAACCTTTGTGTACCAATTCAAGCTGGAGCAAAGCGGTACGTATTGGTACCACTCGCATTCGGGCATGCAGGAAGCACAGGGTATGTATGGTGCCATTATCGTCGAGCCGCGCGATGCCGACGCCATTCGCGTTGATCGTGACCACATCATTCAGCTTTCCGACTGGACCGACGAACATCCGATGCGGGTGTTGTCCAAGCTGAAAGCGCAGGGCGATTACTACAACTACAACAAACCTACCGTCGTCGACTTTTATCGCGATGTTTCCAAAACGGGGATGAGCGCAGCGCTCGAGAAGCGCCAGATGTGGAACGAGATGCGCATGAGCCCGACGGACCTGGCCGATCTTTCCGCCGATGCACTCACGTACCTGATGAACGGCACAACGCCTGCCGGCAACTGGACTGGGCTGTTCCGTCCGGGGGAACGTGTCCGCCTGCGGTTCGTGAACGGCGCGGCCAACACCTTCTACGACGTACGCATTCCGGGTCTGAAGATGATAGTAGTGCAGGCCGACGGCCAGAACGTGGAACCGGTGACCGTCGATGAATTCCGCTTTGGACCCGGGCAAACCTACGACGTGGTGGTGCAGCCCAAGGACGATGCCTACACCGTGTTCGCGCAGTCGATGGACCGCACGGGCTACGCACGTGGCACCCTGGCAGTGCGCGAGGGCCTGACGGCGCCCGTTCCAGACCTGGATCCGGTTCAGTGGCTGACCATGACCGACATGATGGGTGATATGGGCGGTATGGACCACGGTGCCATGGGGCACGGGGCAATGAACCACGGCGCTGCCGGTTCGGCTGCCATGAATCACAGTGGCATGAATCATGCGGCCATGGGGCACGGTTCGGCCGCGCCTGCAGGGCCAAGCAAAACCGTAAAACATGCACGAACCGAGTATGGACCAGGCGTTGATATGCGCGTGGATACCCCGCGAACCAACCTGGATGACCCCGGTATTGGCCTGCGTAACAACGGTCGCCGTGTGCTTACCCTGGCCGACCTGCATACCGTGGGTGGCCCGATGGACCCGCGTGGCGCAGAACGCGAGATCGAGCTGCACCTGACAGGCCACATGGAGCGTTACAGTTGGTCATTTGACGGTGTGGAGTTCGGGAAGTCAACGCCGGTGCATTTGCGCTATGGCGAGCGCGTTCGGGTGATTCTGCATAACGACACCATGATGACCCATCCCATGCACCTGCACGGTGTCTGGAGCGAGCTGGAAACTCCCGATGGCGCCTTCCAGGCACGATTGCACACGATTCCGGTGCAACCGGCGCAGCGCATCAGCTTTCTGGTCACCGCCGACGCCCTGGGGCGCTGGGCCTGGCACTGCCACCTGATGTTTCACATGGATATGGGCATGTTCCGTGAAGTGGTGATTGCATGACAACAACTGACATGACAAAGGATATCGGAATCATGACCTCTCTCACAAAGCGTACAGCGCTTGTTCTTTTCACCGCAGGGCTTTTGCCGTTTGGCGTGCAGGCCCAGTCTCACGATGCTCGCGACCCGGACGCCTACTCCGGCGGTTTCAAGCGTAACGAAGGGCAGTTCGCACTGGACCCGCGCCACCGCCTGCGCATGTCCGACGAACACCTGTTTGCCAGCTTGCGCATGGACAAGTTGGAATATGTGCGGGCCAAGGGTGAGGCATGGGGCTCCTATGAAGGCCAGGCCTGGTTCGGCAGCACCTTCAACCGCCTGGTGCTCAAGGGGGAAGGGGAGTTTGCCGACGGCAAGATGCACGAATCACGCACTGAAGTGCTTTGGGGCCATGCCGTCAGCCCGTTCTGGGATACCCAGCTGGGTGCGCGTTTCGATTACGGTCGCGGGGAACCCTCGCGTCAATGGCTTGCGTTCGGTGTGCAAGGGCTGGCCCCTTATTGGTTCGAGCTCGATGCCACGGCGTATCTGGGCTCGGGCGGCCGTAGGGCCTTACGGTTCAGCGCCGAATACGACTTGCTGCTGACACAAAAGCTGTATTTGCAGCCGGCCATGGAAGTGAATTTCTATGGCAAGGACGATCCCGAGCGCGACATCGGGCAGGGCTTGTCGGATGGCAAGATTGGCTTGCGGCTGAAGTACGAGGTGACGCGTCAGTTCGTGCCCTACATTGGCGTGGAGTGGGCAAGCAAGTTCGGTAAAACAGCCGACATGGCACGCGATGCCGGTTCGGCGCGGCAGGAGACCCGTTTTGTGGCGGGCGTGAGTTTCTGGTTCTAAATTCGTTTATTTTTAAGGGTAAACAGCATGAAGAAATTTGTATCGGCACTGGTTTTGGCGTGTGCACCTGCCTTGGCCTTTGCGGCCGGCGAGCATTCGGGCGGTCATGGCGCGGCAGGCCATTCCATGGGCGGCCACAGCATGGGAGGGCACACCATGTCGGGTATGTCCGGCATCGGTAAACCGGGTGATCCGGCGAAGGTCAGCCGAACCGTCGAGGTGGTAATGGATGACACGATGCGGTTCACCCCCGCACAGATCGATGTGAAGGCGGGTGAAACCATTCGGTTCTTCATCAAGAATACGGGCAAGCTGCAGCACGAAATGGTCATCGGCACGCTTGCTGACCTGAAAGCCCATGCCGAGGAAATGAAGAAAATGCCCGGCATGCAGCACGTAGAGCCCAACATGATCACACTGAATGCCGGCCAGCGTGGCGGCCTGGTGTGGACGTTCGACCAGGCGGGTACCGTGGATTTTGCCTGCCTGATTCCCGGCCACATGGAGGCCGGCATGGTGGGTAAGGTGAACGTGAACTGACGCCTGAGTAACTGATATGTCGAAAGCCCGATGGGTTGTAGCTGCTGCTGCGACAGGGTTGGCCGTGTTGGCTGCCGCTGTTTATCTGACATCGTTGGGGAAAAACGATGGTTTCATTGACCCATCGGCCGATGAGGGGCGTATTACTCTGGGTAAGACGGTGTACGCAGCAAACTGTGCTGCGTGTCACGGGGTCAACCTGGAAGGGCAGGCATCAAGGGCTCAAGGCTTATACCGCAGATCGGGCAGTTGCCAGGGGCCGCCTGCCGAATCTGAGGATGCATGGGGCAGGTATATAGAGTTCCGGCCTCGGACGGCGGCTGCGTCTCCTTCTGGGTTTCAGGAGGACTTTCGTGACCTGTCTTGCTATTCCCGGGCGGGTGATGCATTCCCGATCGAGGCTCGTGATGTACTGAGTGATGCTGGTGGTTTGCCATGGCCAAGTGCTTTCAAGTGCGTAGCGAAATTGTCCGATAGCGGGCAGCGATTGTTGTTGCGTCGGACCCTGGCGTGTGCTGGATACGGGTTTGATCATGACGCAAGCCTGGAACCTTTACCTGACAATTGGATTACATGATGATTACATTTGAGTCATATCTGATGAATGTCGGTACTGGGGCGACACATTTTGGATTAGGCTAAGTCGTGCTGAAAAAACGGCATCGTTAATCCGGTCAGGTGCGAGGCGAGCGACCGTTCTCCGACTGCGTCCTCTGCCGGATGACTCAATAACTTTTGTGATGTTATTTCTGGAGAATCGTATGAGGAATCGACACGTAGTTGCAGCTTCCCTGCTCGTTTCGCTGATGACAGTGGCAGGCGCGAGTGTTGCTGCCCAGCATGGCATGCCGATGGACAGGCAGGCGCAGGGCGGCCCACCTGCGGGCATGCCGGGGGCCATGGGTGGACCAATGCAGGGCATGATGGCTGGTCCCATGGCCGATCAAATGCCCGGCATGATGATGGGCGCCCGGCAAGGGATGGCTGGTATGGGAGGTATGATGGCCGACTGCCCGATGATGGGCGCAATGGCCGGTGTACTGACGCCCCAGCAGCAAATGAAAATGCATGCCGAGATGATGCAGGCCATGGGACAAATTATGGAGAAATATGCGGGTCAGGTGGAGAAAGGGCCAAATTGACCGACGTAGTCGTATAAACCGAAGCCGTAGCTTCTGATTCTTAAGGCTTAGTAAGTGCTGTGGATCGCAACGAAGTGTCTCGTTACGGCTGGCCTGGTCGTGCTGATTTCTGAAGTGGCAAAACGAAGCGACCGGTTGGGCAGCCTGGTGGCTTCGTTGCCCCTGGTGACGTTACTGACTTCTGGGGTGAGTGCGGCAATAGCGTGCACTTCGGGGTTAGGATCGCCCTTACAAATAGCGTTGCAGCGCTATTGTCTTTCTCTCATCCATCTGATCATGGACAATTATGGCACACACAAGACGGCAGCCATTCGTGCCTGGTTTGCCCGACGGCCCCGATTTCATGTGCATTTCACCCCCACATCTGCCTCGTGGATCAATCAGGTGGAGCGTTGGTTTGCCACCTTGACGCAGTCCTGCATTCGCCGTGGGACACACCGCTCGACACGCCAACTCAAGCAGGCGATCGAACAATATCTCAAACTGAACAACGCCGACCCCAAGCCTTTCGTCTGGACTAAAACAGCTGACGATATCCTGGCAAGCATAAAGAGATTTTGTCTACGAATTTCTGAGACACAACACTATTTATTCCTCCGGTATGGGGAAAATTATGGGGAAAAAATAGCGGCGCCTGTGGGGAAGAACCGGGGAAAAGCGTGATTCCTTTCCCCAGCGAAAAGGGCGGGATAAAATAAAAAAATCCATCTAAATCATGGGCTTAGCTGGTTTCTCTGTATCCGACTCAGGAATGTCGTGTCCACCTTGACGTACGCGTTCAGCCACACGGTCAATTGCTGTTTCTGGGTCTGGAAGTTTTAGAAAGTATAGGCCAACACTGTACCCACAGCTTCGCCAGTCTTCGAT
>JAAYGT010000027.1 GCA_012727555.1 Alcaligenaceae bacterium | reverse complement strand
TTAGCATCAGTGCTTTGATCACAGTGACAAACCGGTGCGAAGACGTTGCGAGCGGCCTTTAACGCCCAAACGGGGAATCAGCCAGCAAATCGGTAATACCGGCATCGCCTGCGGTGGCCAATGTTTGTGGACGATCAATACCGGCCAGGTTGAACAGCATCCATTCAACCTTGGTTTGCCAGCCTGTATGGTGAGGCTGCACGTGATCAGCACGTGTATCGTCACGCAAGAGGGCCGGATCGTAACTGGTCTGATACAAGACAGGTGTATCAGGATTACCGTTTTCATACAGGCGGATCTTGCCGCTGTGGGTCCAGTCGGATACCACACAATCACCAATCCGCATGAGAATCAGGCTATGCGATGCATCGACACCAGCGCGCTCAAGATGACCGATCGGAAGACTGGCCATCGCCTTGCCCAGTTGTTGCAGGTGTTCAAGTGTTTTCTGGGCTGTTGGCCCCAGGGCAATCCAGACATCGGAAACCAGACCCTGATCCATGAATGTGCGCCAAAAACGAAAACGCTCGGCCCATTGCTCGGGTTCATGCAGGTTTTCCACGATTTGCATCAGAACGTTCAGAGCATGTTGTGTCAGCCAGCGGCTGAAGATACCGACAGCCTCAAGAGGTACACCGGCCCAGGCCTGGGGAGAAACACGAGGATCGCCATACACAGCCAACAGGAATTTTTCGATCTGCTCGCGGGTGTCGGGTTCAGGATCGGTACTGAAATAAGGACTGAGCAGCGCCTGTGCCGTGGCATTGGCTTCGCCTTCGTAGGGCAACCCTTCGGGCGCAACAACTTGCCAGAAACGGTCAAGCGGCGCATTCGGGAAGCGAACGAACACCTGGTCACATACGGCCCGGTACAAACTGACAGCGAATCCGCTGGTGCGCAACACGCCGCGTACCCCCATGTCATCGAGCAGATCCTTGACGGGACGCTGGCGCTGCTCAAGCAAGGTCACGGCAAGGGTACGTGAACACGCTTCGGCAAGCAAGCCGTAACGTGCCACCCTGGCCTGCCAGATGCGGGGCAAAAGAGCAAAGTTCTGACGAAAGTAAAGCGTGAGCACCCAAGTCAGCCAATGACCGGACTGGTAGGTTTGCAAAAAACCCGTGAACAGCGCCTTGTGCAACATGGCACGCCCACTGTCCTGCACGCATTGCAACAATACGCGCAACAAAGCGCGGGCATCGGGAAAGTCGAGTAAAGGATCCAGCCCGCCCTGACACACCCTTTTCAAGGCGCGGTATTCCGGTACCTGCCCGGTGCGCAAGGCTTGAACAACGTCATCAAGCACCAGAGGTGTGGGCTGCAAAGGAGGCACCCGTTCGAGACGCTCGGTCATTTCCGCCAGACGATCGGCAGCCTGCATGAGCGCAGTGAGCGACAGTTCGGGAAACTGCAGCCGCTCGGCAGGATCAAACGATTGCAGCGTATCGCGCAGACTCATGGTGCCAGACCAAGGGATTGCAGGAATTTTTCCAGCTCCTGCTGATCACGGGGCACGTACATGACAAACCGGATATCGATACGCCGGTTGTCCTGACGCCCGGCTTCGGTACGGTTCGATGCAATGGGGCGTTGTTCACCATAGGCCGCCACGCTCAGGACCTGCTGACCAGCCGGATTTTTGAAACGTGTGAGTGCAGGCTGTTTTTTGATCAGGGCTTCGTACGTGTTGGTGGCCCGGCGTGCGCTCAATTCCAGATTGGAGCGACTGCCATCCGGCAAGACGGACAACAAAGCCTGGTTGTCGGTGTGCCCTTCAATGAAGACAGACTCGAAGACAAAACCGCCCGAATTACAGGGGGCCAGGGTGTCAGGCTGACCACCCTGACGACGGGAAGCAAAACAATTGACGTAATCGGCCAGAACGTTGGCCAGTTCATCGACCTTTCCGACAGCCCCGGGGACACTGTCAAGATCGGAGCGGCCCGGTGCAAACAGCCCTTTGCCGCTGATGGTAACTACACCGCTCTGGACCGAACGTGCTTCGATGCCGCGTGCGCCCAGGTCAGCAATAACCTGCTCGACCATCAGATCACGGGCTTCGGCGCCGGCTTTCACATAGCGTTCAAGATCGCTGAGTTCGTGCTGCTGTTCAAGTTGTTCACGCACTTTGGCCAGTTCGCCTTCGAGCGCTAGCGTACGCGCCTGCTCCTGTTGGAAGTCGGCACGCGAAACAGCGTCTTCCTGGGTGATCTGGAACGCAAAGTAGGCAATCATCAGTACAAAGACAAACAGAACCCCCACCATGAGGTCGGTCATGGACGCAAAATAGTTTGTGCCTTTATCAAGTTTGGCCATGGTTTACTTCTGCTTGGCGGCCAGGCTTTCGACCGTATCGGAAAGATCTTCCACAAACGAGCCCAGGTCTTGCAAGGCACGCGCAACGTGCTCACCCATGCCTCCGGTGTAACGGTGCAAGGCTTCGAGTGACTGCTCAAGATTTTGGGTGATCTGACTGAACGCATGCTCAAGCTGGGTATCTGCACCCTCAAGCTGCGAAGCCTGACGTGACCAGGTTTCATGCAATGACTGAATGCCGGCACGGGACTCCTGCAAGGCACTGTGAATCTGCGTTGCCCCGCGAACGATCTGTTCAAGCTGATGCGAAGACGCTTCCCGCAACTGGTTTACAGCCTGAACCACCTGACCGGCAGCGGCACTGAGTGGCTGAGCCGCGTCGCGAGCCCCTTGAGCCGCAGACACAAACTGACCGCTGGCGCCCTCGATTTGCTGAGTAGCTTGTGCCAGGCCCGTTTGACTGCGTCCGAGTTCAGCATTCATTTGAGCCAGTGCCTTGGCCACGCCTGCGGATTGCGTGGACCAGCCATCAAGCGCTTTGTGCACAGAATCGAGCGAAGCGCCAACCTTGCCCACTGACGCGCCCAACAATTCATCAATGCGGGCAATCGCGAGTTCATTGACCTTGACCACGGAACGCTGCACGCCTTCAGCCATACGTTTGGTGTTGACACCAACTTCATCGAGCAGGGTTTGGAGCGACGTAGTGACCGTAGAAGCGACTTCGTTGGACGTAACTTCGGCACGCTGACGCAGGGATTGATTGACCTCGGCCGATGTGGCTTCAAACTGTTTGACCAGTCGCTCCATGAGCGCCGAATTGGAGGTTTGCTGAGCCTTGAGTTCAGACATCATGGCATTCAATGTCTGGGCAATGCTTTGTGCGGCCGCATCAAGCTGACCCGATGCACTCTGGGCCGAATGATCAAGCGATGACTGAAACTGCCGCGAGGTATGAGCCAGGGCTTGCACAGCTTCGTCGAGCCCGCCTCGAACTTCCAACTGACCGTGCGACAATGAACTGACCAGGGTATTCAAGGTGGAAGCCAGTGAATCAAGCTGCGTGACGACGGAATTCATGGAATGCTTGCTGGCATCGTGGATGTGGTCAGTGACCTGCCCTACCATCGAACCCAGCATATCGCCAGGCGCACGTGCCAACGACTGGGTCATGGTGTCAAGGCGGGTACCGATCGGTGCCATCGCCTGGGAAAACTCAGCCCCGATCAGACCCGGCATACGATCCATGGCCGTGGTTATTTTTGCACCCAGGGCGCTGGCGATGTCGAGTTCAAGATTTTCAAGACGCACCGATTGGCGCTGCGCCAGACCGTACTGATCGGCGGCGATGCGTTCGATGCTGGCATAGGACAAGCGCTGCTCAAGTTGGTCATTGAATTTGCTGAGCGCAGCAGCGCCCTTGCGAACGCTGAGGTTCTGACTGAGCGACTGGATCAGCGAAGCGCCCAGACCACCGACCGAAGCCAGAAACTTGGCGCCGGCTGTGGCCAGCAAGGCCGCCAGCGCCGCCTTCATGCCCTCGTTGTCACCCCCATCGAAAATGACACTGGCCGATGACAAAGCCGCTACAAGCCCGAGAAAAGTCAGAATCAGGCCAATGACAATGAAGCGTTCGCCCTCGACGACCGGCTTGACGTCGTACAGGATTTCGTCGGGCTGGAAATAGGATTGCGGCCGCTTGGTGTGACGGTAAACAGAATAGGCCGGGTCATCAACCCCTTCGAGCGGTGGAATGAGCGTTGCCGAGAATTCCTCCCAGGGGCGACGCAAACGACGGATCTGACGCAAAGCCGCATCAATTTCCTGAAAACGGGCTGTAAAGGCTTTTTCATCGTCGCAGCTTTCGATCAGGTACCGGGCCTTGTTGATCTGGCGTGTGGCCCTGATCTGAACACGCCACATCCAGAAACTGGAAAGAAGTGCAATGACCAGAAGGATGGCACAGGCAACGAAACCAAACGAATAATGCGTGAGCGGTTCAAGAAGAACGGGCAGATAATCTTTGACGTAACTGTCCATGGGAATCGGATGCCAGAGCACAATGCCGCCACACAGAATGAGGGCATCGGCAAAATGAAGTTGTCACCGGACTGTCAGGAAAACAGGCGCGGCGTTGAATTGGAGCGCCCCAAGTTTATCAAACGCGAGAGGATTTGAAGCAGCTTGGCCTGTTGTTGATTGAAGAAATCGTGTCGTACATGCCTGATCCGCAAGCAGGTAGCCGTCATCGGGACAGGACTGTGCAGGAAGGTACGGGCCGGTTATCGGCCCCCATGCAAGAAACTTCAAGTAAGAATTATGCCCGGCGAACGCATGCACACCGGGCAAGATTCAGGCGGGTCACCTGCCGTATGGACTTCAGGCCTTGCGGGCCGGCAAGATCGTGCCACGGCACTCACCAAAACCAATGCGGGCCGCCCCTGGCTTTTCGCACCACCCACGCAACACGATGGCATCACCATCTTCCAGGAAAGTACGTTGTTCGCCATTCGGCAGTTGCAATGGATTTTTGCCCCCCTGTGTCAATTCGATCAGGGCGCCGGCCTGATCGAGGGTGGGGCCCGACAACGTACCGCTGCCGAACAGATCGCCCGGTTGCAGGTTGCATCCGTTGACAGTATGGTGAGTCACCATTTGGGCAATCGTCCAGTAGGCGTGGCGATAGCTCGTCAGGCAGATGCTGGCATCACCCTGCCCGGCTTCACGCATGGCAGGCGTCTGGATGCCAACCTGCAATTGAATGTCAAAAGCTCCCGCTTCACGATTGACTGACGAATCGAGATACGGCAACGGTGACGGATCGCCTTCAGGGCGCTGGAAGGCAACACGATAAGGAGCCAATGCTTCAAGTGTGACAATCCAGGGCGAAATGGTGGTGGCAAAATTTTTCGCAAGGAATGGGCCCAGAGGCTGGTATTCCCAGGCCTGCAGATCGCGGGCTGACCAGTCGTTGAGCAGGCACAGGCCAAAAACATGAGATTCAGCCTCTTCAATGCCCACCGGTTCGCCCAAGGGGTTGCCGGTACCCAGAAAAATGCCCAATTCAAGTTCAATATCAAGGCGGCGCGAAGGGCCCACCACGGGCTCGGTCGCACCGGGTGGCATGATCTGGCCGCTTGGGCGCACAAAAGCCTGACCCGAAACGCCCACACTGGAAGCACGGCCATGATAGCCGATGGGCACCCACTTGTAGTTGGGCATCAGGGGATTATCGGGGCGGAACAGGCGCCCGATATTGGTTGCATGATAGACAGATGTATAAAAATCCGTGTAATCGCCGATACGTGCAGGCACCGTGTATTCAGCCTGGGCCTGGGGAACCAGGCACGTCTGCAGGGCGGTTTGTTCCTTTGCACCGTCACGCAGCGCTCTGGAAAGCGCAAGGCGCAGCGCCTGCCAGGCCTGACTACCCATGGCCATCAGTGCATTGAGCGTCGCTTCACTGCCTGCCTTGACGGCTGAACCTGCAAGCCCCGTAAAGACACCGGCTGCATCGGCTGCGGCAAGATCAAGAATCTGGTCACCAATGGCCACGCCACCACGCCAGGGCTCATCAGAACCGCTGCGCCGGAAAACGGCAAACGGCAGGTTTTGCACCGGAAAGTCAGTTTGTGGCTGGTTGGCAGACACGACCCAGCTGCGCAGGGACGGATCATGTGTTTCGTTCAGATGTGTGGTCAAGGGAGCTCCTTTTTCAAATAAGACTGCCACCTGTCAGGTGGCAGTAAGAACAAATGGCCCAAATTCGGCAGGGGATCAGAGGTCCTGCAGAGCGGCGCGAATGTGTTCCTGGAACAGGTTTTCATCGGCCAGGGCATTGGCATTCAACAGGGCCAGCTTGGCTAGAAACAGCTGCGACTTTTCAGGCCCAGCCTGATCAATGGCAACAGCCAGACTGTCGAACACAGTTTCAAGACCTGGAATACTAAGCGATTTGACAACAGTCGTCATGGATGCTCCTTAGCGTGGAAGTGCCGACTTGAGCGCGGCCTGCAAACGGGTGGAATCAAGTGTGAGCCAACGCGCACACACGTGCTGGTCGGGGCGAAGCAGATACGCCGCACCGCTGGCCCGGACACCGTAACGGGCACGGAAATGGCCATCGGGATCAGGCAGTGTCAGATCGGCTCCCTCAACGGACTGCTCTGCACCTACTGCAATAACCCTGACAGGCAATCCGGTGCTGCGCGCCTGATTAATGACCTCAAGCAAAGCCGATGGCATGGCCGATGCCTCGGTAAAATACAGCAGATCGAAGCCGCCCCCCAAGTGATCAAGCAGGAAACTGTTGGCACCCAGACGAATATTCTGTGGCGGCGCGCCGTGCGCAGGACCTGCAGTGAACAAGGCGTTGTCGTCGCCTTGGCTGTTGAGCATGGACTGCGTGTATTCGTGAGGGCGCGACGTTCGCCAATGATACAAGGGGCGTACAAATTCCTGGGTGAGCGACAACGACAGAACAGCATCGCGCAGCAGCTTGAACCCGCCGGGTGGGGGTGTCATGAAGCGGGTGCTCTTGCCGGCTTCGGCAATGATTTCACGGGCAGCGCCAACACGTTCACGGCTGTAGTTTTCAAGCAAGACCTTGCCGGCCAGACCTTTCACAACGTAGGCCAGATGCCAGCCGAGTGACTGGGCATCCTGGAACGCTGTATTCGCCCCGCGCACGCCAAAAATTGGCAACAAGTGAGCTGCATCACCGGTAAAAATGACGGAACCATACACATACTGCGGTAACGTCAGGGTACGGGCCGAATACACCGAGCTCCAGTCCATTTCCCAGGGCGTTCCACCAAAACCGATCATTTCGAGCTGGGCATCGATACGCTGCTTGAGCGACTCAGGCTTGAGCGCTTCCTCGGGCGATTCGCCTTCAGGCAACTGGTAATCGACCCGCCAGATACCATTGGGCTCACGGTGCATCAGAATGGTATTACCCGGATTCCAGACGGGGTCAAAATAAGCAAGGCGCTCGGTGGGCAGTGGCAGGTCGATGCGAATGTCGGCAATTACGAAAAGGCCTTCATACGAAGCCCCTTCCATTTGCAGGTCCATGGCTGTGCGAATACCCGATCGACCGCCATCAGCGGCGATAACCCAGTGGGCCTCAAGTGTGTAGGGCCCCTCGGGTGTGTCGATTTCCACGGCAGCAAAGCCATCGTGCTGATCCACACGCACCACCTTGTTGCCCCAACGGAAATCGATCAGCGGGTTCGCGGCGCAGGCATCGTACAGGTATTCTTCCATGTACTGCTGCTGAACGTTGATCATGGGGAAAAAGCGGTCATCGGAATCATGCGGCGCTTCCATGCGGAAGACGCGCTGACCACGATAGAACGAATTGCCGAAGCGCCAGGGCAATCCGTTTTCGGTCATGCGATCGGCAACCCCCACCTGCTGGAGAATTTCCATGGATCGGCGAGTGAACACAATGGCACGGCTGCCCTGGGAAAACTGCAGTTCGGAACTGGCAACAACACTGGCTACACCATGACGTGCAAGTTCCAGCGCGGTGACCATACCCGACGGACCTGAACCGACGATCAGAACAGGTTGACGTTTTTGTGCCGCGTTTTTTGAAGGCAACCAGGGTTCAAAAACCTGGTAGTTGTAATAGATCGAGAACCTGGGCTCGGTGGTTGGCAGATGCATGAGTGCTCCTGATGGGGTGTCAGAGTAAACGGTTATGCTGGATAAGACGATCAAGTAATTGGCTGAACACCGACTGCTCGCCGGGCTCAAGACAACCGAAAATTCGATGATTACGCTCATGGATGAACGCCATGACCTGCTCGCTGGCCACGCGGCCTTCCGGTGTCAGTGTCAGTACGACACCGCGCCCGTCTTCGGCACTGCAGCACTTGTGAACCAGACCACGATCAACCAGAGCCTGTGCAGCGCGGCTGGCCTGCCCTTTGGTGAGGTTTGACTGCTCGGCCAGATCCTTGACCGACAAGGGCTCGAAACTGGCGACCGTTGCCAGGCATCGCGCATCACCAGGCGACATACCGACCCTGCGCGGAAATTCGTGCTGGCTTTCAAGATCGGCCAGCTTGTTCAACACATGCAAACGGTAGGTCAGGGTTCGATCAAGGCGCGGGTTTTCCTGCACCGTGAACGAAGGTTTTTGGGAAGCATCTGCCGAGCGACTGGCCGGACCAGGGGCGGCAGGCGATTGCTGGCATTGGGCGGATTGAGTCATGAGGGTATTGGATCGATCGTTGAATTCGTGAAAACGATTCTACTAATAGTTGCGTGCGCACACAACTTATGGTTTACCATGATATATCTCAAGTAGCAGCGAACAACCCAGCGAAATGCGGGCCACGGGCCCGCATTTCATCAGCACGATCGGAAGATCAGCGCTTGAGACCCTCGGCGGTCAGGGCAGCCGCCACAGAAGGACGTTCAGCAACACGCGCATGAAAAGCTGCCACGTTAGGCCATTGGGCAAGATCAATTTTGAGGAAACGGAACCAGTTCAACACATTGAACAGGTAGGCATCAGCGACCGTGAATTGCTCACCCATCAGGTAGGGACGGTTCTGCAGCTCCTGGTTGATATAAACACAACGGCGCTCAAGGCAACTTCTGGCCACCGACTTCCAGTCATCGGAAGCACCCGGGAGAAAGAACGGCGTAACGTACTTGTGCAGTTCTGTTCCGATGAAATTCAACCAGGCCTGCATTTGGTAACGCGGCAGCGTACCGTTGGCAGGCGCCAGTTGCAGTTCAGGTTTGAGATCGGCCAGATACTGCAAAATGGCAGCCCCCTCTGTGAGCAAAGTGCCATCATCAAGTAAAAGCGCCGGAATGTATCCTTTGGGGTTGAGTGCAGAAAAATCGGCACCTGACGCTGTTTTACCCGCCTTGGTATCAACAGCCTCGATTTCGTGGGCAATGCCCAGCTCATGCAACACAATGTGTGGCGCAAAGGAACCGGCACCCGGCTTGATAAACAACTTCATACGTTTGCTCCGAAAACTGGGAAATGAAAAAGGGTGGAAAAAGAAGCGGAAAGGGTAATCGAGATTACCATGCCTGTCGTTCGCACGGACACCTGGGCACGAGGAATCCGGGGCAAAAAAAGCGACACATAGAAACACCTGGTGGCCGGCGCAAGGACAAGCTTTAGCCCAGAAACCCGAAGATGAGTGGAATCAGGATGGCGCCGAAAATAGCGTGCAAGCCCATGGCCAGCGCCGCAAAGGCACCCGCTGTTTCGTTCAGCTGAAACGCACGGGCCACACCAATGGCATGCGCCGTCAGCCCGAGTGAAAACCCGACAGTGCGCGGGTCAGCAATGCCCATGAAATTGAACAGACGGCCTGCCACCATCGCACTGAAAATACCCGTAAGCGCAACCCCGATACTTGCAAGCGCAGCAATCCCGCCCGCCAGATCTGCGACATCCATGGCGATGGGCATAGTCAACGACTTTGGTGCCAGCGAGGCCCATGTCAGCCGTTCGGCACCCAACACCCACGCGATGGCTATAGTGGCTACCACCGCCGTGACGGCACCAGCGATCAGCGCCAACAACACGGGCAACCAGACAGCGCGAAGACGTGACAGATGCACGTACAACGGCACGGCCAGTGCGACAGTGACAGGGCCGATCAGCCAGACCAGCAATTGATTACCCGCCTGATACGATGAATAACGGGTATCAGTCAGCCAAAGCACACCCAGAACAATGAGCACAGCGACCAGAACCGGCAGGAAAAACGGATTACCCCCGCTACGTCGGTATACTCGCAAGGCCAGGCCATAGGCAACGCATGTCAGTGCCAGCCAATGAAGTTGTGCAACGCCCAGTCGATCAGGCAAGGAAAAAACAAAGTCATTCATTGTCGGGGATCACGAACAAAACGCAGCGCCCAGTTGAATACAACGGCGGCCACCCAGAGCGACAGCACGGAAGCGGCCAGGCATGACAAGACGATGGCTATCCATTGCCCCTGCAAAGGTTCAAGGTAGACCACAATGCCGGCAACAGCCGGAACGAACAAAAGCATGAAGTGGGCCAGGAGAAACCGGGATCCTTCGAGCAACCGGACAGGTACAGCGCCCCGGGCCACGAGCAACACGAGCAGCATGACCATACCCACTAAAGCGGCAGGCACCGGCAACGACAAGGCCTGCACAAGAACACCGCCCAACCACTGAAAAATGAAAAGACAGACCAGGGAAACAATAACGGACACGACGCAGCACGCCTTGAAACTGCAGAGCTCGCCCAGTGCAAGCCCCGCACACAGATTAATCAGCCATGCTGCTCGACTTCGGCCTGACAGGGCGTACAGCGTATAGCGGTGGGCAAAGCAAACAAACGCTCGCGCGCAATGGCTTCTCCGCACTGCAGACACAAACCGTACTGGCCGGCCTGCATGCGAGCCTGAGCTGCATCAATCTGCACCAGCGTATTCTGGTCGATCTGGATTTCGGCACGCCGGACTTCATCGAGCCGGAACTCTTCAGCCTCGTCGGCACGGGTAACAACCTCGTGACCCTGAGCCTCGTGGTCGGAGGACATGGCGTTGTTGGCAGCTTCGATTTCAGCCTGAGCCTGACGCTTCATTGCAGCAAGACGCTCTGCCAGAGCGGAAAGATCGGCGGCGGTGAGTTGAGTCATGAATTTACCTTCGTGAATAAAACAAAAACAGAATGGACGAACCGAATGGGTGAACAAACCAGCCCCGCAACCCTACCGGACCCGCAGGCTGCCATGGTGCTCAGCGCCCGACCGAGACCACAGTCTGGTTGGTACGCACAACGGGTGCCTCGCGAATCGGCAGGTTAACGACTGCCGCCAGCAAGGCAAGCACCATATCGGCATACCACATCCAGGTGTAGTCCCCGAATTGAACAATAGCGAGCCCGCCAAGCCAAGCCCCCAGAAAGCCTCCGGTTTGATGTGACAACAGGGTAAGGCCAAATAAAGTGGCAAGATAGCGGGTACCAAACAATTTTCCTACAATGGCGGCGGTTGGAGGCACCGTTGCCAGCCAGGTGAAACCAAGGCCTGCCGCGAAAAGATAAAAGGTCAATTCAGTACGTGGCGCAGCAAGGTACAGGGCCACCAAAACCACACGTGATGCGTACATCCAGGCCAGAACATATTTACTACGGTACTTGCCGACACAGGACCCCGCATAGATACTGCCAAAAATATTCGCAAGACCAATGATCGCCAGCGACCAACCGGCCACAGACGGTGGCAAGCCGCACAGGTCGACCTCGCCGGGCAAATGGGTGATCAAAAATGCCACGTGAAAGCCGCACGTGAAAAACCCGGCATGCAAGAGCAGATAGCTGCGATCTTTCATGGCCTGGGAAACGGCCTGCCCCAACCGTTGTTCGTCGGGCGCCGGTGCATGCGCAGCCTGGCCGGAGGCGACCACTTTATTGATCAGCGGCAAGGCGGCCAGGGCCGCAATGGCCATGGCCCACAAAGAACCGGCCCACCCGATGGTTTGTATTAGTTTTTGCAGCAATGGGGCAAAAACAAATTGGCCCGCCGAACCACCTGCATTGATGATGCCAGAGGCAGACCCCCGGGCCTCGATGGGCAAACGACGGGAAGCAGCACCGATAAGAACGGAAAAACTCCCGGCACCTGAACCTATTGATGCCAGCAACCCCAGTGAAACGGCAAGGCCGAAACCGCTTTCCACAAAGGGAGTCAGGGCACACCCGGCGGCAAGTATGAACAAACCGGCAACCAGCACAATACGCGGGCCGTAACGATCAGCCACGGCCCCGGCCACAGGCTGAATGGCCCCCCAGGTGAACTGCCCGATGGCCAGAGCCAGACTGATGGTGGCAATGCCCATGCCCGTTGCACCATTGATGGGGCTGATGAACAACCCGAATGACTGTCGCAGCCCCATGGTGACCATGAGCAAGCCGGCAGCTGCAAGCGTCACCACCATGATGTCCGGGCGTCGCAACGCGTGAAACATTGAACAATCCTTTCAAGAAATTGTGCTGACCGCACGGCAAAGAAGGTCAGATACCTGCCAGAAACACGACAGGGAAAAAGGTTATGTAACAACCCTTTTCCCCTGCGCCTGAATTTTACGTCACAATGAACCGTATCACGAACACACTCTCACACCAGATAACGTCCTGCCATGCCCATCGCAAATGAAGTGATCTCTTTTCTGTGCAATATCGCTGAAAAAAAAGATGTAACCGTGATTGAAACACATCTGTCCATTGTTGTTTTGTCAGGCTCACGTGCCTACAAAATCAAGAAGGCAGTGCACCTGCCGTATGCCGATTTTTCCAGTGCAGAGCAACGGCTTCAGGCCTGTCGGAACGAGGTGACGCTGAACCGGCGCACAGCCCCTGACCTTTACCTGGCGGCCCATCGAATCACACGCACGTCCGGTCACGGCCTGACGTTCAACGGCCAGGGCGAATTGGTCGATGCTGCTGTGGAAATGCTTCGCTTTCCCGATAACCAAGTCTGGGACGCCATGGCCTTGCGTGGCGAGCTCACGGTTCACATGATCGATACGGTTGCATATGCAATTGCCGACTTTCACCAAAAGGCCGGCAACAACCCGGTTTCAGATGGTTATGAACGCATTGAACGTGTTCTGGCCCTGAACGAGGAATCAAATGCACTGATAGAAACGGTTCTTGAACCCGGTCTGCTGCATGGTGTTCAAAGCCAGTTGCGCCAAACGGCCCGACTGCTCAGCAAACAACTGGACACCCGAGGGGCAGAAGGAAAAATACGTCGTTGCCACGGCGATCTGCACTTACGCAACATCTGCATGTTCAATGGCCAACCTACGGTCTTCGATTGCATTGAATTCAACGACGAGTTGGCCAACATTGACGTGCTGTATGACCTGGCCTTCTTGCTCATGGACCTGTGGCGATGTGGCCTGCCCCATTTGGCCAACCGCGCCATGAACCGATACCTTGACGAAACACAAGATATCGAAGGCCTTTGCCTGTTGCCATTCTTCATGGCTCTGCGCGCCAGCATACGCGCCCAGGTTCTGGCCACACAAGCGGCTCAAGACCCTGGCACAGCCCCACCCGAAGTTGCATCGGGCGCTGGGGCGCATCGCCCCAACCACAAAACAACCGGCAGCACGCTTGCCCAGGCAAAAGACTTCCTGCGCCTGGCCCGAGACCTTTTGCAGCCGGCCACACCCATGCTGGTAGGCATCGGGGGCTTCAGTGGCTCTGGAAAATCCACACTGGCCAATGCCCTGGCCTGCTTCACGGGGCGTGCGCCCGGGGCACGGATCATTTCAAGTGACCGTGTACGCAAGAAGCTGTTTAGCGTGCCCGCCACCCATCGACTTGAACCACAGGCGTACACCCCAAAGGTTTCAAAAAAAGTATACGACACCCTGATTTTACAATCGCAAACCGTATTGAAGGCGGGGCACAGCGTGATCGCAGACGCTGTTTTTGGACATGAACCGGCACGAAAAAGGCTGCACGATTGCGCCCTTGAGCTGGAAGCGCCATTTGCCGGGATCTGGTTGCAAGCCCCCGAAACCGAACTGGTCAACCGCGTATCCACCCGCACGAACGACCCTTCGGATGCCACTCCGGAAGTCGTGCAAAGACAACTGGCAGCCTCGACAGGCCTGCTCGACTGGACAATACTGGTATCGACCAATGCCACAGAGGTCTTGCTGGAGCAGGCAAGAACTGTTATTGAAGCGCAAGCATGCAATCGAAAAACAACTACCAGGGATCCGTGTACAAACAGCAAACAAAACACTGCCATTTGATTTTTATCATTTATAACGGTCTCATACGCTGTCAGAATCAATCAAGTTAATATACAGCAATATTTTTTTCGCTCTTTTTCACTTTAACCCTCGGTATAAATCAGCGCCCCCCAACAGACCCTGGTATGCAGGGTTCGAACCTTAAAAAAGAGACATGAAATCATTGATCAATCTGTGGAGCCGCACTGGCCTCGGGCTCAAACTTTCACTGAGCAACTTCCTGCTCATTGCCCTGCTTACCGGAACACTCATTGCCGCCATAGGCTATACAGTCGCCGATGCCATCGAAAAGCGTGAAGAACGCGAAATGCTGGTGCGCAGTCAGTTACTGGTTGAAATGGTCGCCACCACCGATAAAGATGTTCGCCGCCGCACCTTGAACTACGCCGAGGCATTCAACAAAACACTGGTCGGCACACTGCAACTTTTGCCATCCACTATAGAAATTGATCATAAGCCTACCCCCCTGATGGTTCTGAATGGGCAGCCGTTGAATCTGGATTTTCAGGGTGTCGACCAGTTCACAGCCGCTACGGGTGCCGTTGCCACCGTATTTGCCCGCCAGGGTGATGACTTCATACGCATTACGACCTCACTGACCGACAGCCATGGAAAGCGCGCTGTTGGTACGGTGCTTGATCGCAACCATCCAGCCTACGAAGCCACACGTTCCGGACGCCCTTACACGGGCCTGGCCACGCTTTTCGGGCGTCAGTACATGACACACTACACACCACTGGTCAATGCCCAGGGTGCCGTAATCGGCCTGACATTCGTTGGTCTTGATTTTTCCGAACTGCTGACCGGCCTGAGAGACAGTATTCGCAAACTCAAGGTCGGTGAAACAGGCTATTACTATGTTCTGAACACAGCGCCGGGCAATGACTACGGCAAACTGATCATTCACCCGGCAAGCGAAGGGCAAAGCGTTCTGGAATCGAAAGACGCCAATGGCCGTTTTTTCATCAAGGAAATGCTTGAAAAACGTAACGGCACGAGCTATTACCCCTGGATCAATGAGGCATTGGGTGAGACTCGTCCGCGTGACAAACTCGTTGCTTTTGCGCACTACCCGGAATGGAACTGGCTGGTTGCCGGCGGCACCTATGTCGATGAATACACCAGCGATATCAAACAACTGCTTGTTTACTTTGTCGGACTCGGACTTGCCGGACTTGGAGTGGTCTGCGTCCTCTGGTTTTTCCTGATCCAGAAAATCATTGTCAGACCGGTTGCCGCCGTGGGCGCAGTGGCTGAGACCATTGCCACCGGCAACCTGACCGCTGTCATGCACACCGACCGCCGCGATGAAATCGGTCACCTGATGGGTGCAATCAACAAAATAACCAGTGGGCTCGCCCGCGTGGTCGATAGCGTGCGCTCAAACTCGAACAGCGTTGCGTCGGCCAGTGCTGAAATTGCCCAAGGCAACCTTGACCTGAGCGCGCGTACTGAAAGCCAGGCAAGCGCGCTCACCCAGACAGCCGCATCCATGGAAGAACTGGAGGCAACGGTCAAGCAAAATGCCGACAACGCCGGCACCGCCAATCAACTCGCGGTTCAGGCCAGCGCCGTCGCCGAACGCGGTGGCCAGGTGGTTTCGAACGTCGTCGAAACCATGCAGGGCATCAATGAGTCATCGCGCCGGATTTCCGACATCATCAGTGTGATCGACAGCATTGCCTTCCAGACCAACATTCTGGCCCTGAACGCCGCCGTCGAGGCAGCACGCGCCGGCAAACACGGGCAAGGATTTGCCGTGGTGGCCAGTGAAGTCCGCAGCCTGTCGGCTCGCAGCGCATCCGCCGCCAAAGAAATTCGCGAATTGATCAACGAAAGTGTCAAGCGCGTCGATGACGGCACCCGACTCGTGCATCAGGCGGGCACCACCATGAGTGAAGTTGTGGAAAGCATTCGCCGCGTAACTGACATCATGAGCGAAATAAGCGCGGCCAGTGTTCAACAACGTGCCGGTGTTGAACAGGTTGCGGAAGCAGTGACCCAGATGGATCAGGCCACACAACAAAATGCTGCCTTGGTGGAAGAAATGGCGGCTGCGGCATCCAGTCTGAGTCAACAGTCAGATGACCTGGTCAACGCTGTTTCCGTATTCCAGCTCGCCCAGGCCCATCCGGGCACAATCGGCCTGGGCTTCAACCCTCAGGCTGAACGGCGTGCTTTACCGGCCTGACCCTGTGGCCTGATCACCCCAGGAGCGCGGTTTTCATGAAAGGCCAGGCAAACAAAAAAACCATGAAAACCAGAGGCAACCACCAACCGGGCCGCCCGGCCCGGTAAAGTGCAACGCACCCGACACCTGTAATGCCCACCAGCAGGGCGCCCATGACAACCGCTTGAATAAGTTGGGAATTGTCCATTGTTTGTGTATTCTTGAAATGCAAACCGGGATTGTACGAAATACCGACACCCCGGGCCCATTCATGAATAAACACGACAACGGAGACACTGCATGTCACTGACGCTTTTTGAACTGGCGGGTGCCGAAGACAACCGACGCTTCAGCCCTTACTGCTGGCGCATTCGCATGGCACTTGCCCACAAAGGCCTGAATGCGCACACAAAAGCATGGCGTTTCAATGAAAAAAACTCCTTGAACCTTCGGGCCAGGGCAAAGTTCCCGTGCTGGTTCACAATGACACCTGGATCGCCGACTCCTGGGCAATTGCGGTTTACCTCGAAAACACGTTTCCCGACACGCCATCCTTGTTTGGCGGCCCTGCAGGCATGGCCCTAAGCAAGTTCCATGCTGCCTACGGCGACACGATCTCCGGGAACGTGGTTCGTTTTGTGCTGCTCGATATTTACGAACACCTGCACCCTGACGACAAAGCCTATTTCAGGCAAAGCCGGGAAGAGCGTTTTGGCATGACTCTGGAGCAGGTGGTGGCCGATCGTGATGCCCAACTGCCCGCCTTCAAAGCCAGCCTGCAGCCGTTGCGCACGGTCTTGAAAAACCAGCCCTACCTGGGTGGTGAATCGCCTTTGTATGCCGACTATGCAATTTTCGGTGTGTTCCAATGGGCCCGCACAATCAGCGACTACACCCTGCTTGATCACGACGACCCCATTTCCCTGTGGCGCGCACGGCTACTCGAAGCATTCAATGGCATGGCAGGATCAAGCCTGGGGTACCCGGTTCCCGGATGCCGCGCCTGAAAACCAGCAACGCAGACACAACTGCACCCTGGATTTCTGGCGTATCGGCACGCCAGAACCGGATACGTCCACACCCCTCGATAGCCAGGGTTGTAACGCGCAACATGCGTCCGCGATGCTCGAAAGCGTAAGTTCGAGACTGCGCCCGATGACGCTCCACGCCGGCTTGAACATACGTTTCCAGTTTGTGGAGTTCGTCAGGACCAAGACGACACCCGTAAAACCTGCGCAAATTTTCGCTGTAGTGCTCACCCACGAAAATGTGCCCGTCGTGCTCGGGAAAAAACACCAGAAACGTTCTGTTCCAGCCCAGGCAATGTTCGCTGTTGTCGAAAATACAACACGCAATGCCCAAGCCATCAAGCTCGGATGCCAATTGCCTGAAAAGTCCAAGATTCGCATTCTTTTCGTTCATTAAATGACCCGCTTGATGCATCGCAAGCGCCTTGGCGCAAAATACTGCTAAAAAGTACTGCTACAAAAGACCTTACAGAGAAGCAAGCCGGGTGAACATAGGCCCGAACGCTGAACTGCAGGCAATTCCAGTTTTAACCGTACAGGCTTGATCCTACAAGCCTGTTTCAGGTCATATCGGCAAGGAGTTCTGCCATGCAGGACATCAATACAACAACGTCAAGGTCGCTGCTGGGTAGCGCACTGACCCTTTTATACCCGGGGCAGTGCTGTACACGTGCACTTTATTCACTGAAAGGCCAACGTACCATCACCGGAAGAAGCCTGGAACTTCATGCAGGTTTCCCTCTGGTCAGTGAAGTTCACGCGCGCGAAAAAAAACGCTGTTCAAGCCTGCCCGACTGCCACGACATGCGCTGGGAAAGCACGTTTGGCAGCCTTGTGATACGTACCGGAACAGATAAGATCACCGACGGCATGAACGAAGCGGGCCTTGTGGTCAACGCATTGTACGCCGAGCAGGGTGCCTGTACATGCTCTGACGACCGGGAGCCCTCGCACTGGCCAACAGCCTTGGCACAGTACCTGCTTGACACCTGCAGCACGGTGAAGCAGGCAATCAAAGCCTTGCGAACGGCCCCGTTACGACGATTCACTCGTGCTGACAACGCCCTTGAACATGATCGTATTGCCCTGTCGGACAGCTCTGGCGATTCCGTTGTCATTGAACTGAATAACGGCAAATGGCATGCCTTCCACGGAAAAAACTGCCAGATCCTGACCCCCTCCCCTGTTTTCAGTGAACACCTGAAACTGGCCGAATACCTCGGGAAGCTGCAAAATGCACTGGGTAACAGCGGGTTCAAAACACCAGAACAATCGGCACTCCAAGCCGCTTTTGGTTATCGCATGCTGGCCAATGACCTGCCTGCCGAAGCCGCTGCCCTAATCAGCACAGCCGCTGTTTTCAGTGTCATTGCAAGCACAAGCGCACCGATGCCCCCTCAAGCCGACAGCACATTGCCCACCCGAAAACGTTGGCACGGCGTTGCCGATCAAACTACGCGCAGTTTTTATGTGGAAAACACATCAAACAACGCCCTGATCCACATTCCCTTTGCAGGGATCGATTTCACCCGGGAATCGTCAACTCCACTGCCCTGAGCAGTCGCAGCGATCCCGAATAAAGCCCGTACAGAAGCACAGGAATTCAAACGCATGACAGAACAAACACATGAAGCCTCACAAGTCATCACCCCATTCGACTGGATGGGTGGCGAGCCTGCGGTTCAGGCACTGGTTGATCGCTTTTACGATCTGATGGACCTTGAGACTGGCTACGCTGAACTGAGGGCCACCCACGGGCCGGATCTGGACCGTGCGCGTCAACGCTTGTTCTGGTTTCTATGTGGCTGGCTGGGTGGCCCGTCGTATTTCGTGGAAAACGTTGGCCACCCCATGTTACGCGCGCGCCATTTACCGTTTGCAATCGGTGTCACCGAGCGGGATCAGTGGGTAGCCTGCATGGATCAGGCCATGAAAGACACCGGACTACCCGAACCTTTGCAAGATATTCTCAGGCCCGCCTTCTTCCAGACGGCCGACTGGATGCGCAACAAAGACCTTGAAACGGGCGACTGAAAGGCAGACACCCTTCAAAAGATCAATCGAAGCTGGGCAGACTGGGCTGTACAACCGGTTTGCCGGCAGCTTCCCAGGCATCGATGCCCCCGGCAATTGAATGCACAGACAAATACCCCATGTCGTGCAATGCCACCGCCGCAAGCGCTGCACGCCCGCTGGTTTTGCAGTAAATGACTATTTTTTTATCACGTGGCTCGTACTCGGGCGTGCTGCTCATGCGAAACTCAAGCAACCCCCTGGGAATATTCACGGCCCCGGGCACATGCCCGGCACGGTATTCATCGGGTTCGCGAACATCGATCAACAGATCAGCCTGCTGCAACACGTCGTGAGCGCCTTGGAGATCGACTTCGGTAATGCGTTCTTTGGCGGCCTGCACCAGATCATGTGCGGTTTTCATGCGAATAGGTTTCCTGCAATAAGAGTGAAGTTGAAGAGGACGCATCAGAAGCCCGCAATGCCTGCCAGCCCTGATACAGCGTCAGAAAAATCTGGCCATTCAGAACATGGACCAGTTCCGACTGGTTCAGACGATCCATGACCGGACCTTTGATTTCTGCTAAATGAAAACCGACGCCCGCAATGCGCAAACGCTCGTTGATCATCAGAAGACTGTCGAGGGCTGAAGCATCGATGCGATTGACCGCACTGCACTGCACCACCACATGTTTAACCTTCGGGCGCTGACTTACAAGTCGGGCAACAACGTCTTCGAGCTGGGCCGCATTGGCAAAATACAGGCTTTCATCGATTCGTAAACACAACAGGGTGTCATCAAGCAGCACCACATGCCGGTTTCTGTTGCGAAAATGTTCAGTACCCTGGATCAGCCCGACTTCCGCCCAATGAGGCTTGTAGCTGTGATACACATGCAAGACAAGAGAACCGGCAATGCCGGCCAGCAGACCAAGCTCGACATTCACAAGCAGTGTCACAACAAAGGTTAATGACAACGCAATGAAGTCAGCACGCGAGAAACGCCAGGTATGGCGAAACAGGGAGAGATCGAACAACCCCAGCACGGCCACGACGATGGTGGCGGCCAGAATGGCTTTGGGCAGTGTGGCCAGCAAAGGGGCGAACCATAAACCGGCCACGGTAATTCCCAAAGCAGTAAACACACCGGCAGCCGGCGTTTGCGCACCCGCATCAAAATTAACCACCGAACGAGCAAAACCGCCCGTAACAGGCATACCACCGGACAAGCCAGACACAAGATTGGACACGCCCAGACCAATGAGTTCCTGGTTGGCTGAAATACGCTGCCTGCGTTTGGCAGCAAGCGTCTGGCCGACGGAAACAGATTCAACAAAGCCGACCAGCGCCAGCAAAAGCGATGGCAGAACCAACGCACGCCATGGCAGCTCGGACCACGCAGGCCAGCTCAGTGCAGGCAAACCGGCCGGAACCTGCCCTACAACCGCAACACCCAGCGATGAAAAATCGGCCAGCATTGAGACAAGAATACCCAGAACCACCAGAACTGCAGGCACCATTCGAACCAGGGCCGTTGACAAACCAAGGCTCAAACCAGCCTTTACAAGCACCGGTTTGAGCCGGGCCCGCGACCAGAACAAGACACCCAGACAGACGATTGAAATGACAAAGGTCACCCACTGTACAGCGCTTGCTTGCTGAAATAATGAAACGAGCGGCCAGAGCTGCTCACCCTGCAAGCGAAGCCCCAGCAACGGCCCAAGCTGGCTGACCGTGATCAGCAAAGCCGATGCACTGATGAAACCCGACATAACCGGATGGCTAATGAAATGTGCTACGAAACCCAGGCGCAAAAGCCCGAAAACCAGCAACCAGGCACCGCTCATGAGCGCAAGAGCCAGACTGCCATGCAGATAGTGAACGCCTTGCAACGAAAGTTGCCCCAACGTTGAGGCCACCATGAGTGACAGCACAGCCACCGGCCCCACCGACAACGTGCGACTGGAGCCAAACACCCCGTAGGCGATCAGGGGCAAAATACTGGCATACAAACCCACTTCCGGAGGCAACCCGGCCAGCATGGCATAGGCCAGCGACTGGGGAATGAGCATCAGGGTAACAATGACGGCGGCCGACAGATCTTGCACAAGCATGTGACGGTCGTAACCCTTGAGCCAATCGAGCATGGGAAGATTCACGATGCGCTCGATTGATCAGGACAATACAGGTCGGCCAACAGGTTGAGCAAGCGCTCGACCCGCTGGTCAATGATTCGGTAAAACACCATCTGGGATTCCCGCCGCTGACCCAGCAAACCTTCTTCGCGCATTTTGGCAAGGTGCTGGGACAATGCCGACTGGCTAAGACCCATGCAGTCAAGCATGGCACCTACACTCATCTCCCCGTTCTTTGCAAGCAGACACAGCACAAGCAAACGTTGCTCGTTGCCCACTGTCTTCAAAAATGAAGCGGCATGCGTTGCTGCTTCCCGTACCAACAGGCTGTCTTCTGGTGTTGTGATCATGATCGTACAGCTCGAGTAGAAATAAACCCTGAAACAACGGGCATGCTGTGAAATGCGCAGCATGCCCGTCCGTTCTTTGCATCAGGACGGATCGGTGTGTGCCTGATCGTCCGCTTCCTTCAATTCAAACCACATGGCGTTCAGTACAGCAAATGTTGCCGCAACGCCAAGCCCAAGTATCCAGGCAAAATACCACATAGCAACTCCTTGTCCGAATTATGACAAATTCGCAAATACAACGCCGTCAATAGGCGTGGCGGTTCTCGTCAGTGACATCTGCTTCGGTCACTTTACCCCACAGAACACGATAGACCCACGAGGTATAGGCCACAATGATCGGCATAAAAATAACGGTCGCAACCAACATGATGAACAGCGTCATGTGACTAGACGAGGCATCCCAAACGGCCAAACTGGACCGCGGGTCGATTGAGGACGGCAGGATGATGGGAAACATGGAAGCGCCTACACTGCAGATGATGCCCACAATGGCCACACACCCCGACAAAAACGACACGGCATCTTTTCGGGCGGCAAGCCCCAGGAACGCACCAAGCAAACCGGCCAGCCCCAGCACAGGCGCAATGATTGTCCAGCTGTGGTTCGTGTAGTTGTCAAACCAGCCACCGGCGACGAGCTCAACCGTTTTGCGCAATGGATTCGAAGCTGCTGTTGGATCAATTACGCTGGTGATGCGGTAGCCATCGACCATGGACCACAAAAAGAAACCGGCCAGAGCGTAGAGCACAAACGTTGCCAGTGCCGCTACCATACCAATACTGCGTGCACGTTCAGCAACCGGACCACGTGTTTTCAAACGCAGCCAGGATGCCCCGTGCGCAAGCAGCATACCCACCGATACCAGGCCGCACAATACGGCGAAAGGTGTCAGCAAACCAAAGAAACCACCTTCGTAAAAAGCACGCAGATCGTTATCGAGCCGGAAAGGCACCCCCAGCAGGACATTGCCCAGTGCCACACCAAAAATAAGGCTGGGCACGAAACCACCAATAAACAAGGCGATATCCCAGTTGCTGCGCCAGCGCGGATCATCGTGCTTGCTGCGGTACTTGAAACCGACAGGACGCAGGATCAGGGCAAACAATATGGCAAACATGGCCAGATAAAAGCCGGAAAAAGATACGGCATACAACTGGGGCCATGCCGCAAAAATGGCACCACCCGCCAGAACGAGCCACACCTGATTGCCTTCCCAGACCGGGCCAATGCTGTTGATGACCACACGGCGTTCGACATCGCTGCGGCCCACAAAAGGCAGCAACATACCCGTACCCAGATCGAAACCGTCGGTGAGGGCAAAACCGATGAGCAGCACACCAAGCAGCACCCACCAGATGACACGCAAGGTGTCGTAATCAATCAAAGTATGCAGAATCATGATTTCAGCGCTCCGCTACAACAAGACGTTGAGACAAATGGGGAGTCGTCAGAGGAGACTCGGGGGCGTTGTCAGGCTGCGGGCCCTTGCGGATGGCCTTGAGCATAAGACGCATTTCAATGACCAGCAGCACAGTATAAATAGCCACGAATCCGGCAATGGTGAGCAAGACTGTACCGACCCCAAGATCGGAAACAGCAACAGCCGTGGGCAAGACGCCTTCGATAACCCAGGGTTGACGACCGAACTCGGCCACAAACCAGCCCATTTCAGCAGCTATCCAGGGTAAAGGGATTGAAAAGACAGCCACTTTCAGTAACCAAGGCTTTTGATCCAGACGGCGACGCGCAGATTGCACAAAAAACACCAGCATCAGGACAATGAAAAACATGCCAAGGGCCACCATAATACGGAATGACCAGAACAGGGGGGCAACCTGAGGAACGGTATCCCAGGATGCGTTCTGAATCTGTTCATCGGTTGCCTTGCGTGGATCGTCAACATAGCTGAGCAGCAACATGGCATAGCCCAGGTTCTCGCCATGCTTTTTGAACAAGGCAAGGTCATCGGGATTGGCGGGTTGATCGCCAACCGAACGGATACGCTGCAGGGCATCGTAGGCAATAATGCCGTCACGGATACGGTGCTCGGCTGACTTGACAAGGTCGTTGATGCCGGGAATGGGGGTATCCAGGGAACGGGTACCGATCAGGCCCATAACCATGGGAATATGCACCCCAAAATGTGTTTCACGCGCTTCCTGGTCAGGCAAACCAAACAGGGTGAACGATGCGGGAGCCGGTTCAGTTTCCCACATAGCTTCAATGGCAGCCAGTTTCATTTTCTGATGTTCACCCGACAAATAACCGCTTTCATCGCCCAGCACAACCACGGACAACGCCGCAGCAAGACCAAAAGACGATGCAATGGTCATTGAACGCTTGGCCAGGTCAGTGTGCCGCCCTTTAAGCAGGTACCAGGCTGAAACACCCAGTACAAAAATGGAGGCTGTGACATAGCCGGCAGAAACCGTATGCACAAATTTGGCCTGAGCCACAGAGTTGAACAGGACCTCGTAGAAATCGCTGACCTCCATGCGCATGGTTTCCGGATTGAAAACCGAACCGACCGGGTACTGCATCCAGCCGTTGGCGATCAGGATCCAGAGTGCCGAAAAGTTGGAACCCAATGCCACGGCCCATGTGGCCACCAGGTGCCCCACTTTGGACAGACGATCCCAGCCAAAGAAAAACAGCCCGACAAACGTGGCTTCGAGGAAAAAGGCCATAAGGCCTTCAATGGCAAGCGGCGCGCCAAAGACATCGCCAACGTAATGGCTGTAGTACGACCAGTTCATACCGAACTGGAATTCCATGACGATGCCAGTGGCCACACCCAGCACGAAGTTAATGCCGAAGAGCGTACCCCAGAACTTGGTCATTTGCCGCCAGATGGGGCGGTTGGTCATGACATAGACCGTCTCCATGATGGCGATGATGATTGAAAGCCCGATGGTCAGCGGCACAAAAAGAAAGTGATATAGCGCAGTCAGGGCAAACTGCAGCCGCGATAAAGAGACAATATCCAGATCCATGATGGTTCAGTCCTGTCGAAGAGAAAATAAAAGGGTTTCAAAGGCGGGTTCACCGCGTCGGGTATCGACGCACACCGAACCATCGCGCATGAGTATCAGACGCTCGGCATGGCGGGCCTCTCGGTAAAGATGGGTTGCCATGACCAGTGTGCGTGTACCTGCTGCCCTGAAAATGGCGTCCATGACGCGATCGGCGGTTACCGTATCCAGAGCTTCGGTGGGTTCATCGAGCAACCATACAGGCACCTTGCGCAGCAGCAGTCGAGCCAGAGCAAGACGCCTTGCCTGGCCACCGGACAAACCTGCCCCCCGCTCACCGGGAATGGTTTCAAGACCGTCAGGCATGGCCCGGACATCCGCATCAAGACCGGCGATACCAAGAACTTGCCAAAGTTTTTCATCCGTTGCGAGCGGGTCTGCAACACGCAGATTGCCTGCCAGGGTGTCGTGAAAAATGTAAGAGGCTTGTGTCAGCAAGGCTGATCCGGGATGCTGGTATCTTCCTGAATGCACAGGGAGTTCACCGGCCAACACATTGAGCAAACTGGACTTGCCTGCACCGCTACAACCAATGATGGCCACGCGCTCGCCGGCGCGAATGCGCAGGGACAGCCCTGAGAGAACAGGGGCTGTGGCGTTTTCATGCACAACGCTGACGTCAGTCAGCAGAATATCGGACGCGTCGGGTTCAGAATTGTACAGAGCGGGAGAATCGGGGCTGGTGGATGTGCCCACAGAGGCAAACCTTGGTGCCAGACGAGCGGCAGCAATAAGCGTTCGAGCCAGTTCAAGAGCGCCTCGACGCAAAGCTGTGAACGGTTCAGAGGCTGCCAGAACAACCAGCACAAGCAGGGCTGCCTGCGCAACGGACAGCAGGTTGGTGTCAACAAGCCACCAGGCACTAAACAGTGCTGCAGCCACCAGCGCGTGTGCAACCAAACCGTGCAGGAAAGCGGCATGGGCATCAATGCGCCCAAGTGCAGTTTCCAGAAAAGCCAATTGTGTCTGGTGTGACTGCTGACGCGCAAAGGCTGCAGGCAACGTTCCGGTCATGATCAGTTCGATATGCCCGGAAACAAGGTCAATGGATTCGCGACGAAATTCTTCGAGTTGCAGCACGCGCTCTGCAACGAGACTACGCGCCTGACGCGCCGCGACCCAGGCAGGAAGCACGGCACCGGCCAACACGGCAAGACCAAAACCAAGGCCCGTGAAGACATTGAGCACACCCAGCAACAAGGCCACGAAAACACTGGAAAACACAACGACCGACAAGGGCAACACCACGCGCAAATAAAGGGCATCAAGGGCATCGACATCGGCCATGATGCGAAACAGCAAACGCGCAGGATGGGCAAGCAAACGTGTTGCAGCTCCCGGAGCCGACCAGCCAAGAAAGAGCCGTTCGCGCAGCGAGGCAAGGACATCGAGAGTGACATCGTGCGTAACCATACGCTCCGCGTAACGACTGGCGGTACGACCCAATGCCAGCAAGCGGATACCGGCTGACGGACCAAAAACGTTGAAGGCCAGTGCTGTAGCGGTGGAGAGCCCTGCGATCGCTGTTGCGGTGATGAACCAGCCTGACAAACCCAGCAACGCGACACCGGATAAAACAGTTAGCGCAGCCAGCAACGCCCCACCGAGCATGCGCTGCCCTGCCTGAAGACGAAAAATATGCCACAACACAAGAAGACTCTGGATGCTGTTCATGACGGGCTTCCTGGGCAGACAGAGTCAATAATTAACCCCCGGACAGGGTCATGAACCAAATTGACGATCCGATCCATGCGGGCAGCCAGTTCCGGATCATGCGTAGCAACCAGCAATGTTTTATGCTGTGCCGCCTGCAGCAGGTTGTCAGTCACCTGTCGTGCAGTCTCGCGATCAAGGTGTGCGGTGGGCTCATCGGCCAGTATCAAGTCAGCCTGAGAATTGGCCAAGGCTCTGGCCAGAGAAACCCTGAGTAATTCACCACCCGATAAGCCCTGGCCCGCTTCAGCAAGCGCTACATTGCCCCGACCGTTAACAACAGACTGTAATGCAGACTGTTTCATCAGGGTATCAAGCAAACCGGGCTCTATGACACGCCCCAATGCAACGTTATCGATCAAAGAACCCTGAAAAATATGAGGATTCTGACCCACCCAGCCCATACGCTGCCTGGACTGTACGGCAGTTTCGTCCGAAACGGGTATGTTATTGAGCAGCACCTGACCCGAGCCTGGCCGAACAAGGCCGGCTACCAGCGCAAGCAGCGTGGACTTGCCGGTGCCACTGGGCGCGAAAAAAGCAATGTGTTCACCTGAAGCCACATTTAAAGAAAACCCGGACAGCAACAGGCGCTGATCGCCAGGGTAGGCAAAGGAGACATGATCTATTTGAACTGCAGGTGGACGATCTGTTGAAGCGGGTACGCGCACTTGGGACAGTTCGGGCTTCAGACCTGCAACGCTGAACAGATCAGCTGTCTGAAGTACAGACAGCCTGTTCAGTTGCTGCAAAGCCGCAAGACCTGATGCACGATCGTGCCAGGCCGATGCGAGATCTCGCAAGGGCTCGAAAAATGCCGGCGCAAGCAACAAAATAAACAAGGCCGGGCCAAGTTCAAGTTTGCCACCCCATGCACCAAAAGGAAGCTCACCGAGCAAGTGAAAGCCCACATAAACAGCGACCATGGCCACGCCCAGGGCAGAAAAAAGCTCAAGTACGGCCGATGAAAGAAAGGCAATACGCAGCACCGCCATGGTGCGCATTTTCAAGGCATTGGCACGCTGCCTGATGTCGCGGGCCGTTGATTCAAGCGCGCCCAGTGTCCGCAATGTTGCCAGCCCCCTCAAGCGGTCAAGAACAAACGCGTTGGTGTCGCCCATTTGATCAAGTTGATCAAGACTGGCCTGTTGTGCCCGCCAACCAACCAGTGCCATGAAAAAGGGTATGAGCGGCGCGGCAACAAGCAGAACAAGGGCCGCCGCCCACGAAAACCAGGCCACAACGAGCACAATGCAAAAAGGTACGATCATGGCCCGCAGGCGGGCAGGAAGAAACCGGGCAAGGTAAGGTATGACTGACTCGGCTTGCTCAGCCAGGATACTGGCGACCTCGCCCGAGGCAGGACGGTGCCTGTTCAGTGGTGTATCGGAAACTACAGAACGCGTTGCCAAAAACCGTAACTGTGTGAGCGTTTTTATGGCGTGCTCAGTGCAGATACGCATGCCGGCTGACTGCACGGCAGAACGCAGTACACCCAGCACAAAAAAAGCCAGAGCCCACAGCGCAGGCGCCTGCGGGCCGGCAAATGCATCAGGATGCCCGGGTACCAGCCCTTGCACAACCCAAGCAATAATGGCCGCCTGCGGCAACCAAAACATGGCAGCAATTACCTGCAACCATGCCCCCTTGACCGAGACCGATCGCGACACTGACGAATCGCGCACTTCGGTAGTCATGATTTTTGTCCTGTTCCTGGTAATTCAGCAATGTCATCACAATAACAATATTCACTAAATTAGTAAATTCTTATTTAATGGAAATCAAGAACTATCAGCCAGGGTTTGATCTGGAACAAATCGACTGAAAGCTATCAATATGATCGGTAATCACGCGCCGCACGCTCTGCGTAGTACAGATCATCGCGTGCGCGACGCAAGCTGTCATCAAGATCGCGCATTTGACGACGTATTCGGGCCCGACTGTCGTCATCTTTAGCGCGCTCCAGGGCATATTGCTTCGAATTCAGATCATTTTTCAGGCTGTCGACGCGTTGTTGTGCCTCGTAAATACGCCGACCCTGACGGTAAGAATCAAGAAAAGTACGTTCCAGAGCGGGCGCACAGACATTGCTGTAGTACCTGCCGCGCAGACCCTCATCGAACCCCACAGAAGGCGTGCAATAAGTGCGCAACCCCTCTTCACGGCCTGCCCTGTAACGGTTGATATCAACCTCGACCCCCACCTTGGCGCACGCTTCACGGTGCTCTTCAACCAGCGCCATTGACTGACCCCGACCACCATCATGCAGGCCTTGCTGATACCAGTCGGCACTGAGACATTCTTCAGGGGTCATGCTGGCACAGCCCCCCAGCAACGTTACCGTGGCAGCTGCCAGAAAAAAAGGTTTGAGAACACGCTTCATGTTCCTGTGGCTCCAATACTATTACCAACAGCCAACTATAAACGTTGCGCGGTGTTTTCGAAATATGCACGCTGAACGCGCAACACACGATTCAGGCCATGAGCGGGAATCTGGCAGACGATTGGGCCTGAACGTTGCAGGCCACACACACACATCCTGAATGAGTACTGACGCACTGCCGCCCGGCAAGAGAACAACGAAAAGGCGATAAAAAACCAGCCATGAAGGCTGGTCTGTACGACAAAACGGTTGATAAAGCCCGGAGACCGGTACAAACCCGAAACCGGGCTGTACCGAACGCATGAACTTAACCGCGGCTCGTGGGAACGCCGCGCACCTGGGCACCGCTGTAAAGCTGGCGGGGACGGCCGATTTTGTACTCGGGATCCGACAGCATTTCATTCCACTGTGCGATCCAGCCTGTTGTACGAGCCAATGCAAAAATGGCTGTGAACAAGGACGTAGGAATGCCGATGGCGCGCTGAACGATACCGGAATAGAAGTCAACGTTCGGATACAGTTTACGATCGACGAAGTAAGGATCTTCGAGCGCAATACGTTCGAGTTCCATGGCCAGCTTGAACAGAGGATCGTTTTCCAGACCCAGCGCACCCAGCACTTCCTTGCAGGTTTCCTGCATGAGTTTGGCACGGGGATCGTAGTTCTTGTACACGCGATGACCAAAACCCATCAGGCGCACGCCCGAGTTCTTGTCTTTCACTTTTTCCATGAACTCGCCAACCTTGGCAATGCCGCCGTTGGCCTGGATTTCCTCGAGCATTTGCAGGCAGGCTTCGTTGGCACCGCCGTGAGCTGGACCCCACAGGCAACCCACACCGGCTGCAATGGCGGCAAACGGGTTGGTACCCGATGAACCGCACAAACGCACTGTTGAGGTGGATGCGTTCTGCTCGTGATCGGCATGCAAAATGAAGATGCGGTCAAGCGCACGCTCGACAACGGGATTGACTTTGTAATCTTCGCAAGGCGTAGCGAACATCATGCGCAGGAAGTTGCCGGTGTACGACAGATCATTCTGCGGATAAATGAACGGCTGGCCCTGGGAGTACTTGTACGCCATGGCAACCAGTGTCGGCATTTTCGCGATCAGGCGAATGGCCGAAACGTGGCGGTGATGAGGGTTGGTGATGTCGGTGGAGTCGTGATAGAAGGCCGACAAAGCGCCGACCAACCCGGTAAGAACAGCCATGGGGTGCGCATCTCGGCGGAAGCCACGAAGGAAGAAATGCAACTGCTCGTTCACCATGGTGTGACGGGTAACCAGTGAATCGAACTCGGTTTTCTGGGCACCGTTAGGCAATTCGCCATTCAGGATCAGGTAGCTGATATCCAGGAAATCGCAGTTGACCGCCAGTTGTTCAATGGGGTAACCACGGTACAGCAATTGACCTTTGTCACCATCAATGTAGGTAATGCCCGATTCGCACGATGCAGTCGACAGAAAGCCGGGATCGTACGTGAACAAGCCGGTCTGGCCATACAGCTTGCGGATATCAATGACATCCGGGCCCACCGTACCTTGGTACACGGGGAAGTCAATGGAAGGGCTGCCATCGGAGAATGACAGCGTAGCTTTCTTGTCTGACAATTGCATCACAATCTTCCTTATGTGAATTTATAGCTTTACGTGCGGTTATAGCTTCTGCATCTGCTCGACCAGACGACGAATATCGGGGGTATTGTATTCACCCGATAAGGCAGTACGGGCCAGCAGCACATCGAGCAAATCGTTATCACCCATCTCGAACAGCTTGGATAAGGCAGTAACGTCGGTATCGGTTAACTGGAGTTCGAACTGATCAAGAAACTTCGTGATGATCAGATCGTTCTCGAGCAAGCCGCGTCGTGCCCGCCAACGCAGGCGGGTACGGTCCAGTTCTGACAACGTGGTCATGGGCAGAAGGCCACCTTAAATTGTGCGGCGAACCAGCATTTCCTTGATCTTTCCGATTGCCTTGGTAGGATTCAGGCCCTTCGGACAGACATCGGCACAGTTCATGATGGTGTGGCAACGGAACAGGCGGTAAGGATCCTCAAGATTATCGAGACGCTCGCCGGTGGCCTGGTCACGGCTGTCGGCAATGAAACGATAGGCTTGCAGCAAGCCTGCCGGACCCACGAATTTGTCGGGATTCCACCAGAACGATGGGCAAGACGTGGAACAGCAGGCACACAGAATGCACTCATAGAGACCATCGAGTTCTTCGCGGGCTTCGGGCGTTTGCAGACGCTCACGCTCGGGCGGCGGCGTATCGTTGATCAGGTACGGCTTGATCGAGTGATACTGATTGAAGAAGTGGGTCATGTCGACAATCAGATCGCGCACCACGGGCAAACCTGGCAGCGGACGCAGAACAATCGGTTCTTTCAATTCGCGCAGGTTGGTCGTGCAGGCCAGACCGTTCTTGCCGTTGATGTTCATGGCATCGGAACCACACACACCTTCACGGCACGAACGGCGCAGGGCCAGGCTGTCATCGACGTCGTTCTTGATGCGGATCAGGGCATCAAGAAGCATTTTGTCGGTGGGCTGCAGCTCGACCTCGAGCTTCTGCATATAAGGACGCTCGTCCTTGTCGGGATCGTAGCGATAAATTTCGAATTTAACGATGCGTTTTTGGCTCATTTCGGTATCCTGTACGACTTAGAAGGTACGCGCTTTGGGCGGAATGGAATCCACAGTCAGCGGTTTCATTTGCACCGGCTTGTAATCAAGGCGGCTGCCTTCCGAATACCACAAGGTGTGACGCAACCAGTTTTCATCATCACGCTCGGGGTGATCGTTCAGGGCATGTGCACCGCGGCTTTCCGTGCGGTTTGCAGCCGACTTGATCGTTGCTCGTGCAACTTCGATCATGTTTTCAAGCTCAAGGGCTTCAATACGCGCTGTATTGAAAACTTTTGACTTGTCCTTGAAATGCACCTTCTTGACCTGCTCGGCCAGACCTTCGATCGATTCCACACCTTTGTTGAGCAATTCAAGCGTGCGGAACACGCCACAGTGGTATTGCATCGAGGCACGAATGGAATTACCGACGTCCTGGGTCTTTTCACCGGATGCACGATTTTCAAGCGCATTGACACGATTGAGCGAGCGGTCGATGGAGGACTCAGGAATGGGCTGATGTGACTTCTGGCGTTCAGGATGGGTCTGGACAATATGATTACCTGCCGAACGACCGAAAACAATGAGGTCAAGCAAGGAATTGGTACCCAGACGGTTGGCACCGTGCACCGATGTGGCCGCACATTCACCAATGGCATACAGACCATTGACGATCTTGTTCTGGCCATTCGTTGTTGTAACCACCTGACCGTAGATATTGGTGGGAATACCACCCATCTGGTAGTGGATGGTCGGCACAACGGGAATCGGATCCTTGATGGGGTCGACGTTGGCAAACTTGATGGCAATTTCACGGATGGAAGGCAGACGCTTCTTGATGGTGTCTGCGCCCAGGTGATCGAGCTTGAGCACCACATAACTGCCATCACCACACCCACGGCCTTCCTTGATTTCCTGATCCATGGAGCGGGAAACGAAATCGCGGGGCGCGAGGTCTTTCAGGGTGGGGGCGTAGCGCTCCATGAAGCGTTCGCCGTCTTTGTTGAGCAGGATACCGCCTTCGCCGCGAACACCTTCGGTGATGAGCACACCGGCACCCGCCACGCCCGTGGGGTGAAATTGCCAGAATTCCATGTCTTGCAAAGGAATACCGGCACGTGCGGCCATGCCCATGCCATCACCCGTATTGATGAAAGCGTTGGTTGAGGCCGCCCAGATGCGGCCGGCACCACCCGTTGCCAGCACGGTTTGCTTGGCTTCGAGAATGTAGATTTCGCCGGTTTCCATTTCAAGGGCAGTAACGCCCAGAACATCGCCGTCTTCGTTGCGCAGAAGATCGAGAGCCATCCACTCGACAAAGAAGTGGGTACGGGCTGACACGTTGCGCTGGTACAGCGTATGCAGCATGGCGTGACCAGTACGGTCGGCCGCAGCACAGGCGCGTTGTACAGGCTTTTCACCACAGTTTGCCGTATGACCACCGAACGGGCGCTGATAAATGGTGCCATCGGGGTTGCGGTCGAAAGGCATACCGAAGTGTTCGAGTTCGTACACGGCATTCGGTGCTTCGCGGCACATGAATTCGATGGCGTCCTGGTCACCCAGCCAGTCGGACCCCTTGACGGTATCGTACATGTGCCAGTACCAGTTGTCTTCGCTCATGTTGCCCAGCGAGGCACTGACACCGCCCTGAGCGGCCACCGTGTGCGAACGTGTGGGAAACACTTTGGAGAGCACGGCAACCGAAAGGCCTGCCTGAGCCAGTTGCAAGGAGCAACGCATGCCGGCACCGCCGGCGCCAACGACCACCACATCGAACTGGCGGCGCGGTAAGGATTTCTTGACAGCAGTCACGGCTTATAGACTCCAGATGATTTTTGCAAAGAACACGACAGAAGCAACCAGCCACAGAATTGTGAGAACCTGGAGCAACAGACGAACGCCGGCAGCAGTGACGTAGTCCATCCAGATGTCGCGCACACCGATCCAGGCATGCCAGGCCAGCGAAAAGAAGGCCAGCGTGGCCAGCAATTGCCCTGCCGGAATACCCAGACAGGTAAAAGTGAACAGACCGCGCCAGTTTTCGAAATTCATTTCAGAGGTGAAAATAATTCCGAAAAAGAGCACGAGCGTGTAGACGGCCATAATGACCGCAGTAATACGCTGAGCGATGAAATCGATGGTGCCGTAATGTGCACCCACCACCAGGCGACGAGGGCCGATACGTTCTTGAGCCATTACCACGCTCCGAAAAGTTTGAGACCACAAATGACGGTCAGGGCAAGACTGACCCCCAGAACCACGCCTGCCGACTTCTGGGCAGAGACCTTGTCAACGCCAATGTGCAGATCAAGGATCAAGTAGCGAACACCAGCACAGAAGTGATGGAAGTACCCCCACATGAGAACAAGAAGCACCAGTTTGAACAATGGATTATCGACCCAGGCCTTCATGGCTGCAAAGCTTTCAGGCGACGTGACACTGAGCGCAAAGAGCGGAAGAATGACCAGCGGAAGACAGAGAAAGAGCAAGGCGCCGCTTATGCGGTGCAAAATGGACGTTTTACCCGCCAGAGGCAGGTGATAACCGAGAATCTGCGGCACGCTGATATTGCGATACTGCGGACGCGGCTTTGAAGCTGAATCGGACATGATGGCCTCGAGGATTGAACAAATGGAATTTTGGCTAAACGCAACCAGCATTTTCACCGATTTAGGGCATGCGTATCAAATCGACTGACCGGTTCATGGACAGCAACAGCGATACAACACTCAATTCAGTGTGTTCCGGTAGTGAAATTTTTCGGTAACGTACAGGCCTCGACGCACTTCCATGGGACGATCACCATAGGTGTACGACAGGCGCTCAACAAGCAAAAGAGCCGAACCCGGCTGAACCAGAAGCCACTTTGCGGCATCATCGGATGCGGCGACCGCCTTGATCTTTTCTTCGGCACGTACCATGCTGACACCGAACTCGGACTCAAAAAGACCGTACAGCGGGCCACGATAACGATCCAGGGAATCGGCGGTCAGGCCTTTGAACGCCGCACCCGGCAACCAGATGTCGTCAAGAATCGTGGGAACCTGATCAAATGACAAAACGCGCCGCATGTTCACCACTGTCTCACCCGAACGCAAATCAAGCAGTCGGGCAATGTCGGCCGGTGCCTTGATGCGGCGGCATTCGAGAATCTGGCTGCCTGAAACGGGTTGATGGTTGTCGTCGGGCGCCATTCGCAGGAACCGGTACCTGACCCGGGCTTCATGATGGGTGGCCACGAAAGTACCCTTGCCCTGGCGACGGATCAACAGGTTATCGGCGGCCAGCTCATCGATGGCCTTGCGAACCGTTCCCTGGCTGACCTGAAAGCGTCCCGCCAGCTCAAGTTCACTGGGAATCGCTTCGCCGGGCTTCCATTCACCACGATCAAGACTTTGCAGCAACAACGCCTTGATTTGCTGGTACAGAGGGCTGAATGCCGCACTGGCATTGCGTTCGGCCAGCGGAGCTCGATCAGAGGTAGCGCTTTCGGACATCGTGTTTCCGGTCAGGACATCAGCAAAAGGTGGCATTGTTGCATGCGAAACCGGTTTTTGTCTAACAGTCTTGTGTCTTATATAAGATATAAGACGTTTGACTTGAGCCCAAGTTTTCGATACGCTTGACGGTTGAGTGCAAAAGCACATCCCACACCGTTTTACCCAAGGCCAAGGGTCAGTAAAAGGTAGCCGCCTGGGCTGAAGGAATCAGCCAAACGATTTAAACTGTGGCTTTTACACCCTACCCTTCACTTTAAATCTTTCGGGAGATCTCCTCATGTCCAAACCCGCAATGCGTGTTGCCGTCACCGGCGCTGCAGGCCAGATCGGCTACGCACTGTTGTTCCGTATCGCATCGGGCGAAATGCTCGGCAAAGACCAGCCGGTCATTCTGCAGTTGCTGGAAATCCCCGACGAAAAAGCCCAGAAAGCGCTCAAGGGCGTCATGATGGAGCTCGATGACTGCGCGTTCCCCCTGCTGGCCGGCATGACCGCCCACAGCGATCCCCGCGAAGCCTTCAAAGACGCCGATGTCGCTTTGCTGGTGGGTGCACGCCCCCGCGGCCCCGGCATGGAACGCAAAGACCTGCTCAGCGTCAATGCCCAGATCTTCACCGCCCAGGGCAAAGCACTGAACGATGTCGCCAGCCGCAATGTCAAGGTTCTGGTTGTAGGCAATCCGGCCAACACAAACGCCTACATTGCCATGAAGTCGGCTCCTGATCTTCCAGCCAAGAACTTCACGGCCATGCTGCGTCTTGATCACAACCGCGCCTTGTCGCAGTTGTCCGCCAAAGCCAATGTTCCTGTTGCCGACATCGACAATCTCATCGTGTGGGGCAACCACTCGCCCACCATGTACCCCGACACGCGCTTCACAACCGTGAACGGCAAAAAAATTGATGAAATCATCAACGATCAAGCCTGGAACCGTGAGGTGTTCATCCCCACCGTGGGCAAACGCGGTGCCGCCATCATTGAAGCACGCGGCCTGTCATCGGCTGCATCGGCTGCCAACGCCGCCATCGACCACATCCGTGACTGGGTGCTGGGCTCGAACGGCAAATGGGTCACCATGGGCATCCCTTCCGATGGCTCCTACGGCATTCCCGAAGGCATCATCTACGGCGTACCCGTCACCACCGAAAATGGCGAATATACCCGTGTTCAAGGCCTGGAAATCGACGAATTCTCACGTGACCGCATGAACTTCACGCTGAACGAACTGCTCGAAGAGCGTGACGGCGTCAAAGACCTGCTGAAGTAACCCCTGTAACGAGGCTCCTCACGGAGCCTCGTGTTCCATTCGACACCCGGAGACACAATGACACGACCCGCATCGCCCGGCGCCCTGTTTCGCCAGGCCCTGAAAGACGAATCCCCCCTGCAAATCATTGGCGCCATCAATGCCAACCACGCCCTGCTGGCCAAACGTGCCGGTTACCGGGCGATCTATCTTTCGGGCGGCGGCGTGGCTGCCGGCTCCCTGGGCCTTCCCGATCTGGGCATCAACACGCTTGATGACGTCCTTACCGATGTACGTCGTATCACCGACGTCTGCGATGTCCCTTTGCTGGTTGACATCGACACCGGTTTCGGTCCGTCGGCCTTCAATATGGCACGCACGATCAAAAGCCTGATCAAGTTCGGCGCTGCGGCCTGTCACCTGGAAGACCAGGTCGGTGCCAAACGCTGCGGCCACCGCCCGGGCAAAGAAATCGTATCCACCCAGGAAATGGTGGACCGCGTGAAGGCGGCAGTTGATGCCCGCACTGACGACGACTTCTACATCATTGCGCGCACCGATGCGATCGCAGTTGAAGGTGTTGACGCCGCATTTGAACGCGCCCAGCGCTGTCTTGAAGCGGGTGCCGATGCCGTGTTCGTTGAAGCCTCCTATGATCTCGACACCTACCGCCGCTTCACTCAAGGCCTGAAGGCCCCCGTACTGGCCAACATTACCGAATTCGGCAAGACCCCGCTGTTCACCGTGGAAGAGCTGGCCAGTGCCGGTGTCGGTATGGTGTTGTACCCGCTGTCAGCGTTCCGGGCCATGAACAAAGCGGCCGAAACGGTTTATCAGGCCATTCGCCGTGACGGCCACCAGAAAAACGTCATCGACATGATGCAGACGCGTGATGAACTGTATGATCGCATCGGCTACCACGACTACGAGTCGCGCCTCGATGCCCTCTTCCAGCAAGGTAAAACCAAATAATCACCAGGAGTTGAGACACATGAGCACACCTGAAACACAGGCCCCCCAAAGCGGTCCGAAACCCAAGAAATCCGTTGCGCTGTCCGGTGTTGTCGCTGGCAATACCGCGCTGTGCACTGTCGGACGCACCGGTAACGACCTGAACTACCGCGGCTACGACATCCTCGATCTCGCCGACACCTGCGAATTCGAAGAAATCGCCCACCTGCTCATTCATGGCAAGTTGCCCAATGCCACTGAACTGGCGGCTTACAAACAAAAATTGTGTCGCCTGCGCGGTCTGCCGGCCCAATTGCAAACGGCACTGGAAGCCCTGCCCGCTGCCAGCCACCCCATGGATGTCATGCGTACGGCCGTTTCCGTTCTGGGCTGCGTGTTACCCGAGAAAGACGATCACAACCTGCCCGATGCACGCGACATCGCCGATCGCCTGATGGCCTGCCTGGGCTCGGCCCTGCTGTTCTGGTACCACTACAGCCATAATGGTCACTACATTGACGTCAACACCGATGACGACAGCATTGGCGGCCACTTCCTGCACCTGCTGCACGGTGAAAAACCCAGTGAAGAGTGGGTTCGTGCCATGCATACGTCGCTGATCCTGTACGCAGAACACGAATTCAATGCATCCACATTCACCTGCCGTGTCATCGCCGGCACAGGTTCCGACATGTACTCGGCCATTGCCGGTGGTATCGGCGCTCTTCGTGGTCCCAAACACGGTGGCGCCAACGAAGTCGCCTTTGAAGTACAGAAACGCTACGAGACCCCCGACGAAGCCGAAGCCGACATTCGTCGTCGTGTTGAAAACAAGGAAGTGGTCATTGGTTTCGGCCATCCGGTCTACACGGTTTCCGACCCACGCAACAAGGTCATCAAGGAAGTCGCGCGCCAGTTGTCGCAAGAACAAGACAACATGAAAATGTTCGATATCGCCGAGCGCCTTGAGTCGGTCATGTGGGACGCCAAGAAAATGTTTCCCAACCTTGACTGGTTCTCGGCCGTTTCCTACCACATGATGGGGGTTCCAACCGCCATGTTCACCCCACTGTTCGTCATCGCACGTACCGCAGGCTGGGCAGCTCACATCATCGAGCAGCGTATCGACAACAAGATCATCCGTCCGACAGCCAACTACATTGGCCCTGAAGACCAGAAGTTCGTACCGATCGATCAACGCTGATCCCCGAAAGCGCCTGGCGCTTGCGCAGGCGAGTCGCACCTTCCGGTGCGACTCGCAACAACTCAAGCCACACCCGGTGTTCTGTCTGGTGAATCCGGTCTCCGGTCATGTTTTTGCGGGTTGCATGCGGCTTTGCAACCGGGCATAACGACATAAACAGGTTCGTGCAGACATCACACCGGAACATACCGGACCCATTGCCATGAACACCGCCTACCGCAAACCCCTTCCAGGCACAGCACTCGATTACTTCGACGTGCGCGCAGCCGTTGATGCCATTCAACCCGGCGCTTACGATACCCTGCCCTACACATCCCGCGTTCACGCCGAAAACCTGGTGCGGCGCTGCGACCCCGAGTTGCTGACCGATGCCCTGAAACAGCTGATCGAACGCAAGCGCGATCTGGATTTTCCCTGGTTTCCTGCCCGCGTGGTCTGTCACGACATTCTGGGCCAGACGGCGCTGGTTGACCTGGCTGGGCTGCGTGATGCCATTGCATCCCAGGGGGGTGATCCCGCGCTGGTGAACCCTGTGGTACCAACCCAACTGATCGTTGACCACTCGCTGGCGGTGGAATGTGCCGGTTTTGATCCCGACGCCTTCGAAAAAAACCGTGCCATCGAAGATCGCCGCAATGAAGACCGCTTCCATTTCATCAACTGGACCAAAAAAGCCTTCAAAAACGTCGACGTCATTCCGCCGGGCAACGGTATCATGCACCAGATCAACCTGGAACGCATGTCGCCCGTCATTCACGCCCGCGATGGTGTTGCATTTCCCGATACACTGGTCGGTACCGACAGTCACACACCCCACGTTGACGCACTGGGTGTGATCGCCATCGGCGTAGGTGGCCTTGAAGCCGAAAGCGTCATGCTGGGTCGTGCATCCTGGATGCGGCTGCCTGACATCATTGGTGTCGAACTGACCGGCCGCCTGCAACCCGGTATCACCGCAACCGACATGGTGCTGGCACTTACAGAATTTCTGCGCAAAGAAAAAGTCGTCTCGTCGTACCTGGAATTCTTCGGCGAAGGGGTAGCGCACCTGACGCTGGGCGACCGCGCCACCATTTCCAACATGACGCCGGAATACGGTGCCACGGCGGCCATGTTCTACATTGACCAGCAAACCATCGACTACCTGAAACTGACTGGCCGCGATGAAGCCCAGGTGAATCTGGTCGAAACTTATGCAAAAACAGCAGGCCTGTGGGCCGACACGCTGAACAAGGCCGAATATGAGCGTGTTCTGCGCTTCGATCTGTCCAGTGTCGTACGCAATATCGCCGGCCCGTCAAACCCGCACCGTCGCGTTCCGACCAGCGAACTGGCTGCCCGCGGCATTGCCGCCCCCGTAGAACAGCAACCCGGCCTGATGCCCGATGGTGCCGTGATCATTGCTGCCATCACCAGTTGCACCAACACCAGCAATCCGCGCAACGTGATTGCGGCCGGCCTGCTGGCCCGCAATGCCAATGCGCGTGGCCTGACACGTAAACCCTGGGTCAAGAGCTCACTGGCACCCGGATCCAAAGCCGTTGAACTCTACTTGGAAGACAGCAAACTGCTTTCCGAACTGGAAAAACTGGGCTTCGGCATCGTAGCCTTCGCCTGTACCACCTGCAACGGCATGAGCGGAGCGCTCGACCCGGTCATTCAGCAGGAAATCATTGATCGCGACCTTTACGCCACGGCGGTTTTGTCGGGCAACCGCAACTTTGACGGTCGTATTCACCCTTACGCCAAACAGGCCTTCCTGGCCTCGCCGCCACTGGTCGTTGCCTACGCCATTGCAGGCACCATTCGCTTCGATATCGAAAAAGACATACTGGGCATGGATCCCCAGGGCAACCCAGTAACTCTGAAGGATATCTGGCCATCCGATGAAGAAATCGATGCCATCATCGCGGCCAGTGTCAAACCCGAACAATTCCGCAAAGTCTATGAACCCATGTTCGCAGCCAGCGTGGAATCCGGTGAAAAAGTCAGCCCACTGTACGACTGGCGCCCCATGAGCACCTACATTCGCCGTCCTCCCTACTGGGAAGGCGCCCTGGCTGGTGAACGCACACTGAAAGGCATGCGTCCCTTGGCCGTGCTGGGTGACAACATCACCACCGACCACCTTTCACCCTCGAACGCGATCCTGTCCAGCAGCGCTGCGGGCGAATACCTGGCCAAAATGGGGCTGCCGGAAGAAGACTTCAACTCGTATGCTACCCACCGTGGCGATCACCTGACTGCCCAGCGCGCCACCTTCGCCAATCCCAAATTGCTGAACGAAATGGTCGTGGAAAACGGTCAGGTCAAACAAGGCTCGCTGGCACGTATTGAACCTGAAGGGAAGGTGACACGCATGTGGGAAGCCATCGAGACCTACATGGAACGCAAACAACCCCTGATCATCGTGGCCGGTGCCGATTACGGCCAGGGCTCTTCGCGCGACTGGGCCGCCAAGGGCGTTCGCCTGGCCGGCGTTGAAGCCATCGTTGCCGAAGGCTTCGAGCGCATCCACCGCACCAACCTGGTTGGCATGGGCGTTCTGCCGCTTGAATTCCTGCCGGGCACCAACCGCAAAACTCTGGCCCTCGACGGCACCGAAATCTACGACGTAATCGGTGAGCGCACACCGCGCGCCACACTGACGCTGGTCATTCACCGTAAAAACGGTGAAACGCTCAACGTACCCGTCACCTGCCGCCTCGATACCGAAGAGGAAGTGTCCATTTACGAAGCGGGTGGTGTGCTGCAACGTTTTGCACAAGACTTCCTGCAATCCGGCGCCGCCGCCTGACCCTTCATTTTTCAGGAATACAGCCCCATGGCTTACCCCGCTCAAATCAGGATCCCCGCCACCTACATGCGTGGCGGCACCAGCAAAGGCGTGTTCTTTCGCCTTGACGACCTGCCCGAAGCCGCGCGCACACCGGGCCCAGCCCGTGATGCCCTGTTGCTGCGCGTCATCGGCAGCCCCGACCCCTACGGCAAACAGATTGACGGCATGGGTGGTGCCACCTCCAGCACCAGCAAGACAGTCATCCTTTCAAAAAGCACTCGCCCCGACCACGACATTGACTACCTGTTTGGTCAGGTGTCCATCGACAAGGCCTTTGTCGACTGGAGCGGCAACTGCGGCAACCTTTCAGCCGCTGTCGGCCCGTTCGGTATTACCAATGGCCTGGTTGATCCGGCGCGTATTCCGCGAAACGGCATCGCTACAGTCCGGATCTGGCAAGCCAACATTGGCAAGACCATTGTGGCGCACGTACCCATCACCGATGGCCAGGTACAGGAAACCGGTGACTTCGAACTTGACGGCGTCACGTTCCCGGCCGCCGAAGTGCAACTGGAGTTCATGGACCCGGCCGCCGAAGAAGACGGCGATGGCGGCGGTGCCATGTTCCCCACCGGCAACCTGGTCGACGACCTTGAGGTCCCCGGTATTGGCACGCTCAAGGCAACCCTGATCAACGCCGGCATACCCACCATTTTCCTGAATGCCGCCGAGATCGGTTACACCGGCACTGAACTGCAGGAAGCGATCAACGGCGATCCGGCCGCCCTGGCCAGCTTTGAAACGATTCGTGCTCATGGTGCCGTGCGCATGGGCCTCATCCAGCACCCCGATGAAGCGGCAACACGCCAGCACACACCCAAAGTGGCCTTCGTGGCACCTGCAACAAGCTATACGGCCTCCAGTGGCAAAACCGTTGACGCTGGCTCGATCGACCTGTTGGTGCGTGCCTTGTCCATGGGTAAACTTCACCACGCCATGATGGGTACGGCGGCTGTGGCCATTGGAACAGCCGCCGCGATTCCGGGTACGCTGGTGAATCTGGCTGCCGGTGGTGGTGAGCGTCAGGCGGTGCGTTTCGGTCACCCGTCCGGTACGTTGCGTGTGGGTGCACAGGCACAACAGCAGCACGGCGAATGGACAGTCACCAAGGCCATCATGAGCCGCAGTGCGCGCGTACTTATGGAAGGCTGGGTACGCGTGCCGGGCGACTGCTTCTGATCATCGGGTCAAGTTCTTTTGACGGATGTCTGGTTCTTCAGTCTGTCGAAGGTTCTTGACCCGCACTGCGGGAGGGGCCCGGTGGCACATGCGCGCCTCTCACGGCCCTTCGGGCTTCCCGCTGGAATGTGCCCGGTCGGGGCGGGTGCAGAACTCCCGGGATCGACCAGCCCCCGGCTGGTCGAAAACGCCCCGGTCAAACAGCTGCACCCTTGCCTCCCCGCCCAGGCACATTCCAGCGGCGTGTTCGAGCGCACCCGTGCCACCGGGCCCCTCCCGCAGCGCTGGATGTGTCATTTTATTGGGCGGTCTTTGCTGAAAAGTTCGGAGATTGTGCTTTTGTTGAACCTGATTCACTTAGTACCTGATTCACTTAGTACCTGATTCATCTGATCTGGTACCTGATTCATGTAGCGCCTGATTCATGTCGGTCATGAGTCCGGATCAACTTCACTTACTTTAATACCTGAAATCGATACAAAACGGCCCCGAATTTTTAACTGTTCCGAAGTCGTTGCATCGTGAGGTTCTGCCGGGCGGTGTGCGTACAGGCCGTGCTTGAACACGCCGTTGCGAGGGCTGCCAATGGGGAGACAAGTGTCCAGCTGTTTGAGCGAACGTTCTCGACCCATCGGGTCGAGTTCGCGAGTTCTGGACACGCCCCATTGGCAGCCCTTGCAACGGGAAACCCCGAAGGGGTCGTGTGATGCACGGCCTGTACGCACACCGCCCGGCAGAACCGTCTAAAGAAACCTGAAACAGCGCAACACAGGAAAGCAATTCAGCTTAAAGAAACCTGAAACACCCTCACATAAATAACACACAACAAACCTGTTGATACATGACGCCAAGCAACGAATCGGTGCCCGATTGCTATGATTGGGGTTCTGGTCGTTCACTACATTTCACAGAATCATGCTTCAAACCTTTGTTTTATACGCCATGCCGTTCACCTTCACGCTGCTGGTTGCGTGCGGTCTGGCAGCGCTCGTGTGCGGGCTCTATCTTTTCATTTTTCGTATCCGCCCCACAAATCAGGCATTCCGGCACCCCTACCTGGACAACCGTGCCTGGGAACGTTACCCGGTCTCCATACGTTTGGCCATCACGCTCGACTATTTCTTTCGTATCGCCTTTCCCAAAAGTACGTATGCCTTGATCGGAAACGCCAATCGCCTGCTGGCTCACATCGACCCAACCGAACTGCCCAGCCGCATCAAGTGGCCGCTCATCGGCCTTTGGGGTGGCGTTTTCGCCGGGATCATTTCCATGGTAACCCTTTGGATTCTGGTCTTTCTGGGCACACTTTAACCGCAGGAGCCACACCATGAGCAGACCCATTACGCACAACGCAACAGCACAGCGCTTTGAACTGACCGAAGACGGTGTACTCTGTGTTCTTGACTACGAGGTGTTCGATGGCATCATGACCATCACGCATACCGGTGTTCCGCGCGCTGTGGGCGGGCGCGGCATTGCGGCCGACCTCACACGCAATGCACTCGAAACAGCCCGCAACATGCGCTGGACAGTTCGCCCACAATGTTCCTACGCCGCTGGCTTCATCAGTCGGAACCCCGATTACCGTGATCTCGTTGTTAACTGAACGCACCGGCACAATCAGTCAATCATATCGCCTCAAGGCCGAAGGAGCCCGCGCACACCGATGAAGGCGCCGGTTTCAAACGGTGCAACCCAAGGCTGAATGCGCAAATTCCGCCTGTTCACGTACATCTGTTCAAAAAGCCACATTTCAGTCTTATATAAGATATAAGACATTTGCAATTATCCCCTCGAAAACACTACAATTGTTTCGAGCCAATCCGTTAACCCCATCTGTAAGGGCACGCAAGAAAATGCTGGAATCCTATCGCCAACACGTTGCTGAACGCGCCGCGCTCGGCATCCCCCCCCTGCCACTGTCGGCACGGCAAACAGCCGATCTCATCGAACTGCTCAAGGCACCTCCCGCCGGCGAAGAAGCCTTTCTGGTCGAACTGATCACCCATCGCGTTCCCGCAGGTGTCGACGACGCCGCCAAGGTGAAGGCCTCCTACCTTGCTGCCGTGGCTCTGGGTAAAGAAACCTGTGCACTCATTGACCGCAAGCATGCCACCGAACTGCTGGGCACCATGCTGGGTGGTTATAACATCAGCCCACTGATCGAACTGCTCGATGACGCCACAATCGGCCCCATCGCTGCCGAAGCACTGAAAAAAACCCTGCTGATGTTCGACGCGTTCCATGATGTCAAGGAAAAAGCCGACAAGGGCAATGCCAACGCCAAAGCAGTCATGCAAAGCTGGGCTGAAGCCGAATGGTTCACCAGCCGTCCCGCCCTGCCTGAAAGCCTGACAATCACTGTTTTCAAGGTCCCCGGCGAAACCAACACCGACGACCTTTCCCCCGCCCCCGATGCCACCACGCGTCCTGATATTCCGCTGCATGCCCTGGCCATGCTCAAGAACAAGCGTGAAGGTGCAGCATTTGAACCCGAAGAAGACGGCAAACGCGGCCCGGTCAACTTCATCCAGTCGCTCAAAGACAAAGGCCACCTGGTTGCCTACGTGGGTGATGTAGTCGGTACAGGCTCCAGCCGTAAATCAGCCACAAACTCCGTTTTGTGGTTCACGGGCGAAGACATCCCCTTCGTTCCCAACAAGCGTTTTGGCGGCGTGTGCCTGGGCAGCAAGATTGCACCCATTTTCTACAACACCATGGAAGATGCCGGCGCGCTGCCGATCGAACTCGATGTTTCCAAAATGGAAATGGGCGATGTCATCGAACTGCGCCCCTATGAAGGCAAGGCTCTGAAAAACGGCGAAGTCATCGCCGAATTCCAGGTCAAATCCGATGTACTCTTCGACGAAGTGCGTGCCGGTGGCCGTATTCCCCTGATCATCGGTCGTGGCCTGACCACCAAAGCCCGCGAAGCGCTGGGTCTGCCCCCCTCGACACTGTTCCGTCTGCCCCACAACCCGGCCGATTCCGGCAAAGGTTACAGCCTGGCCCAGAAAATGGTCGGCCGCGCCTGTGGCTTGCCTGAAGGCAAAGGCGTTCGTCCGGGTACCTACTGCGAACCCAAAATGACATCGGTTGGTAGCCAGGACACCACCGGCCCCATGACACGCGATGAACTGAAAGACCTGGCCTGCCTGGGCTTTTCAGCTGATCTGGTCATGCAGTCGTTCTGCCACACTGCGGCTTACCCCAAGCCCGTTGATGTCAAGACACACCATACACTTCCCGAGTTCATCAGCACCCGTGGCGGCATTTCGCTGCGCCCAGGCGATGGTGTGATCCACTCGTGGCTCAACCGCATGCTGTTGCCCGACACCGTAGGTACCGGTGGCGATTCGCACACCCGCTTCCCGATTGGTATTTCCTTCCCGGCCGGTTCTGGTCTGGTTGCGTTTGCTGCAGCCACCGGCGTCATGCCGCTCGACATGCCGGAATCGGTTCTGGTTCGCTTCAAAGGCAAAATGCAACCTGGCGTCACTTTGCGTGACCTGGTGAACGCCATTCCATTCTATGCCATCAAGCAAGACCTGCTCACCGTGGCCAAGCAAGGCAAGAAGAACATTTTCTCTGGTCGCATCCTGGAAATCGAAGGCCTGCCTGACCTGAAAGTCGAGCAAGCCTTCGAATTGTCCGATGCGTCCGCCGAGCGTTCTGCTGCCGGTTGTACAGTGCGGCTGAACAAAGAGCCCATCATCGAATACCTGAACAGCAACATTGTGCTGCTCAAGTGGATGATCGCCAACGGCTACGAAGACGAGCGCTCGCTGGCTCGCCGCATCAAAGCCATGGAAGCCTGGCTGGCCGATCCCAAACTGCTCGAGCCCGATGCCGATGCCGAATACGCTGCTGTCATTGAAATTGACATGAGCGAAATCCATGAGCCTATCGTTGCCTGCCCGAACGATCCCGATGACGTCAAAACCTTGTCCGACGTTGCCGGCACAGGGATCGATGAAGTGTTCATCGGCAGCTGCATGACCAACATCGGTCATTTCCGTGCAGCCTCGAAACTGCTGGAAGGCAAGCGTGATATCCCCGCCAAACTGTGGGTTGCGCCGCCCACCAAAATGGATCAGCATCAGCTCACCGAAGAAGGCCACTACGGCGTATTCGGCACAGCGGGCGCACGCACAGAAATGCCAGGTTGCTCGCTGTGCATGGGGAACCAGGCACAGGTACGCGAAGGCGCAACCGTCATGTCCACAAGCACACGGAACTTCCCGAACCGTCTGGGTCGCAACACCAATGTGTTCCTGGGTTCTGCCGAACTGGCTGCCATCTGTTCGCGTCTGGGACGCATTCCAACCCGCGAGGAATATCTGGCAGACATGGGCGTGATCAACAAGAACAGTGATCAAGTCTATAAATACCTGAACTTCGACCAGATCGAGGAATACAAGGAAATTGCCGACTCCGTCGGTGTCTGATCCTGCTGCTTGAGAGGGTGGGCGTCAAATCGTCCCCCTTGTTTACCGACCCCGCACGACACCGCCGTGCGGGGTTTTTTCGTGCCGCTGCGAAACATTCACTCGCGCGAACTGGCCTCTGTTTTTCGGGTGCACATCCCGGGTATGCACAGATGAGGAACAAAGGCACTAAGTGCCGACCTGGCAAACGGTCAACGTAGCACGCAAGCTCGCACAACAAGAAAACTTCACCCGCAAACGGATGATACGACTGTCCTTCACGGCAAACAGGGCCTACAATCAGGCGCTTACCCTGGTCGCTACCCTGTTCCGGAGACACCATCATGCTGCACAACCCTTTCGACACGCTTCAGGAATTCACAATCGGGCGAAAAACAGGCCGGTTTCACTCACTGCCCGCACTAGGTAAAGCCCTCAAGGCCGACATCCAGTCACTGCCCATCTCGCTGCGCATTGTGCTTGAATCCGTACTGCGCAACTGTGATGGCAAAAAAATAACGCGCAAGCATGTACGTGATCTGGCCACCTGGAAGCCCAACGCCAAGCGCACGACAGAAATCCCTTTTGTTGTGTCGCGGGTCATACTGCAAGACTTTACCGGCATTCCTCTACTGGCCGACCTGGCGGCAATGCGTGCGGTTGCGCAAGGAATGAAACTCGACCCAAAACGCATCGAACCTCTGGTCCCTGTTGATCTGGTCGTTGATCACTCGGTCATGATTGATCATTACGGCAGCAAAAAAGCGCTCGATCTGAACATGAAACTGGAATTCAAGCGCAACCGCGAACGTTACCAGTTCATGAAATGGGGCATGCAGGCTTTCAACACCTTCGGTGTGGTTCCCCCGGGCTTTGGTATTGTGCATCAGGTCAATCTCGAGTACCTGGCCCGTGGCGTGCACCACGACAAGCCGACCAACGTGTACTACCCCGACACCTTGGTCGGCACCGACAGCCACACCACCATGATCAACGGTATCGGCGTTGTGGGTTGGGGTGTAGGCGGCATCGAAGCCGAAGCCGCCATGCTGGGCCAACCTGTGTACATGTTGACACCTGACGTGGTGGGCGTTGAACTGACAGGGCAATTGCGTGGCGGCATCACCGCCACAGACCTCGTACTTACTTTGACTGAACTATTGCGCAAGCATAAAGTGGTCGGCAAGTTTGTGGAGTTCTGTGGATCAGGTACAGCAGGGCTGTCGGTCACCGACCGCGCCACCATCGCCAACATGGCACCGGAATACGGCGCAACCATGGGCTTTTTCCCGGTCGACGACAAAACCCTCGATTACTTCAGGATCACTGGTCGCACCGACAAAGAAGTCAAGGCGCTCAAAGCGTATTTCAAGGCACAGGCCATGTACGGCGTACCAGAGGCCCGCGATATCCGGTACAGCCAGTTGCTCACACTTGATCTGTCCACGGTCACCCCCTCGCTTGCCGGCCCCAAACGCCCGCAAGACCGCATCGAACTGGAAGCCCTGAAAACCACATTCGACACTTTGTTCAGCGAGGCAGGGCCAACCGGCTTCAACCAACCTGCCGAACGCCTGACCGATGTCATCACCACATCACACGACAACGAACTTCGCCATGGCGACATCATGATCGCGGCCATCACCTCGTGCACCAACACCTCGAACCCCAGCGTAATGCTGGCGGCTGGCCTGATGGCCAAAAAGGCGGTGGAACTCGGGCTCAAAGTACCGCGTCATATTAAAACGTCGTTGGCACCCGGCTCACGGGTCGTCACAGAATATCTGACCAAGACCGGCTTGTTGCATTACCTGGAAAAACTTGGCTTCAATGTGGGCGCCTACGGCTGCACCACATGTATCGGCAATGCCGGTGACCTTGCTGCCGACATCAACGAAGCGATTGTTCAGAATAATCTTGTCTGTGCTGCCGTGCTGTCTGGAAATCGCAATTTTGAAGCACGTATTCATCCCAATATCAAAGCGAACTTCCTGGCATCACCACCACTGGTTGTGGCCTTTGCGCTGGCGGGTACCGTACGCCGCAACCTGATGGCAGAACCTGTCGGCAAAGGCAAACACGGCGATGTCTGGCTCGGCGATATCTGGCCCTCGAATGCCGAGGTCAAGGCGCTTATGCTGCAGGCCCTCGAGCCTGAGGATTTCCGTACAAACTATGCCCAGATTGAAAGCAACCCAGGCAAATTGTGGGAAAAAATCTCGGGCGTTGCGGGCGAGACCTACACCTGGCCGGAATCCACCTACATCGCACAGCCGCCCTTTTTCAAGGACTTCACCATGACACCCCCGACCATTGCCGTGGTCAAGGGGGCGCGTGCGCTGGCCATTTTCGGTGACTCCGTCACAACCGACCATATCTCGCCAGCCGGATCCATCAAGGAAGCCTCACCAGCCGGACAATGGCTCAAAGAACACGGCGTTACCCCTGACGACTTCAACAGCTACGGATCACGCCGTGGCAATCACGAAGTCATGATGCGTGGCACCTTCGCCAATGTACGCATCAAAAACCTCATGATCCCGCCGCTACCTGATGGCAATCGCTTCGAAGGCGGTGAAACCTTCCATCAACCGGAAAAAGAGCGTATGACCATCTACGATGCTGCCATGCGCTATCAAGCTGAAAACACACCTACCGTCATTTTTGCCGGTGAAGAGTACGGCACAGGCTCATCACGGGACTGGGCCGCAAAGGGTACGCAACTGCTTGGGGTTCGCGCTGTCATTGCACGCAGTTTCGAGCGTATTCATCGCAGCAACCTGATCGGCATGGGTGTGCTGGCCTTGCAGTTCAAAGGCAACGACAGTGTTCAGTCGCTGGGCATTGATGGCTCCGAAGTATTCTCGGTTCATGGCCTCGAAAATGGCATCAAACCACAGCAGGATGTCGTTCTGGTCATTGAAAAACCTGACGGAAGCCGTCGTGAAATTACGGTGTTGCTGCGTATCGATACGGAAACCGAAGCAGATTACTACGTGCACGGCGGTATTTTGCCCTACGTGTTGCGTCAACAACTCGCATGAGTCGGCGGGTAACGGTACACTAGAAGCCCTGAGTTTTTTATTACTGTGTGCGTCCTAGTATGCCTGTTACCCCGCCGTCCCGTCTTTCCCGCGATGCCCAACGCCTGCTCAATCTTGCTATTGAACTGGGGCGTTCGGGCAGTCGCATCGAAGACCATTACTGGGAAGCCCTGCTGGGTGCCCAGATCGACAAAATTCTGCTGGGAAAAAAGAACCGTACTGTCGAAACGGTCCTTGAGCAACTCATGACTGACGACAGTCATGCCTACGAACTGCTTGCAGAAGAGGTGGAAACCTATTCTGAATCCGCCGTCTTCACTCACAAGCGCAAGCACTACCAGGCCTTGCTCATTACCGTACCTTTTCTTGCCTGGACACGTTACCAGCTGCCCAAAGAAGATCGTATCACCGAAGCCCAGCTCAGGCACTTTGAAAAGTGTCTGGTCGAGACCACCCTGGCTCCCGACAGTACCTTTGTACTGCTGCCCGATCTTGTCAGCTTCGAACAAATGCCGCAGTCGTTCCATGAAACTCGTCACTGGACCCAGCAACTGGCACTCAAAGCACTCGATCCCGCCCACATCCCCGATTTCACCCTCCGGGAAAGCAACCATCACGATGGGGTTCTGGCCGATGCGCGGTTTCTTGTAGGGGCCATTGTGGTACCCAAGGGGAATGCATTTTTCCGCTGGCAAACACAGCAAGACGAAACGTCCTTTTTTTCACGTTTCGACTGCATTCAGGCCTGGTACGACAGCACCCACACCACTGTATCGTCCATCTTCACCGGCTGCCATGTGGAAATCATGGTTCCAAACGCGTTCTATCTGAATAACCGCGAATCCGACCGACGCATTCGTCCCATGGCCGTCAAGGCCGCCATCACCTGGCTGCATATGGCCGCCAACCTGTCACCCGACAACCTGCGCGCCACCGTCATGGCCTGTGGTGAAAATTCCCCGGAAGAATACCGCATCGGCCTGAGCCCACGTCAGGGCAACGATGTCATCTACGGGTGCATCTGGCCCATTCTCAGCAAAGAAGAAGCCATGGCCGAAACCATCGACTCTGAAGAACCCTCCCTGACGGATCAAATTGCAGCACTGCTCAAAGAACTCGGTATCGCTGAAGTGCGAAGACTGCCGGGGCTGCATCCCGGCGAATTCTGCGAAGACTGCGGGGCTCCCTATTTCCCCAACCCTATGGGCGAAATGGTACACCCGGAATTACCCGAAGAAGTCAACCCAGGCCCCATCCAGTTTCACTGATACGCTTCTGTTGTGCAGTCATTCGATATCTTTTGCCGCGTCATCGACAACCTGGGTGACGCCGGCATCTGCTGGCGTTTATCACTTCATATCAAAGCCCAGGCCACCTGGCAGGTCGCCACCCTGCCCGAATCAGCAGCGCTCTGCTCGCCTGCCCACCCACACGAAACGCTCCCGTCAGGTACTGCATCATCTCCCCCCCCGGTGAAAGTTCGTCTGTTCATTGATGACCTGCACCGCCTGGCCCTGCTGGTGCCGGATCTTGACCCTTCAAAGGCAAACCAGCACATCCAGGGTATTGATGTCGTTCAATGGCATGAAGCATCACGCATCGAACAACCGTCCGAAATCGTCATCGAAGCGTTCGGATGCGATCTACCCGAAGCATTCAGTCTGCGCATGCCTGGCAGCACGCGGCTCTGGATCAACCTGGAATACCTGAGTGCCGAAGACTGGGTCAATGAGTGGCACGGTCTGCCCTCGATTCAACCAAACGGTCTGCGCAAATTCTTTTTCTTTCCGGGTTTCACTGCGCGTACCGGTGGCCTGCTGCGGGAACCGGATCTTGAAACCCGACGCAAAAACTGGCTGCACACCCCTGAAAACCACCAACGTTTGCTACGGACACTGAACCTTGACCCCGTTGCCCGTTGCCATCTTGACGAAGGTGCGCTGCACATACTGCTTTTCGGTTATCGTGACGCCCCGGTACAGGAGCTGATCACCGGAATTCAAAAATGCGGCAGAAAAGCCGTTATTCTTCACCCCGGCCCATTGCCCGATACCCTGAAATACCATCAGGGATCCCGTCATGAATGTGCCGTGTTGCTGCGCAGCATTCCCTTTGTGGCACAACACGACTTCGATACCTTGCTATGGGGCAGTCACCTGAACTTCGTACGAGGCGAGGACTCTCTGGTGCGCGGCCTTTGGGCGCAACGCCCCATGGTGTGGCAGATCTACTCGCAACCCGAACAGGCCCATCACATCAAGCTCAATGCGTTCCTGGCATGCAGCCCGCTTCCAGAAAGCGTCAAAACCTTGATGCGGGCGTGGAATGGCCTGCCAGGCCAACCCGCGGTTGATACAGCACTTGCCCAGGCTCTTGCGCCTGACACCCTGGGCAACTGGCAGCGGAGCATGCACGACTGGTACACAAGGCTTGCAGGGGAACCCGATCTGGCAACACGCTTGCTGGAATTCTGCGCGCAAAAATCGGGAACAGGTTAAAATGCCACGTTTTGCACTACCTGCTCCGGCTCGGCTTCACGATCTGGCGGAGCAATCCCTTCCCGGAGTCTCTATTTTATGAAAACCGCACAAGAATTACGTGTCGGCAATGTTGTCATGGTGGGCAATGATCCCCTGGTTGTTCAGAAAGCTGAATACAACAAATCGGGTCGTAACGCCGCTGTTGTCAAACTCAAGTTCAAGAACCTGCTCACGGCATCGGGCAGCGAATCCGTCTACAAGGCCGACGAAAAGTTCGAAGTCGTTGTTCTTGAGCACAAAACCTGCACCTACTCCTACTTCGCCGATCCCATGTATGCCTTCATGGACGAAGAATACAATCAGTACGAAGTTGAAGCAGAAAGCATGGGCGATGCGCTGAACTACCTTGAAGAAGGTATGGAAGTGGAAGTCGTGTTCTACGAAGGACGCGCCATTTCTGTTGAGCTGCCCACCATTGTGGTTCGTGAGATCACCTACACAGAACCCGCTGTCAAGGGCGACACCTCGGGCAAGGTTCTGAAACCGGCCAAAATCAATACCGGCATGGAAATCAGCGTTCCCCTGTTCTGCAATATCGGTGACAAAATCGAAATCGATACACGCACAGGCGAATACCGTAGTCGCGCAATGTAACGCTCTACAGCTTGACGCTGCAGTTCATACCAAAGCGGCCCTGAAACCTGAACGGTTCAGGGCCGTTTTCATGTCGAAACATTCGATATCGCCCCACCCTCAGTGCAGACGATCGTCATCGAGCAGATCAGGAACAGGCAAGGCGGCAATGCCCTCTTCCAGCAATTCCTGGCATTCCTGTGGTGTTGCAACGCCACGGATCGCACGATCAGGCGCCTGCCCCTGGTGAATCAGGCGTGCTTCATCGGCAAAACGAGCACCTACATTTTCAGACGAACGCACCATGGCACGAAGATGCTGCAGAACCTGTGCCTGCAGTTGAGCAAATTGCTCTGATGGCACCACGGGTTCTGTAGCGTGATCGGGAGCGGACTGCACTGCCTGCGCATGCCCACCCTGTGAGCCGGCACCGGCCTGCCCTGTTGACGCCGACACCTTTGCGGCACGCAGGTGGCTGACATTGAGACGAGGGGCTGACAACTTGCGCTCAACCGCATGACTGTTGCATACCGGACACGACAGCAACCCCCTGGCCTGCTGATCGTTGAACGCATCGTGCGATGCAAACCAGCCCTCGAAGACATGGCCGTGATCGCACTGAAGATCAAATACTTTAAGAGACATGGCAAAGGTGTCAGTAAATTCGTGGAACAGCCTGCAAGAGACGTTGGGTCTCGGCCTGCGCAGGCCGGCAAAGCACCTGCTCAGCCGCCCCCTGTTCAATAATACGCCCCTGACTCATGATTACAACGCGATCAGCCAGGTATTCGACCACACCAAAGTTGTGGGTAATGAACAGGTAGGCCATGTTTGTTTCTTTTTGCAGATCGCTCAGGAGATCGAGAATCTGGGCCTGCACAGATACATCAAGTGCCGATGTAGGTTCGTCGCACACAAGAACGTGTGGCTCAACCGCCAAAGCGCGGGCAATGGCAATACGCTGCCGCTGCCCGCCGGAGAACTCGTGAGCATAGCGCTGAACCGTGGATGCAGGCAAGCCGACACGGTCGATCAGGTGTTGTATTCGCCGTTTGCGCTGATCAGGCGACAGATGAGGCTGCAATGAAACCAGCCCCTCTTCAAGCACCTGCCCCACCGGCATTCTCGGATTCAAGGATGCATAAGGATCCTGAAAAACAATTTGCAGTGCTCGGCGCAACTGACGCAAGCGTGCTGAACCTGCGTCAAGCACCGAAATGCCCGCCAGCAGAACCTGCCCGGCAACCCGCGCCTGGCGATCAAGCAGCCGGAGCAGGCTGCGGGCCACTGTGGTTTTTCCGCATCCAGACTCACCGAGCAATGCCAGCGTTTCACCCGGGTAGAGGTCAAAGGTTACGCCACGCACAACCGGTATCACCTGACGTGGTTGCCAGAAAAAGCGACGTGACTTCAAATAACCCACGTCAAGGTCTTTGACACTCAGAACGGGCTTAGGCTGTTCGCGGAGCCGTGAACCGTGCTTTTGATCAGTCTGTCGTGATGCATCGCTCCTTTCAGGGCGCTCCAGGGGCAAAGCTTCAGCGCGTAGTTCAACAGGCGGCTTGGGCTGCGTTCCGGACTGCGTCTCAAGAGTCTTTTCAGAACGTATGTCAGCCGGCTGCTCAAAAACCTGATCGATGTCCGACAACCTTTGGCCCCTGCGTGCAGCTGTGGGCAAGGCATCAAGCAGTTGTCGGGCATAGGGATGATCGGGCGCACTGAAAAAATCGTCTGCGGGGCGTACCTCGAGGATGCGCCCCGCCCGCATCAGTGCCACATGATCGGCCACCTGCCGCACCACGGCCAGATCATGGGTAATGAGCAAAATTGCCAGCCCCATTTCACGCTGGATATCGGCCAGCAATTCCAGAATCTGGGCTTGCACAGTGACATCAAGCGCCGTGGTGGGCTCATCGGCAATCAGCACATCAGGCTCGCCGGCCAAGGCCAGCGCAATCATGATGCGCTGCTTTTGTCCCCCGGAGAACTGAAAAGGATAATCATCAATGCGTTGATCTGGCTCGGGCAGGCCGACACGCGCCAGCCACTCAATGGCACGCACCCTGAGGGCTGAACCACGCAACGGTGTGTGCCGACGCAGCACCTCGATGATCTGCTCGCCCACCGACATCACGGGGTTCAGACTGGTGGCTGGCTCCTGGAAAATGATGCCGATGCGGCCACCGCGGATGTCGCGCAGGCTGCGCTCGGGAAGGCCAAGCAGATTCCGTGAGCCAAGATACAGGCCGGATGCACTGAGCCGGGCAGCATCAGGCAGCAAACGCAACAAGGCAAGTGCCGTGATGCTTTTACCCGAACCGGATTCACCCACCAGGGCGAAGGTTTCCGAGCGCTGCAGTGCAAGACTGAGCGACTGCACAGCCTGCACAACCCCGTGATCAGAAGCAATGCTGACCGAAAGGTTCTCGATGCGGACAAGGGTCTCGGTCATTATGCAAGCCCCTTTTTAAGCGGACGAAACCGTCGCATGCGCGGATCAAATGCATCCTGAACGGCATCGGCCAGAATGTTGGCCGACAGCACCAGTGTCAGCAAAAACAGAAAGGCACCGGCCAGATTCCACCACACCATGGGATCACGCGACATTTCCAGCCGGGCGGCATCGATCATGGTACCGAATGAGGGTGTGGCGGGATCCACCCCGATACCAAGGTAAGACAACACGGCTTCATAGAGCACCAGACCGGAAAATTCCAGCACCAGCGTGATCAGCACAATATGCATGAGATTAGGCAAAAGATGGCGCACCATGATGGTCAAATGACCCACACCAAATGCCCGGGCAGCCTGAATGTAGTCAAGCTCGCGCAGCTTGAGGGTTTCAGCACGCAGCAAACGGCACAGACCTGCCCAACCTGTGAGACCAAGGATCAGGCACAACATGAACAACCTGACATCGGCACGCGCAGCCAAGGTATCGAAAAGTGCCGGATTGTTGTCAATATAAACCTGCATCATGAGCACACAGGCGGCGATCAGCAACACACCGGGTATCGACGTCAGGGTGGTGTAAACATACTGGATGAGGTCATCGACCCAGCCGCGAAAATAGCCGGCCGCAATGCCAAAGCAAAGGGCTGGGGGAATCATGGCGAACGTTGTGAGCGTACCAATCACAAGCGCCGTGCGTATGCTTTTCAGACATTGCCACACAACATCATTACCCGTGCGGTCGGTACCCAGCACATGGTAATTGGCTGCCAGGGAAAGCACAACGGAAACCACCAGGGCAAGCACGGTCAGGGTCAGCCACACTACCCGCCAGGCCACACCGGACTGCCCTGTCCACCAATAATGAAATGCCGCCCCGAAACCGCCCGCAGACCGCAAAAAACAAAGGGTCATCACAAGCCCTGCACATCCTGCAAGCACAAGACCAGACACCAGGCCCTGGACCACGCGCTGCAAAATATCCGCCTGATGTGTTTCGGGCGTAATGCCTTGCCCTGCATGCTGCAAACGTGGAAAGTCACGTACAGGTACACCGTTTTCCAGGCGTGTTTCCTTGGTGAACTGATGCAGTGCCAAAGGTGAGGAATAAGTCTTTTCGCGGTCGGGTAACCGGGTCAGTGACAGCAGGGTATCGAGAGCTGAACGCGGTACGGGCGCATACACAGGCTCTGTTACCGTGACACCAGGCGCCGGTGGCAACAGCGGGCGGTAATGAAGTGAATCCAGCACCCCGATCAGCACAAAACAGGCCAGCACGGTAGCGGCCGACAAGGCTGCCCCCGAGCGCCCGACATAGGCCCAGGTTGCCCGCAGCGCGGCAGAGCGCCGAACGCGAAACACATACACCACGCCCAGCACGACCAGGGTTGCCACAAAAAAATCAGTCCAGAGAACAACGATCTTTGGCATGCCACTTACCCGAAACGTACACGCGGATCGGCCAGCGTGTAAGAAAGATCCGCCAGCAACAAGCCCAGAATGGACAGGCTGGACCCAAGAAAAACCATGGCCCGGACGATGGAGAAATCCTGGGCATTGATGGCGTCAATGGTGTAGCTGCCCAGCCCGGGAATGCCGAAAAACGACTCGGCAATCAGACTGCCCATGAACAACAAGGGAATGGCCGAGACCGTGCCGGTCAGTATGGGCAACAAGGCATTGCGAAACACATGGCGCATCAGCACGGCCGATTCACGCAGGCCTTTGGCCCGGGCGGTACGTACGTAATCTTTGCCGGCTTCTTCAAGAAAAAGTGTGCGGTAAAAACGAGCCTGCGCCCCCAGGCCGGAGACCACGCCGACCACGACCGGCAACACCAGAAAACGCCAGGCATCCAGGCCAGCCACATAACCCGAATAGGGAACCCAGTTCAGGGTTTTGGCAAACAACCACTGGCCCGCAATAATGTAGAAAAGCCCCGAAATGGACAACAAAACCACACACAGCACCACGCCGGCGAAGTCGAGCGGGGTACTTTTGAAATACACCAGCAGCAACGAAAAAAGCACACACACCGTCAGCCCCAGCACGAAGGTGGGGACGGCAAGTGCCAGACTGGGCCCCATGCGGCTGCGAATTTCGTGTCCGATATCGCGCCCTTCATCGGAAAAACCAAAATCGAACCGCAACAAGGGTAGCGAGCGGTCGTGAAAAATGGTGTCTGTGAAGCGGGCGATACCCTGGACCTGATCGTTGTAGAACAGGGGTTTGTCGTAGCCACGGTCAATTTTCCAGCGCTCGATGGCCTCCTGGTTGACGCGCTGGCCGCCGATCGACAACCGGGCCATGTCGTCGGGTGTGTTGACGGCAAAAAACAGCACAAAAGTCAGCAGATTCACACCCAGCAGAATAAACACGCCATACACAAGACGACGCAGACTATACGCAATCATGGCACCCTCCTGTCACGCTGCCAGGCCAGCCAGGCCACCATCAGGGCGCCTGCGCCCAGCAAGCCGGCCAGCAACCCCAGGGGCCACCACACAGGCGCATTCCAGCGGGTGGTCAGTTGTACCCTGCGGTGCGGATCAATACGCAGATACTGCAAGGTATTCCTGACCATTTGGCCCGGCTTGGCATTACCCACCCACGACTGGTAAGCGCCGCCCGATTTTGGGTAGAAACCGAACATCCAGGGGGCATCGTACTGTGCGATGCGAATCATTTCATGGACCAGCGCTTCTTTTTCCGGACCATCATCCAGATAGCGCATGTGCTCGAACAGACGGTCAAAATCGGGATTACGGTAATTTGACGCGTTCTCGCCCCCTGTCAGGGCCTTCGCATTCGGACCATACAACAGAAACAGGAAATTTTCCGGATCCGGATAATCGGCCACCCAGCCCCACATATACATCTGGGCACTGCCGCTACGCATTTTGTCCTGGAAGCGGTTGTAGTCGGTGGCCCGGATTTCAAGCTGAATATCAAGCGCAGCCAACTGGCGTCGCATCCAGTCAAGTGTTGGGCTGGAACCCATGCCCCCGGCCGAATCAAAATACAGAATCAGCGGTTGCCCGGTACGCTCATCACGCCCACCCGGATACCCGGCCCTGGCCAACAAGTCACGGGCTTCATCCAGTGATCGACGAACGGCACGTTGATCATGCCACTGATAAACCCGGGTATTCAAACCCTGAGGTGCAGGCTGATACCCGGGCACACCCGGCGGAACGGGACCGTACGCGACATCCGCTTCATCGTTCTGGAAAATGGCCACATACTGTTCCCAATCGAACGCAATACTGATGGCCTGACGCAGCAGACGGTTACGCTCGGCCTGTTCGGGGGTATTGCCCTGCCCGACCACCGGATCCAGCCAGTTGAAACCGAAATACGTTATCTGGGCTTCAGGTGCACTGCGCAATTGCAGATCCCGCTCTTTGTACAGGGCGGCCTTGGCGGCAGAATCGTTGGCCGCCACTTTCATGGCCACGCCATAATCGCCACGGTCCACCTGGGGAATGTCGTAGTAGCCCTGCAGAAACTTGCCCATCAATGGCACACTTTCTTTTTCAAGCGAAAACACAACGCGATCAATGAACGGAGTCATTTTCCCGCAGTCGGCCAGCAACCCCAGGCCTGCATCTTCGGGTTCGCCTTCACACGGATAGGGTTCGCCCCTGAAATTCGGATTCCTGACCAGCACATGACGTCGGTTCACCACCGATTCCGCCATCATGTAAGGTCCAGTGCCTACAGGCCAGGTGTTAAGTGACAGGTTGTGTTCCGCCATGCCCGGCTGATGATAGAAACGGTCAGCTTCCCAGGGCACGGGCGCCGTGAAGGTCATGGCGAGCCAGTACTTGAACTGAGGATATTTACCCAGTACCCGAATACGCACGGTGTGCTCATCGAGCGCCTGCACGCCGGAGAACCCATGGGAACGAAGATCGAGCCAGACAGACCGGTTTGCTGCACTACTGCCTTTGGCATCCAGCGACTTGAGGTGATCCGCGTAGTCTTTCATGCCTTCAACGTGTTCAGCCATGACACCAAACACCGGCGAAACAACGCGAGGGCTGGCAAGGCGCCGGAAAGCATACACGTAGTCGTGTGCTGTCAGTGCACGGGTGCCCGTTTCAGGAAAATCGGTGATTGAATACCGGCCATTAAGGGCCTGTGGCGTGATGGGCCAATACGTGTACTGGCCATTCGCTTCACGGGCAAAAGCCGGATGCGGCTGAAACAGAATACCCGGCCGAACGCGAATATCGTAAACACTGATGGCAACCTCTTCACCGGGCGCCTCGGGCGACAACACCTTGCCGTCGGCATCGAGATACACGGGTGGATCGATAGAGGCTGCCGCGCGCGGCACCAGTGTGTACGGTCGTTTCAGATAGTGGTAACCGTAGAGCGGTTCGTAGATAGCATAGGTGAACGATGATTCGTCGGTGGAATAGGAACTGGCCGGATCAAGGTGCTTGGGGGAGCGCTGGGTGAAGGCCGTGAACAAAGTGTTTTCAGCCAGTGCATCAGGGCTGTAGGGGCTGTTGACCGGTTCTGGCGAACACCCGGCCAGCACCATCAGTAAAGCCGCCACAAGCCCCCGCAAGAAAACCTTGGCGTCAGGCATCAGTCACCCTGCCCTGCGCATTGTTTCTGACGCCAGCACTGGTAACGCCAGCGCCAGGGCTCGACCGGATCCGTTTCGCTCCAGATGCCCAGACCCTGCGACCTGGCTGCACGCTGAAGATCCGGCATGCGAGGATCTCTGAGAAACTGACCGCGTTTTTCCATGTTGGCCCAGGCAAGCCCCTGGGCAACCATACGCTGATTCGCGGTTTCGGTCTCGGACAACGGCACATCGCAAATGGACCGCCCGTAGCGGTCTTCTTCGTAGCACCGGGCCACCACCGTTTTCCCGGCGATCAGGGCGGCCAATGCCTGCCGGGATGCCTGGCTGAAGGGTTGACCCGGTTGCTCACGCCCCTTGCCGACTTCGGGCGCATCGATGCTGGCCATGCGCACACGCCGGGTACGGCCATTGACCAGCATGTTGAACGTGTCTCCGTCGGACACCTGCACTACCCGCCCCTCGAGGGTAAAGCGGTAATTGCCTTCGGATTTTGCCTGCGCGCCGGGGGCCAGGCCAACCCAGGCAATGGCCGCACATGAAAAAACCAGCGCCAGCCCACCCAGGCTGCGGCGCCGGGCCCGAGACCGTGACAATGTGCCAACAAATGAGCGTGTCAAGCTTGAAAACAGATGATTCACCCGGGACATCCTTGATAAACAGACGTTGCATTATAAATAGGTGCAGTAAAAGCGGCACCTCGAGCGGAACCTTCGTTGATCCGCAGTGTGCTGGTTTCAGTGATAATTTACAAACCGGCCAGACGGATGGTAAATTATCACCGTTCTGAATCTCCTTACCGACAACAGGTTATTGCCATGATCCGCGATCAAGAAACTCAAACCATTCTCGAAGACAGCCTGCGCCGCTTCGTACACGATGTCCTCATTCCCCGCGAAGAAGAAGTGGCCGAAACCGACATGATTCCGGCCGACATTGTGAACCAGATGAAAGAACTGGGACTGTTTGGTTTGTCGCTGCCCGAAGAATTCGGTGGCTTGGGTGTGACTATGGAAGAAGAAGTGCGTCTGGCCTTCGAACTGGGTCAGACATCGCCTGCCTTCCGTTCGTATATCGGTACCAACAATGGCATTGGCGCCATGGGCATTTTCCTTGACGGTACCGCGGAGCAAAAAGAAAAATACCTGCCCCGCATGGCGGCAGGCGATCTGATCGGCTCTTTTGCCCTGACCGAACCCGATGCCGGTTCCGATGCCGCATCGCTTAAAACCACCGCCGTACGCGATGGTGATCACTACATTATCAATGGCACAAAGCGCTACATCACCAATGCACCAGAAGCGGGTGTCTTCACCGTCATGGCACGCACAGACCCGGCCAACAAGGGTGCAGGTGGCATTTCTGCCTTCATTGTTGAAAAAGGCACCCCCGGCTTGTCGATCGGTAAAACGGATAAAAAAATGGGTCAGCGTGGCGCGCACACAGCGGATGTCATCTTTGAAAACTGCCGCATTCCGGCTGAAAACCTGATCGGCGGCAAAGAAGGTGCAGGTTTCAAAACGGCCATGAAAGTGCTCGACAAAGGGCGTCTGCACATTGCTGCCATTGCCATCGGTGCGGCCAAACGCATGCTGCGCGATGCACTTGACTATGCCATGAACCGCAAGCAGTTCGGCAAGCCCATCAGTGATTTCCAATTGATCCAAGGCATGCTGGCTGACTCAAAAACCGAAATCTATGCCGCTGAATGCATGGTGATCGATGCCGCCAAACGCCGCGATTCCGGTCTGGACGTTTCCATGGAGGCCTCGTGCGCCAAGTACTTTGCCACTGAAATGTGCGGCCGCGTGGCGGACCGCGCCGTACAGATTCACGGCGGCGCGGGGTACATCAGCGAATATGCGGTTGAACGCTTTTATCGCGATGTCCGGTTATTCCGTTTGTACGAAGGCACTTCACAGGTTCAGCAAGTAATCATTTCGCGTGCCCTGACACGCGGCGCAGCGATCTGATACACAATACCGGGTTAGCATGCAGGCTGTCTCAATTCACGTACACATGCCATGACACCGAGAAGTTCTTTGTTTGCTGGCGCCCTGGCCCTGTTTACAGGGGTGGGCACGGGCGCCTTCGGAGCACACGGCCTGAAAGCCCACGTCGGGTCTGACCTGCTGGCGGTCTGGGAAACGGCCGTTTTGTACCAACTGGTGCACGGCCTGGGTCTGCTGGCCGTTGTAGCGTGCAGTGCGCATCTGAATGTGCGTCTGCAAGGCTGGGCGTGCACCTTGCTGACTGCCGGCATTCTGGTGTTCAGCGGCAGCCTTTATATTCTGGTGCTGTCAGGCAGCCACTGGCTGGGTGCCATTACCCCGTTGGGCGGGCTCGCGTTCATGGGAGGCTGGGCCCTGCTGGCCCTGGCAGCCCTTAAACGGTGAACGATTCACCGCAACCACAGCTTGCCTTTTCATTGGGATTTTCAAAACGGAACCCCTCGGACAACCCTTCTCTGCGGTAATCAATACGCGTTCCCTTAAGGAATGGCAGGCTTTTGGTATCCACAAATACCCGAACGCCGAACTGCTCGACAACGTGATCTTCGGGGTTGATTTCGTCGACAAAATCAACCTTGTAGGCCAGACCTGAACACCCGGTCAGTTTGACACCAAGACGCAGGCCTACGCCCTTGCCGCGCTTGTTCATATGACGGCTGATATGTTCTGCAGCCTGCTGTGTGAGAGTAATGTCCATGATGACTCCTTAAGGTTCTGTAAAGTGGCCAACGGCACGACTGAGCGCCTCTTCAGCCAATAGGGCGCAGTGCATTTTTACCGGGGGCAGGTCAAGCGCCTGTGCAATCGGGGCGGCCTTGAGTCGGGCCGCCTGTTCCAGTGATTTGCCCAGCAGCCAATCGGCCACCCAGGAGCCGGCCGCAATGGTCGCCCCGCACCCATACGCCCTGAAACGTGTGTCGGTGATATGACCCGTGCGATCGACACGGACCTGGAATCCAAGCACACCACCGGTTTCAACGGAACCTGCCTGCGCCCAGGACACACCGGTATCAGAGGGCAACAGCGAACCCGCCTGACGAGGATTCAGAAAGTGGTCAAGTACCTGTGCGCTGTAAAAACGATGCAGGCTCATGCAACGACCCCCTGCGCCAAGGTGCGCAGTCGTTGCACCTGATGCACAATCTGGTCAATGGCTGTGTCAATGCAGGCCGGCGTGGAAAAACGACCCACAGACAGGCGCAATGAACTGTGTGCCAAGGCATGGGATCGGCCCAACGCACGCAACACATACGAAGGCTCGAGACTGGCCGAAGTGCATGCCGAACCGCTGGACACAGCCAGGCTGGTCAGGCTCATGATGAGTGCCTCGCCATCGATGCCCTCAAAGCTGACATTCAGATTACCCGCCACACGTTCCTCAGGGTGACCGTTCAAATGCACACCCGGCAAAACCTGAAGACCCTGCCACAATCGGTCGCGTAACGTACGGGCATGGCGCGTGTCGGCATCCATGCTTTCGGCTGCCAATGCAAATGATGCGCCCAGACCCACAATCTGGTGAGTTGCCAACGTACCTGAACGGTAGCCCCGTTCGTGCCCTCCGCCGTGAATCTGGGCCTGCAGACGCACTTTGGGTTTGCGACGTACGTACAAAGCCCCAATGCCTTTGGGCCCATAAATTTTATGAGCACAAAATGACATGAGGTCGACCTTCAACGTATTCAGGTCAATGGGCAATTTGCCAACCGACTGAGCTGCATCGACATGAAAGAGCACACCGCGTTCACGACAGAGATCGCCCAACAGACTGACGTTCTGGATCACACCAATTTCGTTATTGACATGCATGACGGACGCCAGCACGGTATCAGGCCGCAGCGCATCTGCGAACAGGTGAGGATCAAGCAGGCCATCGGGTTGAACCGGCAGAAAGGTGACTTCGTAGCCCAGATCCTGAAGATGATGGCATGTATCGAGCACCGCCTTGTGTTCGGTTTGCACGGTAACGATATGACGGCCACGTTGCGGATTCGCCAGGACTGCCCCCTTGATCGCCAGATTGTTGGACTCAGTGGCACCGGACGTGAAAACGATCTCGCGGGGCTCGGCACCGACCAGACCGGCAACGCTTGAACGGGCATGTTCAACAGCCTGCTCGGCCTGCCAGCCGTAGGGATGACTTGTAGAGGCCGGATTGCCGAACTGCGGCCCCAACCAGGGCAACATGGCCTCGACAACGCGAGGGTCAACCGGTGTGGTTGCTGCGTAATCGAGATAAACGGGCATGGGATGCATCATCAAAACCTTGTCTGGATGGTATGTAAAAACCGGCCTGCATCGGCCAGAGAGGCCGGTGCTTATACCAGTGCCGGCGGCACCACAGCCGCTGCGGGAAACACGGTGACAACCTGTTCCCGCTCGATGGGTTCAGCCCCGGCACAGGGCTGGTTCAGGCGCTGCTGATCAACGAGATCCTGGAGGGTGACTGAATCAAGGAAATCGACCATCGTGCGATTCAACGCCGACCAGAGATCGTGTGTCATGCATTTGCCCTGCCCACCGTTACGACCCACCGTGCATGTGCCCTTGCCGCGACAACCGGTAGCATCAAGGGGCTCATCGACGGCGAAGATGATATCAGCAACCGTGATCTTGCGAGCCAGGCGGGCAAGCAGGTACCCCCCGCCCGGACCACGCTGGCTGTCAACCAGTTCATGACGACGTAATTTTCCAAACAGCTGTTCAAGGTAAGACAAGGAAATGTTCTGGCGCTCACTGATACCGGCCAGCGTGACAGGACCGCGCTGCTGACGCAACGCCAGATCAATCATGGCAACAACCGCAAAACGGCCTTTGGTCGTCAAACGCATGATGCCTCCCGTGGATTCACATTAATGAGAACAACGCTTCAAAATACCCGATCATTATACTCGGGTACTTGAAATCAGGCACAGCACAAACGCGAATGGTCAAAGCACCTGTGGTTGGAATCGGGCCTGGCAGCCTCGCCGGCCAACACACAATGACCGAACACGACACACATGGTAATGTTGCTCCGAAAACTACCGGAGACATGACCCATGAAAATGAACGCAAATCAGTCCGTTTTACTTGTTGTTGACCTGCAAGAGCGCATGCTTCCCCACATACAGGACTCAGAAAGCGTGTGTTCACACACAGCGTGGCTGATGGATATTGCTCATCACCTGAATGTTCCCGTACTCATGACAGAACAATATCCAAAAGGACTCGGCCTGACAGTGCCCGCCCTGCGCGCACGCATGAAACCCGAAAACATTCTTGAAAAAACACATTTTTCGGCTGTGTCGGAAGGCAACTTACTGACCCATGCCCAAGCTGATCGCGATCAATGGGTGCTGGTAGGCACCGAAACCCATGTCTGCGTCCAACAAACCGCACTCGATCTGATTGAACAGGGAAAACAAGTGTATCTGGTTCAGGAGGCTGTAACATCACGCAAGGCACACGATAAAAATCTGGCTCTGTCACGCCTTCAAGCACTGGGCGCACAGCTTGTGAGCCGCGAAATGGTAGCGTTTGAGTGGCTTCAAAAAGCAAACACCCCAGAATTCAGAGAATTACTGGGGAAGTTCATACGATAAGAAAAAGAGAAAACAATTAACGGGATCAAGCCGCCTGATACTGCAAGGCGCGCTTGCGAACCATTTCCATGACGCCTTGACAGGCATCTTCGATGTAATCAAGAACCTTGTTGAAACCCTCTGGGCCACCATAATAGGGATCAGGCACCGTGGCTTCTTCGAATTCGTTGGCGAAGCGCATGAGCAGCATGAGCTTGTGGCGGTAGATCTTGGGGCACTGCTGCTGCAGTGCCGAAAGATTTTCCCAATCCATTGCCAGGATCAGGTCATATTCACGGAAATCTTCAGCGGTGATCTGGCGTGCAACACAGGAAGCGAGATCGTACCCACGCTTGCGAGCAGCGGCGACCGCACGCGCGTCAGGTGCTTCGCCAATATGAAAGTCGTGGGTACCTGCGGAATCGACCCCGACGGTTTCAGAGAGACCGGCATCGTCGATCATGCGACGAAAAACGCCCTCTGCGCTGGGGGAGCGGCAGATATTACCCATGCAAACGAAAAGTACCTTGGTCATCATAGGTGAAAGTGTGAGGGAAAACCCGTTATAAGGCAAGACTTTTTGCACACACACAATTTTCAACGCATAAAACTAATGATACTAAAAACAGCGTGAAAACAACGACTTGGAATTGGTATCTGCCAAAAAGACAGAATTGGGACCCAAAAGGGAACCTTAGTGCTGATGCAGCGCAGCACAGCGTCGTTCAATGTGCTAAAGGAAAGATCAGTAATGGTAAACCCTAGTATCAAGGAACGCAAGGTTTTTGACTCTGGAACATTTCGGTGACGTAACACCGAAGGGATCACACCGGTTTTGTTGAGGTTTTACAACAAGTACCACCCCGTCAGGGCAACTGCCAGACCCCGGGCCCCCCTGACCGCCACAAACACTCACTCGGCACACACCATCAGGCTCCGAGCAACACCTTCTGCTTCAAGCGATTAAGCGCATCGCGCGCTTGTGCCGCCTGTTCGAACTCCAGATTGCGGGCATGGTCCATCATTTGCTTTTCAAGACGCTTGAGCTCTTTGGCAAGCGCTTTGTCATCGCGAATCAGGTCGGCCGGAATATCATCGGGCTCGATCACCGGTGATGCAACCTGCATCACGCCATCAATCATTTCCCGGACAGCCTTGTTAACACCACGTGCGGTAATGCCATGTGCCTGGTTGAAATCCAGCTGGCGCTGGCGCCGACGTTCTGTTTCATCAATGGCACGCCGCATGGAATCCGTGATGCGATCAGCGTACAGAATGGCATGCCCTTCCAGGTTGCGTGCTGCGCGACCTATGGTCTGGATCAGACTGCGCTCGGAACGCAGGAACCCTTCTTTGTCGGCATCAAGAATAGCAACTAGCGAGACCTCGGGAATGTCCAGGCCTTCGCGCAGCAGGTTGATACCTACCAGCACATCAAATGCACCCAAACGCAGATCACGGATGATCTCGACACGCTCGACCGTATCGATATCAGAGTGGAGATAACGCACCCTGACACCGTTTTCCGTCAGATAATCCGTCAGATCTTCAGCCATGCGCTTGGTCAGTGTTGTTACCAGAACACGCTGGGCGCGTTCGACACGGGTACGGATCTGACCAAGCAGATCATCAACCTGTGTAGTCGCAGGGAGCACCTCGATGACCGGGTCAACCAAACCCGTGGGACGAACAACCTGCTCGACGACTTGATCGGCGTGGTCATGCTCGTACACCGATGGCGTGGCCGACACAAAAACACACTGGCGCATGCGTTGTTCAAATTCCTCGAATTTGAGCGGACGGTTATCCATCGCCGAGGGAAGACGAAAACCAAACTGCACCAGCGTGGATTTACGTGACCGGTCACCCCGATACATGGCATTCAACTGACCAATCGTGACGTGACTCTCGTCGATGAACATGAGCGCGTCTGACGGAAGATAATCGATCAGTGTCGGCGGCGGCTCACCAGGCGCAGCGCCGGACAAATGCCGTGAATAATTTTCAATACCTTTACAAAACCCGAGTTCCTGCAGCATTTCCAGATCGAAGCGGGTGCGTTGCTCAAGGCGTTGAGCCTCGACCAGTTTGCCTTCGGACACAAAGAATGCAACACGCTCGCGCAATTCCTGTTTGATGGTATCGATGGCACGCAGAATGGTTTCTCGCGGTGTGACATAGTGCGACCCCGGAAAAACCGTGAATCGGGGCAGTTTCTGGCGGATCTTGCCGGTCAGGGGATCAAACAATTCCAAAACTTCGATTTCGTCATCGAACAGGGTGATACGCAAGGCCAGTTCGGCGTTTTCCGCAGGAAAAACGTCGATTACTTCACCTCGCGCCCTGAATGTGCCACGCACGAAATCGACATCGTTACGCTCGTACTGCATCGCCACCAGTCGACCCAGCAGTTCCTGGCGGCCGATACGATCACCGCTACGCAAGGTCAGCACCATGGCGTGGTAGTCGCCCGGGTTGCCAATACCATAAATGCAGGATACCGTGCCCACGATGATGGTGTCGCGTCGCTCCAACAAACTTTTGGTGGCAGACAACCGCATCTGCTCGATGTGCTCGTTGATGGATGAGTCTTTCTCGATGAACAGATCGCGCGAGGCCACATAGGCCTCCGGCTGATAGTAGTCGTAATACGAAACAAAATATTCCACCGCATTTTCAGGGAAGAATTCGCGCATTTCGGCATACAACTGTGCAGCGAGCGTTTTATTGGGCGCCAGGACAATGGCCGGGCGCCCGGTACGGGCAATGACATTGGCCATGGAGAACGTTTTGCCCGACCCTGTCACGCCAAGCAATGTCTGGTACATCAGGCCATCGTCGATACCCTGGGTCAATGCATCGATTGCCGCAGGCTGATCACCGGCAGGCGGATACGGCTGATACAACCGAAAAGGGCTGTTCGGAAAAGTGACAAAGCCGGGCGCTGGACGATTCATGAGGCTGGACACACTAGGGTAAACCCCTTATTATCACACTAATGTTTCAAAGCAATCCACTTTTGCGTCCGTATGCCGCGATCAACATCCTGCAGTGCCCTTTTCCCAGCATCCGGTTTCAAGAATTACCGTGCTTTTCCCTGATTACTCCCACACACCCTTATCCGCACACAACACCATGACATCTCTCTTCGCTTCTGTCGAGCAGGCTCCCCGCGACCCCATTCTTGGCCTGAACGAACAATACAACGCCGACACCCGCACAACAAAAGTGAATTTGGGTGTGGGCGTTTACTACGATGATGAAGGCCGCATCCCCCTGCTCAAGGCCGTCGAGCGTGCCGAAGAAGAACGTGTGAAAGCGCATGCAGCACGCGGGTATCTTCCCATCGAAGGGATCGCAGGCTACAACAAGGGTGCACAAACCTTGCTTTTTGGTCAGAATGCTGATCTGATCAATTCCGGACGTGTCATCACAACCCAGGCCCTGGGTGGTACGGGCGCCCTCAAGATCGGCGCCGACTTCCTGAAACAAATGCTGCCCGACGCCAAAGTGCTCATCAGCAACCCCAGCTGGGAAAACCACCGCGCACTGTTCGAACGCGCCGGCTTTACCGTCGATACCTACCCCTACTACGATGCAGCAACGCACGGCCTCGATTTCAACGGCATGCTTGAATGCCTGAAGGCCCAGCCGGAAAACACCATCGTTGTACTGCATGCCTGCTGCCACAACCCAACCGGCGTTGACCCCACGCCCGAGCAATGGGAACAGGTGGCTGCTGTGGTCAAACAACGCAAACTGGTGCCATTCCTTGATATTGCCTATCAAGGTTTCGGTGACGGTCTTGAAGAAGATGCCTCGGTCGTTCGTCTGTTTGCCAAGCATGACCTGACCATGTTCATCAGCTCTTCCTTCTCGAAGTCGTTTTCGCTGTATGGCGAGCGCGTTGGTGCACTGACCCTGGTCACGGCTGACAAAGAAGAAGCCGGTCGCGTACTCAGCCAGGTCAAGCGCGTCATTCGCACCAACTACTCCAACCCACCCACCCACGGGGGTACGGTTGTTTCCATGGTGCTGAACAGCCCCGAACTGTTCGGGCTGTGGTCCGATGAACTGGCTGGCATGCGTGATCGCATTCGCACCATGCGTCAGCAACTGGTGGCCAAGCTGAAGGAGCATGGCGTTACCCAGAACTTCGATTTCGTGCTGGCCCAGCGTGGCATGTTCTCGTATTCAGGCCTCACGTCTGCCCAGGTTGACCGCCTGCGCGAAGAACACGGTGTGTACGCCGTAAGCAGTGGCCGCATTTGCGTGGCCGCCCTGAACAGCCGTAACATCGATTACGTTGCCAAAGCCATCGCTCAGGTCATTGGCTGATCAGCGCTTGATCTTTACCCCCCGATGACGCACAATACAGGCTGTATTTTTGTACAGCCTGTATTGTTATGTCAATCAAACTGACCGATCGCCAACGCGAAATTCTCGACCTGATCCGCGCTGAAATCCAGCGCACCGGTTTTCCGCCAACCCGTGCTGAAATCGCCCGTGCCCTTGGGTTCAGGTCAGCCAACGCAGCCGAAGATCACATCAAGGCCCTGGCCCGCAAGGGGGCCCTTGAACTGACACCCGGTGCCTCGCGCGGCATACGGTTGCGCATCGATACCTCGTCAACTGAAAGCATTGTTCCCGCGCAGAACACGGCATTGCAGCCCATCATGAACGCGGGGCTCATTCTGCCTGTCATTGGTCGCGTGGCTGCCGGAAGCCCCATGCTGGCGCAGGAACACATTGAACGTGAAGTGCCTGTCGAGCCGTCACTATTCAGCCAGACTCCCCACTTTCTGTTGCGCGTGCGTGGCGCCAGCATGCGCGATGCCGGCATCCTCGATGGCGATCTTCTTGCCGTGCGCAAGGCGGTCGAAGCGCGCGATGGTCAAATCATCGTGGCACGGCTCGGTGACGATGTCACTGTCAAGCGCCTGCGCACCTCGGGTGGCATCGTGCAACTGCTACCTGAAAACCCCGACTTCCAACCGATCACTGTTTCGCCCGAAGAAGACTTTTCCCTCGAAGGCGTCGCCGTTGGTCTCATACGAACACATACGCACTAAAAAACGGGTAGGCCATCACGTGGCCCCCCCCACCAGGCATCACCAGCACCCTGATCAAAAAGCCCGATACCGAACACACCCTGCGGAAACCGGATTCATCCGGTTTCCGCAGAACCTTGTTCAACTTGGGCTTTTCAAGACTGCGCAACACAGCAAACAGGTACTTCCCGCAGGAAGTCAGTGCTTGACCACCCCACCGCTGGCAGCATCCGCCTGCTTGGCCGATGTTGCAACAGCCTCGGCCGCCAGGCGGGCAACTTCCTCGTCGGACAAGGGTACGGGCATGGACTCAAGAGCAACCTCAAGGACGCGATCAATCCAGCGTACCGGAATGATTTCCAGGTGATTCTTGACGTTATCAGGAATCTCGGCCAGGTCTTTGACGTTTTCCTCGGGAATAAGCACAGTTTTAATACCACCACGGTGCGCGGCAAGCAACTTTTCCTTGAGCCCACCAATGGCCAGCACTTCGCCACGCAGCGTAATTTCACCGGTCATGGCGACATCGGCACGCACGGGAATACCAGTAAGCGCAGACACTGTGGCTGTCGTAATGGCGATACCTGCCGAAGGCCCGTCTTTGGGCGTTGCCCCCTCGGGGAAGTGAACGTGGATGTCACGTTTTTCAAAGGCGCTGTTGGCAATACCCCACTTCTGGGCGCGGGCACGCACAACGGTACGGGCAGCTTCAACAGACTCCTTCATGACATCGCCAAGCGACCCGGTACGAATGACGTTCCCCTTGCCTGGCATATCGGCAACCTCGATGGTTAGAAGGTCACCACCCACTTCTGTCCAGGCCAGACCCGTTACCTGACCCACCTTGTTCTCGTTTTCAGCCATACCAAAGGTGTAGCGACGCACGCCAAGGAATTCCGACAGATTATCGGATGTAACCTTGATGCATTCAGGCACAAATGGTTTGGCCGCTGTTTTGCGCGCTGTACGGGCCTTTTTTGCAGCCGCTTTCTGAGCGGCTTCTGCCTGGGCCAGAAGCAGCTTTTTAACGACCTTGCGACAAATTTTGCTGACCTCACGTTCCAGGGCACGCACACCCGCCTCACGGGTGTAATAGCGCACGATGTCGCGAACAGCCGATTCCTGAACCTCGAGCTCACCCTCTTTGACACCGTTGTTCTTCATGAGCTTGGGAATGAGGTGATCAAAGGCAATATGAACTTTTTCGTCTTCCGTGTACCCCGACAGACGAATTACTTCCATGCGATCAAGCAAAGCCGGCGGAATGTTCAGGGTGTTGCTGGTCGCAACGAACATGACATCGGACAGATCGAAATCAACTTCAACATAGTGATCCTGGAACGTATGGTTCTGTTCGGGATCAAGCACCTCAAGGAGTGCCGACGAAGGATCCCCACGGAAATCAGCACCCATTTTGTCGATTTCATCGAGCAGGAACAGGGGGTTGCGTACTGCAACCTTGGTCATGTTCTGCAAAATTTTGCCGGGCATTGAACCGATGTAGGTGCGACGATGGCCACGAATCTCGGCTTCATCACGCACACCACCCAGTGCCATACGCACAAACTTGCGATTGGTAGCCTTGGCAATCGACTGGCCAAGCGACGTTTTACCAACACCCGGAGGCCCGACCAGGCACAGGATAGGTGCTTTCAGTTTATCGACACGCTGCTGGACAGCCAGGTATTCAATAATGCGCTCTTTGACTTTCTCAAGACCATAGTGGTCAGCATCAAGCACCTGTTCGGCATTGGAAATAGAGTTGTTGATCCGGCTCTTTTTGCGCCACGGCAGGCCGATGAGTGTGTCAATGTAGTTACGCACAACGGTTGCTTCGGCTGACATGGGCGACATCAGCTTGAGCTTCTTGAGTTCGGCATCCGCTTTTTTCTGGGCGTCTTTGGGCAAATGTGCCGCAGCAATCTTCTTTTCAAGTTCCTCGATGTCGGCACCCTCTTCGCCTTCACCGAGCTCTTTCTGGATGGCCTTGACCTGTTCATTCAGGTAGTAATCGCGCTGGCTCTTTTCCATCTGCTTTTTGACGCGACCACGAATGCGTTTTTCGACCTGCAGAATGTCGATTTCGGCCTCGAGAAGCGAGAGCAATTGCTCAAGGCGCTCAGGGGTGGGAACCACTTCCAGCAGTTGCTGCTTTTGTTCAAGTTTCAGGGGAAGATGCGCCGCGATGGTGTCGGCAAGACGCCCGGCTTCTTCAACACCGGACAAGGATGTCAGGATTTCCTGGGGGATTTTCTTGTTAAGCTTGACATACTGCTCGAACTGGGCAACAACAGCACGGCGTAAAGCCTCGGCCTCGGAACCCGGACTTTCAGGCACGCTGCAGGCCACTACGATCCCCATGAAGTGCGTTTCGTGATCCGTTACCTGATTGATGCGGGCGCGCTGCACCCCTTCGACCAGCACCTTGACGGTGCCATCGGGCAATTTCAACATTTGCAGAATACTGGCAGCACAACCCACTTCGTACAGGTCTTCGATGGAGGGCTCGTCTTTGCCGGCCGACTTTTGGGCGACCAGCATGATGCCTTTGCCTGACTCCATGGCCAGTTCCAGCGCCTTGATGGAACGGGGACGCCCAACAAAGAGAGGAATCACCATGTGCGGAAACACCACGACGTCGCGCAACGGCAACAGTGGAAGATCCGTAGGCTCGTTAGAAAGAATCTGGCTCGCAGACATAGTAATTTCCTTAAAGTTTACAGATGCAAAAGGGAAGCCGAAGCCTCCCTTGAGAACTACCTGAGGGTGTATGTTGTGGCGAAAACCGCGATTTCAAGTAGTGCACAACGGCTGTTTCACCAGTATAGGTAAAAACCGGACCGAAGCGCACCCGTTGAACAGCGCACACCCGTACAAAATGCCTGTGCATCTGTTGGCGAAATCAGGCAGCGGCCCCCTTGAGACCTGGCTCGGTGGTGTTGCTGCCGTTGTGATCAGCTTCGTGGCCACTTCCGTCTTCATAGATCAGTTTGGGTGAACCCTGACCCGTTACGGCATTGGCATCGAGGACAACACGCCGAACCCCTTTGCGCGAGGGTAGATCGTACATGGTGTCAAGCAGGGCCTGCTCGACAATGGAGCGCAGGCCGCGGGCACCCGTACGCCGGGAAATGGCACGCGTCGCAATGGCCTCGAGGGCATCGGGCCGTATTTCAAGCTCGACCTCTTCCATCTCGAAGAGCTTCTGAAATTGCTTGATCAGGGAGTTTTTGGGCTCAGTGAGGATGCGTATGAGCGTATCCTGGTCGAGTTCCTGCAGTGTGGCCACCACCGGCAGGCGGCCAACCAGCTCGGGAATAAGTCCGAATTTGATGAGATCCTCGGGCTCGACGTCGGAGAACAGTTCACCGACACCACGCTCGGTTTTGGCACGAACCGAAGCTGAAAAACCGATGCCCGAGCGTTCCGTGCGGTCACGAATGACTTTTTCAAGACCATCGAAAGCACCGCCAACGATGAACAGAATATTCGTGGTATCAACCTGAACGAAATCCTGGTTTGGGTGCTTGCGCCCCCCCTGGGGCGGCACGGAAGCCACGGTTCCTTCGATCAGCTTGAGCAAAGCCTGCTGCACACCCTCACCGGAAACATCACGAGTGATGGAGGGGTTGTCGGCCTTGCGGGAAATTTTGTCGATTTCATCGATGTAGATGATGGCCCGCTGGGCTTTTTCGACATCGTAGTTGCAATTTTGCAACAATTTCTGAATGATGTTTTCAACGTCTTCACCAACGTATCCCGCCTCGGTGAGCGTGGTGGCGTCGGCCATGACAAAAGGCACGTTCAGCATGCGTGCCAGCGTTTGTGCGAGCAGGGTTTTACCTGAGCCCGTCGGGCCGATCAGCAAGATGTTGCTCTTGGAGAGCTCGACATCATCGCCCTGGACATCGCCATAGCGGATGCGTTTGTAATGGTTGTAAACAGCCACGGCAAGCGTACGCTTGGGCTTGTCCTGACCTATGACATAGCCATCGAGAAAGGTCTTGATTTCCTGGGGAGTAGGCAGCTCGTGACGAATGGCCTCGCGCGCTTCTTCCTGACTTTCTTCGACAATAATGTTCTTGCACAGGTCAATGCACTCGTCGCAAATGAAAACCGACGGTCCCGCAATCAGTTTGCGAACTTCGTGCTGGCTTTTATTGCAGAACGAACAATGCAGGAGCTTGTCGTCCGATCCTTTTTTTTCGGGCATAGATACTATTCAACGTGTTGGGCAGGCATGGTTTGCCTGCCTGGTGGAATGAGGCCACCCGAAGGGGGTGGCCGCACGTGCATCAGGCTTCGTCGTTGCGTGACACAAGAACTTTGTCAATGAGACCGTAGGTAACCGCCTCATCGGCAGACATGAAGTTGTCGCGTTCGGTATCGACTTCAATGCGATCGATGGGTTGACCCGTATTTTTAGCCAAAATACCGTTCAGACGTTCACGCAAACCCAGGATTTCACGTGCCTGGATCTGGATATCGGACGCCTGACCCTGAGCACCGCCCGAAGGCTGGTGGATCATGATACGGGAATTGGGCAAAGAATACCGCTTGCCCTTCGCACCCGCTGCCAACAGAAAAGCCCCCATGCTGGCTGCGATACCGGTACACAACGTGGAGACATCGGGTTTGATGAACTGCATGGTGTCGTAGATGGCCATGCCCGCGTATACCGACCCGCCCGGTGAATTGATGTACAGGGAGATGTCTTTATCGGGATTCTCGGATTCGAGAAACAGCAACTGGGCAACCACCAGGTTGGCTGAATGATCGTTGACAGGTCCCACGAAAAAAATGACCCGCTCGCGCAGAAGACGCGAGTAGATATCGTAGGAGCGCTCACCGCGGCCGGACTGTTCGACCACGATGGGCACATAACCCAACCCCGTAGGCACTACCGAGTTACCACCATACAGCGAAGCGTAGAAGTCGGTAAAACGTGATGACATCAGTCTGTCCCCATGATTTCATCGAAGGATACGTCTTCGTCGGTGACCTGGGCCTTGGCAAGCACGTGGTCGACAACGTTGTCCTCCAGCACGATGGCCTCGACTTCGGCACGGCGCTGGCGATCGGCCAGATAATAGGCTACCACCTGAGCGGGTTGCTCGTAGTTCTGGGCAAACTCTTCGATACGGGCACGAACCTGTTCAGGTTTGACCTGAAGTTCGGCCTGTTTGACCAATTCGGAAACCAGCAAACCCAGACGCACACGACGTTCGGATTCTGCGGCAAAGGCTTCCACCGGAATGGGCATGGAATCGGCGTTGGGAACACCACGTTCCTTGAGTTCCTGACGGGCGGCTTTGACACGATCCTGAGCATCGCTTTCGACCAGTGCCTTGGGAACGTCGAAGGTTGTTGCGACGGCCAAGGCCTCCATGACGCTGGACTTGGTGCGACCACGCGAACGCGCGGTGACTTCGCGTTCCAGGTTGGCGCGGATATCGGCCTTCAGTTTTTCGACATCACCCTCAGGTTGACCCAGGGACTTGGCAAATTCTGAATCGACTTCAGGCAAGACCGCTTCAGCGACTTCCTGGACCGTGATGGTGAATTCCGCTGTTTTACCCGCCACTTCCTTGCCGGCGTAGTCTTCGGGGAACGAAAGCGGGAATGTTTTGGTTTCACCGGCCTTCATGCCACGAACAGCGTCTTCGAATTCGGGCAGCATGCGACCTTGACCGAGGATGAAGGGGAAACCTTCAGCAGAACCGCCGTCGAAAGCGACGCCATCGATCTTGCCGATGAAGTCGAGCGTGATACGGTCGTTATCCTGGGCAGCACGATCGGCCTGGGCTGTGTAGGTGGCACGCTGCTTGCGCAGGATATCGAGGGTGTGCTGAACGTTTTCGTCAGTGACATTGATAACGGAGCGCTTGACCTGCAGTGCAGAAAGATCGGGCACCTGAACTTCGGGATACACCTCGAAGGTGGCCGAAAAGGCCAGCGTGCCTTCAGGTACGCCTTCGGTTTTGGGCTCGAGGCTGGGCACACCCGCAACACGCAACTTGGTTTCTTCAAGAACCTTGTCGAGGGAACGGCCGACCTCGCTGTTGATGACATCGTAGCGGATACCGGGCCCGTGCGAGCGCTCGATGAGGGCAAGAGGTGCCTTGCCGGGACGAAAGCCCTGAACCTTGGCGGTGCGCGCAACACGCTTGAGTTGTGCCTGGACTTCTTTTTCTACGTCGGCGATCGATACGGACAGATCAACACGGCGCTCCAGGCCGGACAGAATTTCAACCTCGGGCTGCATTAGGGACCTATATAGATTAGTTATTGAACAAATGAACAGACCATTTTAACGGAAAGTTCAGACATTGACGCAAACGGCGCACACCGGCCGACATCAAAACGGATTCACCCTTGTCAAAACGGGCTGTGATGCAGAAAAAGATTGCTCACCAGAACAACGCAGGCTAGCATGCGCACATCAAAATCAAGGGGCGCACATTGCTGTTTCCCTGCGTGGTAGATCAACACACATGAACCCTGCATTCAAACATGCACTGATCACGGGCGCCTTGCGTTCGCTGGCCGCACTACCCTACGGCCTTGTAGCCCGAAGCGGTGAACAACTGGGCAACCTGCTGTTTTCCATACCCAGCCGGCGCAAGCGCATTGTGATGACCAACCTCGGGCTCTGTTTTCCCGAGCTTGACGAGGCAGAACGTCTGAAACTGGCGCAATCAACGTTCAGGCACGTGATAAGAAGCTATCTGGAACGGGGCATTCAATGGTTTGGCTCTGCGGATGATATCAGGGAACTGATGCAGGTTGAATCAGCCATCGAACTTTCCGATACCTACGAGCAACCCACCATTTTTCTGGGTTTTCATTTTGCGGCCATCGAGGCAGCGTGCATGTTCTATTCGGCCCATCACCCGGTCGCTTCCATTTACACCCCGATGTCCGACACAGTGACCGACACGATTGCGCGCACACAACGGGAGCGCTTCGGCACCGAAATGATTCCACGCAACGGCAGCGCACGCGATATATTGCGGGTGCTCAAGTCGGGCAAACCCATCATGCTCGCATCCGACATGGACTTCGGCTTGCGTGATTCGGTTTTTGTGCCTTTCTTTGGCACCCAAGCCTGTACCTTGACCTCGGTTTCCAGGCTCGCGCAATTGGGCCGCGCACGCGTCGTACCGTTCGTTGCCGATGTTCTTCCTGGCTATGCCGGTTATCGTTTGCGTATTTTCGACCCCCTGGAAAATTACCCCAGCGGTGATGTCTCGCTGGATGCGGTTACCATGAACCAGTTTCTTGAAGCACGCATACGCGAACAACCCGATCAGTATTACTGGGTTCATCGACGCTTCAAACGCAGGCCGGAAGGTGAACCTGGCGTGTACTGAAGCCGGAGACCAATGGCGGCAGCGGCACAAACGCTTAAAATGGTAGCTCATCAATTGCTGGACATCACCATGACGGACCTATCCAAACCCCTTGCCGGCGTACGTGTGCTGGAACTTGGTCAACTGATCGCCGGACCCTTTGCAGCCAAGATGCTGGGCGAATTTGGTGCCACAGTCATCAAAATCGAACCACCCGGCACCGGTGATCCTCTGCGCAAGTGGCGTTTGCTGCACAACGGCACCTCGGTGTGGTGGCAGGTTCAGTCGCGCAACAAGCAGTCTGTCACGCTCGACCTGCGCCAGCCTGAAGCCCAGGACGTCATTCGCAAACTCGTGCTTGAAACCGATGTCCTGATCGAGAACTTTCGCCCGGGAACCCTTGAAGGCTGGGGCCTGGGGTGGGAGGAACTGCATGCACTGAACCCGAAACTGGTCATGCTGCGTGTTTCAGGATATGGCCAGACAGGGCCCTACCGCGACCTTCCCGGCTTTGGTGTTGTCGGCGAAGCCATGGGCGGGCTCAGGCACCTTAGCGGTGAGCCCGGGCGCCCTCCCGTGCGTGTCGGCGTTTCCATTGGGGATTCCCTGTCTGCCCTGCACGGTGTGATCGGTGTGCTGCTGGCCTTGCGGCATCGTGACCAGAACGGCGGCACTGGGCAGATGATCGATGTTGCGCTCTATGAATCCGTGTTCAACATGATGGAAAGCCTGTTGCCCGAGTATGCCGTATTCAACGCCATCCGCCAGCCTTCAGGCAGCGCATTACCCGGCATCACCCCCAGCAATGCCTACCTGTGTTCCGATGGTAAATATGCCTTGATCGCAGGCAACGGTGACAGCATTTTCAAACGCTTGATGGGCGTTATCAACCGCCCCGACATGGCTGCCAACCCGGATTACGACCACAATGACGGTCGTGCACGCCACGCCGGCGTGATTGATGCCGCCATCCAGGCCTGGTCAATTCAACACCCGCTTGAACATGTTCTGCAGGCACTTCACGAGGCACGCATTCCGGCCGGACGCATTTACGATATTGCCGATATTTGCGATGATCCGCATTACAAGGCCAGAAACATGATTCTTGAAGATACGCTGGACGACGGCACGCCGATCAAGGTTCCGGGCATTGTTCCCAAACTGGGTACAACACCAGGAACCATCGAACGCAAGGCACCCACCCTGGGTCAGGATACAGAACAGGTCTTGAGCCATCTTGGCATTGACACCGCCACACTGAAAGACTGGTCGGAGCGCGGCATCATCTGAGGGTCCGAACAGCATAGAACGCGTTGCAGCCGCTTTTGAGCAATGGCCAAAAACACGCTACAATACGCGGCTTGACCCAGCGAACGTGGCGGAATTGGTAGACGCACCAGATTTAGGTTCTGGCGCCGAGAGGTGTGAGAGTTCGAGTCTCTCCGTTCGCACCATTGGTTGAAAACCGTTGATTTCAATTATTCAAAAAATAAAAAAATCAACGGTTTGCGGTGTAGGCTGAAGCTTTCTGAACGTAGAAAATCAATTTTTCTCAAAGATTGCACGCATCATGCACGCACATGGCAAACATCACAAAGATGCCCACCGGATACAAGGTGCAGGCATTCATCCCCCCCCCCCGGCCAGGACAAGCCAATACAACTTCGGCTGGGCAGATCCATCAATGGCAATGGTTTACTATAACCCGCACGCTGAAAGGGGGTAAACGTGAGCAACACGCCATCCAGCACCATCAGTCGCATACGGTCTCACTCCGAGCCGGTTGTCGGCCATACCAAGATGCTGGAGGGCGAAGCCTTGCTTAAAGATATGCGCGCTTACCGCAAGAAGATCGCGACCTCTCCTGAAGCTGCTCGCAAGTTTCTCGTTGAACTGGGCGTCCTCACCATTGACGGCAAGCGAAAGAATTTGATCCGTGGCTAATTCGTGGCTTTTGTATCAGACCCAGCCTTCGTTTATCCTTGGCTTTCACGGAACAGAGCAAGCAACCGTTACTTCACTGGTCTCTGACCCTTCAAAACACCTGAAACCAAGTGCCGGCAAATACGAATGGCTGGGTCACGGTATCTATTTTTGGGAAAATGACCCTCAACGGGTATACGAGTGGGCCAGTACGGGCAATGCGAAATCCAAAATCAAGTCACCGGATGCGGTCGGCGCAGTCCTTGATCTGAAATTGTGCCTTGATCTGACTACTCGATCGGGTCTTGAAGAGGTAGCTGAAGCCTACGCCATTGTTAAAGTCTGCACTCATACACAGTAGATTTCATGAGTGAGCCTCTTTACGAGATCATCCGCATCAGGGTGACCCTGTCTCACGTTTCAGCCTGTCTCCCATTACTGTAGACGCAATACGGCCAGGCGTTTCAACACCCCCGAACAACGCCCGGGCGCCCGCCTGGCCGATACGGTTCTCGAACGTCCAGACGGTGTTGCGATCCCGGATGGTGGTCGCGTTGGCTCCAACATTCCAACCCTTGATTGCCGTGTGTTTAAAAGCAATTTTATGATACAGTTAACCTTAACAGTAAAACTGTATCAATATGACTGTACACACATTCACTCTCGATCAGCTTTGTACGCTTGCGGCCTTGCCCAAGCGTACCGTGCGTTACTACATCCAGATCGGCCTGGTACCCCGCCCCGTCGGTGAAAACCGTGGTGCACGTTATCTGAGCGAGCACCTGGACACACTGCTGCGTATCAAGCAGTTAACCGAGGCAGGCTTGTCCCTCGAACGTATTCGGGAAGTCGTATCGGGCGCACCTCTGCCGGTGCCTGAGCGCCCCAAGGTGCCAGGTGCTGTCGACGTGCGCAGCCACATCTGGATCAATACCGGCATCGAACTGCAAATTTCTCCTGACGAAGCCGGTGCTACCCCAGAGCAAGTGCGAGCACTTGCGCGAGCCGTGATCGAGGCCTGGAACCACATCAAAAAAGGCTCTGCATGAAACACCAAACCGCAACCCTCACCACCCGCAACCACCAAAGCAGCCCTGTACTGCAGTCCGTCAAGGCCCACGGGCGGCTGGA
>JAAYGT010000178.1 GCA_012727555.1 Alcaligenaceae bacterium | reverse complement strand
GGCTGTGCTCTGGCTGATTGGCTCAACCGCCTGCAAAGCGGCATCGGCCAGTTCGAGCACCATGGCTGATTGCGGCTCCATGCATGGCCTTGAAGCATGCACATAACGCCCTGCTTCGGCACAGCCATTGAAGCAGCACGGCCACTGGCCGCTGAATTCATGCGGAACAGGCGTTGAGGTATCCATTGCTGGCAAGGTCATCACCGCCGCCAGCAAACGCCGGTAGCGAAAACTACTCAAGTGATAAGGGTGCATGACTGACCTTTCAAAAAATGGGCACGCCGCAACCACACCTGAATGCGGCTTCAACAGCCAGCACCAGGCGCACAACATGCACAAGAGGGAAAACAAGAAAAGAGAGAAGGAACCTGCTGCTCAAGGCAGCTGAATTGCCGTACCACGGCGGCTACGCAAACCGACTTGCACCACCTTCTCAACAGTGGCTTTTTCTGACCAGCGGGCGTTGGTGTTGCGCAGCTTTTTGCTACCCCAATGCTCCAACAGCGCATTCCATGGGGTCAGAGGTATGCCTTCCATTGAATCGCCCAGGGTTTTGTAGACAGTTGAGAGCCTCCTATTTCCTGTCCAATAGGAGCCAGTATGAGCAGTCAACGTTACCCCGAAGAATTCAAGACCGAGGCGGTCAAACAAATCCTTGACCACGGCCACAGCGTGGCCGATGTCTCCAACCGCCTGGGCGTAAGCACCCACAGCCTGTACAAATGGGTGCGTGAACGCCAAATGCCGCTGGCAGCACGCACCCAACAACTGAGCCAAAGCGATGAACTGCGCCGCCTGAAGGCCGAGCTTAAACGGGTCACCGAGGAGCGTGACATCCTAAAAAAAGCGGCGGCGTACTTCGCGCGGCAGTCCCGCTGAAGTACGCATTCATCGCTCAGCACCAAGCTCTGTACAGCGTGCGAGGCATGTGCCGTGTTTTGCGGCTGCACCCCAGCGGGTACTACGCCTGGAAGGCGCAACCGCAAAGTGCCCGTGCCCAGGACGACCGCAGGTTACTGGGCTTGCTCAAGCACGCCTGGCTGGAAAGCGGTGGGGTGTACGGTTACCGCAAACTCACCCTGGACATGCGTGACCTGGGCGAGCGGTGCAGCAAACACCGAGTGGCCAAGCTGCTCAAGCAAGAAGGCTTGCAGGCCCAGCGGGGTTACCGTAGACGTCCCAGCCCCCGAGGCGGTCAGCCTGCCGTGGTCGCACCCAATGTGCTGGAGCAGCAGTTCTCGGTGGAAATGCCCAACCAGGCGTGGGTGACGGACATCACCTACATCCGCACTCACGAAGGCTGGCTGTACCTGTCGGTGGTCATTGACCTGTTCTCGCGTCAGGTGGTGGGTTGGTCCATGGGCAACCGCATCGACACCCAGTTGGCTTTGGATGCGTTGCTGATGGCCGTTTGGCGGCGCAGGCCCAGCAAGACGGTGCTGGTTCATTCCGACCAGGGCTGCCAATTCACTAGCCATGAATGGCAGGACTTCCTCAAGAGCCACAAACTGCAGCCCAGCATGAGCCGACGGGGCAACTGCCATGACAACGCTGTCGCAGAGAGTTTCTTCCAGTTGCTCAAACGTGAGCGCATCCGCCGTAAAACCTATGCCACCCGGCAAGCTGCCCGCAGCGATGTCTTCAACTACATCGAAATGTTCTATAACCCCAGACGTCGTCATTCCAGTGCTGACGGCCTGCCGCCTGCCGAGTTTGAGCGGCGTCACTTCCTGAGGCTCCAAGGCGTCTAGGAAAGCCTGGGCGATTCAAATAGGACTATGAATATGACTAGGCATACGGAGTCGGTGGAGGTAATTTTGAAAGACCAGCGCCGCAGGCGCTGGTCCCTCGCCGAGAAATCAGCCCTGGTGCGGCGCACCTACGAACCGGGCATGAGCGTCTCGCTGGTGGCTCGGCAGGAAGGCGTTGCCGCAAGCTTGCTGTTCCAGTGGCGTAAGCTTGAACGGCAAGGCGCACTGACCGCCGTCTCTGCTGGTGAGGCAGTGGTGCCGGCATCCGAGTTGGCAGCGGCCCGAGCGGAAATTGCCAAGCTCCAGCGTGTGCTGGGCAAGAAGACCTTGGAGAACGAAATCCTCAAGGAAGCCGTGGAGTACGCCGCCGAAAAAAAGTGGATTGCGCGCTCGCCCTTGTTGCCCGGGGAAGACCAGTGAAGACGGTCTGCCGCACGATGGGGCTGGCGCGCTCGCATGTACGTGAGCTGAGCAGACGCGACGATAGTTGGACAGACGGGCGGCGCCACCGCACGCCCAAGGGGGATGCCCAGTTGCTGGCCGAGCTGCGCCAGGAGATTGCCCAGCTGCCCAGCTATGGTTACCGGCGTGCCTGCGCCTTGGTGAACCGCCAACGTAGCGCCACAGGCGATGTGCGGGTCAATGCCAAACGCGTCTATCGCGTCATGGCACAGGCGGGGCTGTTGTTGCCCAAGGCCCCGCGTCGGCGCCATTCATCGCGCGTGCATGAAGGCCGTGTGGCAGTGGCACACAGCGACCTGCGCTGGTGCTCCGATGGCTTGGAAATCAAGTGCGACTCGGGCCAGACGGTGACGGCAACGTTCACCAAGGACTGCTGCGACCGCGAAGTTCTGGCCTGGCGTGCATGGGAGGGCAAAGGGCTGCCGGGGGAGCCGGTGCGCGAGATGCTCATTGAAGCCGTGGAGCGTCGCTTCGGGGCTGTAGATGCCATCCCTGCTGGCCACCAACTGGAGTTCCTCAGCGACAACGGTGGTGCCTACATCGCGGCAGACACGAGGGCACTGGCACGCTCACTGGGCCTCAAGCCCATCAACACACCAGTGTGCAGCCCGCAAAGCAACGGTATGGCCGAGAGCTTTGTGAACACCTTCAAACGCGACTACGTGGCGCGTATGGACCTTCGAGACGTCAATACGGTGTTGGCACAGTTGTCGGCCGCCTTTGAGCACTTCAACGAGGTGCATCCGCATTCATCGTTGAAAATGCGTTCGCCTCGGGAGTTCAGGAGGCAGCGGGCCGAACAAGTGCGGCAGGAGCCATCAACGGACCAGGCGGTTTATTGCGACTAGGACGGGGACTGGAATACGGGGGCAACATCAAGCGGGTTTTTTGTTTCCTAAGTAGCCCTTAATACTCTCGCAATGCCCCGCCGCAACGCATGCGGCAGGATTTTCTCGCCAGGGTACTCAGCCGATCTGGTGGTGCTTATCGGGCCAGTGCTGCCCGCATGGCGTTGATCTCGGCCTGGTAGTCGGGTTTGCCAAAGATGGCACTGCCCGCCACGAAGGTGTCGGCACCAGCGTCGGCCACGGCGCGGATGTTGCTGGCTTTGATGCCGCCATCGACCTCCAGACG
>JAAYGT010000177.1 GCA_012727555.1 Alcaligenaceae bacterium | reverse complement strand
GTGTACGCATTGGTCCATGCGGATCACATTCTGAACATGCCTCTCGGTTCCAGCGGCTTTGTCATCTGCGATCAGGAAGTGCCGTTCTACCAACTGGTTGTTCGGGGAGTGGGGGTAGTGTTATCTCAAGTTTTTTTACGCTGGAAGATGGAATTTCAGAAAAGGTGCTACCTGCTGATATTCTTTCAAGCTCTGGTCGAATAGAGTCTATGTAGTAATAGAGGTACTCGGCAAGTGTTCCTTGCTTGCACCTTAGTGTCTGAAAGCCCTGATTGGTCGCCATAGGAATTGTATTCATGGCGACATAACCGATACTTGCTCGGCTCGTCATCAGTAACGATCCAGCGGGATGCAGCTTTGCTGAGCTTCGTTCGAGGCCAAGCTGCGTGATTTTTTCCTTCGTCCTCGAGACGAATCTTGTTGTATTTGACGTAACCTCTGTGGGTGAAATCCATGGAATATCACCATCCCAATATTCTTTTACTGATCTGTCAGGAGTCCCCCCGCCAACAACATCACAGTACTTTGTCAGCGGATTGCGGGTCCAACCCTCCGGAATCACCTCACTCATACCCCAACTCCTTCAAGTACCCGCGCACCACCTTCTCGGCCTCTGCCACCTGCACATCCAGTTCATTCAGCGACACCCGGTATTTATCCCACCAGCGTTCCAGTTGGGCAATGATCTTGCCATCCACCTCACCCGCCATTTCCCGAATCTGTTCCCGCATTTCAATGGCTGGCTTGAACTCGTAATACGCCGCATCCCGGTTCACAAACACGGTCGAGACATCAAAATCCTCCAGGATTTCCTCGCGGATGTACTCGCTTTCCACTTCCCGTACCGGAATGCCGCCATGCAGAATCGCCCGGACATCAAAAATCTCCGGTGGTGGTGAGGTATCGGCATAGCGACGGATATTCAGGTTGTAGTCGTTCTGGGCAATGTCCTCCAGGCTCACCACCTTGGAATACCGTTTGATCTCGGTATAGCCCTCGAAAGTGGCCACGATCTTTTCAATATCAATCGGCCGCAGTTTGTTCTGGTTCTTGCCTTCCTCGTACTCCAGTTCACCATTGATGAACAGCACCTTGCCCCGGCGATCCGCGGGTTTGTTTTTGTTGATGATCAACAAACAGGCCGGAATACCGGTGCCATAGAACAGGGCCGAGGGCAGGCCGATCACGGCTTCCAGCAGGTCGTCGTTCAGCAGGCCTTTGCGAATCTCTTTTTCGCTGGACCCGCGAAACAACACGCCATGCGGCATCACCACGCCCATCATGCCTTCGCTGTTCAGGCTGGCGATCATGTGCTGCACAAAGGCCAGGTCACCGGCATCTTTGGGCGGGGTGCCATAGGGGAAGCGCCCGAAGGCATCGTTATCGGCTTCTTCCTTGCCCCACATTTTCAGGCTGAACGGCGGGTTGGCAATCACCCGGTCGAAGGTCATCAGTTCGCCCTGCTGGGTATGCTGCGGTTCACGCAGGGTGTCCCCCTTGCGGATATCAGCGCTGTACACCCCGTGCAGAAACATGTTCATCTTGCAGATGGCCCAGGTGTTCAGGTTCATTTCCTGCCCAAATAATGACAGGTTGGCCGGGTTTTCACCGTGGCTGGCCAGGTAGTTGCGGGTCTGGATCAGCATGCCGCCTGAACCACAGGTGGGGTCATACACGCGCATGCCGGCGGTGGGTTTCAACAGGGCCACCAGCAACTGAACCACTTCCGATGGTGTATAGAACTCGCCCCCTTTTTTGCCGGCACTGTCGGCAAACATCTTGATCAGGTATTCGTAGGCGGTTCCCAGCAGGTCAGGGCGTTCGAAATCGCCATTGCGCAAGCGGTAGCGGCTGAAGTGGCTGAGCAGGTCGCGCAGCTTCTTGTCGGACAGCTTGTTCTTGATGTTGAAGTCAATCGATACCAGCACGCCTTCCAGCGACGGGTTGTGTTCTTCAATGGCTT
>JAAYGT010000176.1 GCA_012727555.1 Alcaligenaceae bacterium | reverse complement strand
TCTCCCATTTAGAACAAAATAGGCTGAATTAAGGGTACATTATAGGCGGATGATGTGATCGCCGGCACGCTGCCTGCCCAGGCCGCCCTTACAAACAGCTTGACCCGATTTGACCCTGCCCCCCTGATTGGACGAACATACAACCTGATACTGGGCACTGGATCACCGATAGCTTCAGGCCCCAAAACTTAGGGTGCAGGCATTCATTGCACCTGTTTTTTTCCACCTGCAGGAATTTCAATGAAAATCAAAGCACTTGTCGTCGACCACAAAGACGCCCCTTTTGTACTGCAAGAAATCGATCTTGAAGAACCCGGACGCGGCGAAGCACTGGTACGCATTGTGGCCAGCGGCGTATGCCACACCGATGCCATCACTCGCGCGGGCGACATGCCCATGCCGTTTCCTTCCGTGTTGGGTCATGAAGGCGCAGGTATAGTGGAACGTGTCGGCCCCGGGGTCTCCGAGATTGCGCCGGGTGACAAGGTCATCATTGGGTGGCCATCGTGCGGCACCTGTCGCAACTGCCTTGATGGTCAGCCCCGTTATTGTGTCAAAACCGGTGAAGCTCTGGTCTCGGGCCTGCGCTTCAAAGGCGATGCCAAAGGTACAACCGCCTATTCACGTCATGGTGAACCCCTGAATGGTCACTTCTTCGGTCAGTCGTCGTTTGCAACACATTCTATTGTTTCTGCGGATGCACTCGTGAAAATGCCTGACGATACCCCGATCGAACTGCTGGGTCCGCTGGCCTGCGGCCTGGCCACGGGTGCTGGTGCCGTACTGAACGAAGCGCGCCCCAGTCTGGGGGATTCCGTGCTGATTGCCGGTGTGGGTGCCGTTGGTCTGGCCGCTGTCATGGCCGCCAAAAACTCTGGCGTTACCAAAATCATTGTCGCTGACGTCCACGATAACCGGCTCGAGCTTGCAAAAGAATTCGGTGCAACGCATGTTATCAATTCACGCAACCAGAATCTTGTTGAAGAAATCACAAAAATCACGGGCAGCACCGTCGATTACGCCTTCGACTGCACCGGCGTAATTTCGGTCATCGAACAATTGGCTGAAACCATTGGCATGCGTGGACATCTGGTACTGATTGGTGGCGCACCAGCCGGCGCACGCTTTTCACTCGACCACCTGACCACGCTGTGGGGCAAAAATATCATTGGTGTTCTTGGCGGTGGCGGCCGCTCGGGCCAGCTCATTCCGGCGCTGGTTGAACTGTTTCAGCAAGGGCGCTTCCCGTTTGACCGCCTGGTCAAGTTTTACGATATGGATCAAATCGAACAGGCACTGGAAGACTCAAAGTCAGGCAAAGTAATCAAACCCATCCTGCGCATGCCAGCCGATTAAACAATCCCCCACCGGTTCACAGCCTGCACGATCATTGACAGATCGGCAGGCCTGAACCTGGCTACGGTACAAACAGTCGCACATAAACGCTATCCTGTTACGAGAAACACCACACCGGAGACCGTCATGAACAACTTGCCCAGCTACCTGAATATTGGATCTGAAACCCGTTGCGCTCCTCGCACCAGCGGCGGCACTGAAGACTAGCGGCCTTTGGTGGCAGTTTGGCTGATTGATCTGTCGTTATCGCTGGGCTGGCTCGACAACCTGCCGCGAGCAGGTCTGAAAGGCTTCACCCCGGCGCTCGGCTCATACGATCGCGTCTTGATCCAGGTACAAAGCCAGAACAGCTGGAGGAGCGCCTGGGTTTATGTCATGAACGAAGTCAGACGGGGGATTCGGGTCAAGGATGGGAATTGGCAAGGCAGAGACCGCCTTACCTGACCGAGACGATAGTGCGACAACGCCTTGCGCAGCCAGTCCTAGATCACCAAGGCACGGGCTGTGGACACAAAAACCGAACAAAATCCTGGATATAGCGTTCAAGTAATTGTTGCTTAAACTCCAGCCTGCTCAGGCAGCCTCTGAGGCCGCGTCGAACCGGCTTTTCGTGCAGGAAAAGCAGAAAAATCGCTTGGACACAGCAACACTTTGACTCTGATATGTAAGTTACGTTCCTGAAGGCGCCAACCAAGCGCAAGCCTTCCAGGTGCCCTCCAAAATCAAACGCTGAATTTCGTCTTTGCACAAAGCCATCACACGTAGCACGGCTGGTGTGAAGGGCAAGCTATTGCTGGCACACATAGCCAACTCACGCTCAAGCCGCATTTCAGTGATATTTGCTTGGATTGTGCCGTCTGAAATCTCGTTATGTGCCGCAGAATAAGGCAGAATAGTTGCCGCTGCCCCCTGACGCACTGCGGGAATCAAAATGGCTGCTGTACTTGCCTCCGCGTACAAATTAATTGAATAGCCCGCTGTCAAAAACGCATGATCCACGCGGGCCCTGAGTGTATTGGGCGGACTGGGCAAAATCAACGGCAAATGAGCGATATCCACGACACGCAGTTTGTCGCTTGGCAGTGTCCAGATCGGGGGCGTAAGCAACAGTAGTTCTTCCTTGAGCAGAGGCTCATGAATCAGGCCGTTCAAAGGCTGTTGATCCGGTGACAATGAAAAATCAATACGCCCCTGCAAAACAAGTTTCGTAAGATCAGCGCTTGGGACATCGACTATTTCAAGCACAATGGCTGGCAACTCAGCCTTGACCCGCTGCATCAGCGGCAGAGCTAGCATCCGTGCAGTGCTCGAGGCGAGCCCTATGGAAACAGTGCCGGTGATTTGATCGGCCGCCCGGAGCAGCAGACTTCGTGTGGAATCGACCTGACGCAAGATGGTTTGCGCATGCCTGTACAGCAGCAGCCCTTCCTCGGTGGGAAAAACACCTTTCGGTCCACGCAACAGCAACGAGACTCCGAGCGATTCTTCCAGCAAAGCCATCTGCTGGCTCAAGGCTGGCTGTGCCACATGCAGCGCTTCGGCAGCACGCGTCAGATTGCGTACTTCCACCACCCGTACAAAGTACTTCAACTGTCGCAAATTCATAGGAATAAGATTTTCTTATACTGGAATAGGAAAATAGTATTTTTATTATAGAACTACGCGTCGCAGAATAACTTGAACAATTCAAGGAGACGCAAATATGAGCCTGCCACTGGCCGGATTAAAAGTTCTGGATCTTACCCGCGCGTTATCGGGGCCATTCAGCACAATGATTCTTGGAGATCTTGGCGCCGAGGTTATTAAGGTCGAACCCTCACCAAACGGTGATATGGTGCGTCAATGGGGCCCATTCGATGAAGACATCAGTGTCTATTACCTGAGCGCAAACCGTAACAAAAAGGGCATCGGGGTGGACTTTCGCAGCTCGGAAGGGCTTGCACTCATTCGGCGCTTGGCGCTGGCTTCGGACATTGTTGTTGAGAACTTCAAGGTCGGCACCATGGAGAAAATGGGCCTGGGCTATGAAGCTCTATCAGCTGAAAAACCCGAGTTGATCATGGCTTCAATTTCCGGCTTTGGAAGTCAAGGACCCGCGCGTGATTGGGCAGGTTTTGATCAGATTGCACAGGGTTACTCAGGTTTCATGAGTTTGACAGGTACTGCTGAGTCAGGACCGATGCGTGTGGGTACAGCTGTGGGTGACCTGACAGCAGGCTTGTGGGCTGTCATCGGCATTTTATCCGCAGTTGTTGCCCGCAAAAATACAGGCCGTGGTCAGCATGTTGAAACGTCACTGCTCGCGGGCCTGATGGGTTTACTGAGTGTTCAGGGCCAGCGTTACCTGAGTGTGGGCGAAGTACCCCAGCCATGCGGCAATGTTCACCCAGTCATCGCTCCATATGGCACCTTCGAAACGGCTGATGGTCCTTTGAATCTGGCACCTGCAACCCAGCAGATGTGGGTCAAATTATGTTCCATACTCGACTTGGATCATCTGACCACCGACCCTCGCTTCATCACGAACGCAGAACGTATGCAGCATCGGCACGTTTTGAAAGAAGAACTGGAGGCCAGCCTAAAACGCAGGACACGCATGGAATGGACACCGGTCATGATTGAGAACGGGATTCCTGCTGGCCCTATCAATACCCTGGAAGACGTATTCACGGATCCCCAGGTTCAGGCCTGTAATCTGGTTCAAAGTGTCGAGCATCCAATTGTAGGCACATTGCGTCAGGTGGCGTTGCCACTGACCATGGCTGATATTGAAGGTGGTCGTTCGGTACGGATGGCACCACCGGTGTTTGGTCAGCACACCCAAGAGGTGTTGGCGAGCTTTGGTCTGACAATGGCAGAGATCAAGCAATTGGAAGAAAAACAAGTCACGTTCCAGGCACAGGGTTTTGGTCAAGGCGAATTGTCAAAAGGAGCTGCGTCCGCGCAGGTTACGCAATGAGTACGATCACCCCACCAACCGAGCCAACTCTGATAGTACAGGGCCGTGTAGCCACTATCACGTTGAATCGACCGGATCACGCCAACCGCCTTTCACCAAGTGACCTGAATACCTTGCGTGCCCATATAGCGGCCGTCAACCAGGACACGCATGTTCTAGTGCTGCGTTTCATTTCCCGTGGAAAGTATTTTTGCAGCGGTTATGACATTTCATCGCTGGCTGACAAACAAGCACCGGGCTCATCGTATTTTGGTGAAACGATTGACCTCATTGAACAGGCTCGACCAGTCACGATTGCAGCCATTCAGGGGGGTATTTACGGGGGTGGTACAGATCTTGGGCTTGCATGCGATTTTCGTATCGGCACACCCGAGTCAAACATGTTCATGCCAGCAACACGACTTGGACTGCATTTTTATCCAGGTGGTATGCAGCGCTATGTGTCACGCCTTGGCCTGAATACAGCCAAGCGTCTTTTCCTCACGGCAGAAAAACTCGATGCTGCTGAGATGCTGCGTATCGGTTTTCTGACTGAACTTGTTCAGGCAGCAGACCTTGAAACCCGACTCGACGCGCTCACAGCCACGCTACTCGACATGGCACCGATTCCTCTTATCGGTGTCAAGAAGCATTTGAATCTGATCGCCCATGGCGTTTTGGAAAAAGAAGAAATTGAAGCTCTGGTGCTTCTTTCTGAAGGGTCAAGTGACATTGCCGAAGGTGCCTTGGCCTGGAAAGAAAAACGCCCTCCCCGGTTCACGGGTAAATGAAACATTGGGCTGGGAAAAACAAACCGCAGCGGTTGTAATCCGCTTGCCTTCTTGAACAGATTTTATAGATAAATTCACAAAAAACAGGAGAGACATCATGAATCATTCCATTCGTTCGATCATTTCCATGGCCATTGCAGGGCTGACGATTACCGTGATGCCGCATACAGCTGCCATGGCAGAGGCTTCCTTCCCTACAAAGCCATTAACACTTATTCTTGGTTTCCCTCCTGGAGGCGGGGCTGATCACGTAGGCCGTGTCTATGCCAACGCATTGTCAAAAGTGCTTGGTCAACCCGTGGTGGTTGAAAACCGGCCAGGTGCAGGCTCGACGATTGGTGCAGGGATCGCTGCGCGTGCCGCCCCCGATGGTTACACAATGTTCCTTGGAAACTCCAGCGTGATGGGCAGTGACAATGTGCTTTACAAAGTCGATTACACGCCAGACAGTTTCATTCCAGTGGCGCAACTTACCTCAAGCCCCATGGTTCTTATCGCCAATGCCTCCAAGGGCATCAAGAGCGTGAAAGATCTAGTTGAGCGTGCCAAAAAGGATCCGGGTGGTCTGAACGTAGCATCGTCGGGTAATGGTGTTATTACGCACCTGGCAGCGGTTGAGTTCATGTCGCGCGCAGGCGTTGATCTTATGCACATTCCCTTCAAGGGCGGAGCACCGGCAACGCAGTCAGTCGCTGCAGGGGATACCGACATTTCCTTCGCAACCGCCCCTTCAGCGAAAGCGATCATCGAAACAGGTAAGGTCATCGGTCTCGGCGTTACATCCTCAAACAAGTCCAAACTTCTTGAATACGCACCGATTGCTGAAACGGTACCTGGCTACGATATTTCAAACTGGTGGGGAATCTTTGTTCCAAAAAACACACCGGATGCCATTGTTCAGAAACTTTTCGATGCAACCAAAACGGTACTTGCACAGGAACAGGTGCGTACTAGCCTGGAAGCAGGCTACGAGGAAGTGACACCTTCGGCTTCTGTCGCCGAGTTTCAGAAGTATGCCCGAGCAGAAGGCGAAAAGGGACTGCGTCTGGCAAAAACCAGCACAAAAACAGTTAACTAACCTTTACAGCCACGACATCAAGATCAAAGGCCTGCCGTGCCAAGTGCCTGCCGGCCTTTGCAACTAAAAAACGTCCGTTGCAGATGCGTCTTTTTATCCAGCATGGCCAACGGTTAGAGAACTGACTGAGTGGAAATAATTTGTTCCTGCCAGTCCACGAACAGGCCTGCCGGTTAATGGCCGGTCTCAGGCAACTGCAAAATTATCATGACGTATCAAGTACCTGTCGAAGAGATTCGTTTTGTATTCAAACAACTGGCTGACCTTCATGGGGTACTGGGCCTGCCGGCCCACGATGGCCTTGACGAGGCTACCGTGGAAGCTGTTTTGCAGGAAAATGCTCGCTTTGTCGAGTCAGTCGTCGCCCCACTAAACCACTTGGGTGACACCCAACCTGCTTATTGGGAAAACGGTGAGGTTCGTACCCCTCCCGGTTTCGATGAAGCGTTTCGACTGTTTGGTCAGGGTGGCTGGCAAGGTTTACAGCATGACCCTCAATGGGGTGGGCAAGGTTTGCCTCGCTTGCTCAGTGCGGCGGCAAGCGAGAACCTGCATGCTGCAAACATGGCCTTTGGTTTGTGCCCCATGCTTACAGATGGCGTGATTGAAGCGCTTTCACTAGCAGGTTCGGCTGAACAATGTGAAATCTACATCCCTCCCCTGCTTGAAGGCCGATGGACAGGTACCATGAACCTGACGGAACCGCAGGCTGGCTCTGATTTATCGCTCGTTACAACGCGTGCAGTGCCACAGAATGAGGGCAGTTACCGACTGTATGGCCAGAAAATTTTCATAACGTATGGCGAGCATAATCTGTCTGAAAATATTGTTCATCTGGTTCTGGCTCGCCTACCAGGAGCACCACAGGGAGTCAAAGGTATCTCTCTGTTCATAGTGCCCAAGTTTTTGGTGACTGCAACGGGGGCACCCGGCAAGCGCAATGATGTATGGTGTGCTTCTGTGGAACACAAGCTTGGCATTCATGGGAGCCCAACGGCTGTCTTGTTATTCGGTTCGGGCAAGGGAGAAGTCGGCGAAGGGGCTATAGGCTACCTGGTCGGTGAAGAAAATCGTGGTCTGGAATATATGTTCATCATGATGAACGCTGCACGATTTGGCGTAGGTGTGCAGGGGGTGGGGCTGAGCGAACGTGCCCTTCAGTTTGCTTCGTCCTACGCCCGTGAGCGTGTACAGAGCCAGCCGCCCGGAAGGACTTCAGGGCCCGCCACGATTGATCAGCACCCGGATGTCCAGCGCATGTTGCTTACGATGCGTGCGCTCACCGAAGGCGCTCGTGCCACGGCTTTATACGGTGCAGCGCTGGCCGACAAAGCACATCATCACCCGGACGATGCGGAAAAGCTGCGTTGTAAGGCACTGTACGAGTTCCTGGTGCCAGTCATCAAAGGTTTTTCCACCGAAATGGCCGTTGAGGTCACTTCATTGGGCGTACAGGTATTCGGTGGCATGGGTTACATCGAGGAAACCGGCGCTGCCCAGTTTTACCGGGATGCGCGAATTCTGCCCATTTATGAGGGTACAACCGCGATTCAAGCCAATGACTTCGTTGGGCGGAAAATTGTACGGAACGACGGACAGGTGGCCCTTAGCCTGGTCAAAGCCATGCGTGAGACTGTTGTGCAGTTACGTAGCCGCGCGGACACAACCTCACACGATGCGGACGTGGCTCTCTGTATTTCTGAGCGTCTCGAAACAGCTATTGCAGCTTACGAGCAGGCATTAGACTATGTGCTGAAACAAGCAGCTCGCGATCCGCGGGCTGTTTTCATGGGGAGTGTGCCTTTGCTAATGCTGGCCGGCGTGGTTCACGCAGGCTGGCAAATGGGTCGTTCGGCACTGGCGTGTATGTTGGCGGCACAAGACGGAAGAGCAACAGACTTTGAACGGCGCAAACTGACCACTGCTTTATTCTATGCAACCAACCTGTTACCGCGTGCCCGCGCATATGCTGACGCTATTACGGCTGGCCATCTGACAGCGGAATACGCAGCAGCAGTCTGGCGTAGCCCTTCTGGAAAGTAAGACCAAGGTTTGCCAGAAATAGTGACATCATGCTTGAAAGTGTTGGCCCCGACCCCCCTTAAAAGTCGTGAGGGTTGGAAAGGTGTTGGCGTTTTAAGATCCCGAATCCGCCCTGCCCCCGCTGGACTGGCTGGAAGGGTTCAACCCGGGTGAGCCCGGCTTGTACGATCGGGTTTTGATTCAAGTGCAAAGCCAGAACAGATGGATGACCGCCTGGGTCTATGTCATGCATGAAGTCAGACGGGGTGTTCGTATCAGGGATGGGAACTGGCCGGTCGATGCGCTGGAACTGGCGGATGGACTGGTGATGGCAAGTCTGGCCCAGAATGCATGAGTCGGCAATACCCATCCGTTCAACCGACGTGACATAGCGCATTTGTTTTCCTCCTGAAGTTCCAAGGCATTCTGTCATAGCTGTCGCTCCAGATAGTCCGGCAAATGCAGCATCCAGTCCAGCACATGGAAGATGTCCAGAACGCGCTGACGATCCCAGCCTTTGCGGCACAACAATTTAACCAGCGCCCCTTTGGCCTGCAAACGCGCCGCCATGTTGCGGCATGGATAATCGATCATCACGGCCATCAACAGCCTACAGCTTGATGCTAGCCAGCGACATATGGTGTCGCACTGTGTCCTTAAAGTACGGGATTGCACAGGAGACCATTATGCGTTTAGGCCCATCTACCTTTCACCAATGCAGCCAGTGTTCAAAAATCTTTCGAACCTTACCCCGTAACTTCCTGCGAGGAGGCTGGATTCCATTCCAAGGTCTCTACCGCACCGATGGTATGGGCAAGGTTGCCATCCCGCCCGAACGACGTTACGACAACGACATCAAATGCCCACACTGCGAAGTACTGCTCAAACTGGATGAACACCCCGAAGTGGCGCGCCCTTGTCAGCAACCCGAAGCCTGCCGAACCCAGGATAACCCCAGAATCGGCTGCGCCCAGTGCGCCTGGAGCGTTCCTTTCTGGCGTGAACTGAATTTTCAGGATCGGCTGCAACAGATGCCTGACCCGGAAACGATGAGCGTCGATGAGGAAAAAAAATACAGAATCTGGCTCTGGCATCTGGGCAACATCAAGCGCAACCGGACCGACACGGGGCACACCGATCACAAGGGCGACCAGAAAGAAGTCGTGCCCAGTTACACCAAAGCCGAAAAAGCCAATATGCAACGCCTGCTGAGTCTGCTGGGCAAAACACCCCCGGAACTGTTCCAGCAGGCTGAAATTCACCGCCTAAACAAACGCTTCGGGCGTGCCATGTGGGTGCTGAACAAATACCCGATGCCGGATCAGTACGCGGAAATCAGGGGGTTTTACAAAGGCCTGATTACTGCAGGGGATGTCTGGGTTTGGATTGTGCCTGATGGGTGGGTCTTTGCGCCGCCGGAACCGATTTCCCTTTAAGCCTGCAAACCCAAATAGCAGCTCAACGATCAGCCAGACCGTCTTGCGTACTAAACTAATTTACTGGGTAAAACGCACTGATCGCTGAAAATTCCGGTCAGTGCCATGTAGTCCCGTTCTGTGCTGTCTATTTTTGTAACTCGCTCAGCAGGGATTACCTTTTTGGTTTCATACACTTAACCGGGGAATCCGAGTGACCATCAGCAATAACAGCGTCAGTGCCATTTCAGTCGGTAATCTACTCGCACAGAATCTTCAGATTCCCCATTACCAGCGTCCCTACAGTTGGCACCCGGCAACGGCCCTGCAACTGCTTGATGATATTCAGCAGGCCATGGAAGACGCTGATCGGCACGACGTTCCGTACGTCCTTGGCGCGGTGATTTTGCACGACACAGGTTCAAACATTGACGTCAAAGTCTCAGGACTTGACGTAGTCGATGGCCAGCAGCGACTCATAACGCTTCAAACGATCTTAGATCTACTTTCAGAGACTTACAATGATCACACGACTCGCGATCATCCTGACAACCCCATAGGTCGCGTGCAAACAGCGCTTTGCCGCCAAATACAGGTTCTGTCAAAAGAACAGCGCACTGAACTTACCAGGTTCATCAGGCAAAAGTGTGAATTTATTCGAATCGTAACTGACGATATTGACGAAGCCTTTCGGGTTTTCGACTCCCAAAACTATCGAGGAAAACCGCTGGCTCCCCATGATCTTCTGAAGGCTTATCATCTGCGCGAGATGCGCGATGAAACAGCCGCCATGAAAACGGCGGTCGTTGAGGCGTGGGAATCGGTCAGTGACAAAGAATTAGATCGGCTTTTTTCAACTTACCTTTACCGGATCAAGCGCTGGTCACGGGGTGAAAGCGCACCAAATTTCACCCTGCACGACATTGATATGTTCAAGGGGGTCTCGCCCAAGATCAATCGCTCTCCAAGTGCTCGTTACCATATTTCGGCGCAGTTTGTGTTACCGGCGCTGAGCGCGTGCGGGGCATTTGCGAGCGGACTCGTAGATCGTGACACCAACCGAAGCCGCTTCCAGATTGACGCCCCTGTGGTGGCCGGACGACCATTCTTTGAAATGGTGTCGTTCATGCTTTCGGAAATCAGGCAACTGGCAAGCGAAGTGTTCACTGGCGAACGGGGAAAATTTTCGTTGTACCACCTTCACGCACAACAGGAAGACAACACGCTGTTGGAGCGCCCGTCTCGCAGTCGTTACCGCTACGTGTTTGAACTCTTCATGGCTGCGTTCCTATACTACACGAACAAGTTTGGGAACGAAGGGCTCACTGCCGCGCGTGAGCAGCTTTTCGCCTGGGCCTACACACCACGTGTGGAGTTACTTCGGGTGCAATTCCGATCAATTGACAACCGCGCACGAGGCGATCAATCAGTTGATTCTGCTTTTGCACTGATACGCCACGCCGAATCCGGTCGTGTTGTGCGTCAGTTGTCAGCCTCGTTCAAGCCTTATAACGATACCCATGAGCAAGAGCTCGTGGCATTGCTCAATAACCCGGAAGCATGATGGATAACAACCGACTCAAGCCCAAGCTGCTGACCATCGAAGAACTCTTTCATGACGCCAATGCAGTCTACGTTGTTCCTATCTACCAACGAAACTTTACATGGCAAGCCGAGCAAATCGAGCAACTGCTGCGCGATGTCAAGGATGCCATTTTTGACAAAAAAGACAATTACTTTCTCGGGAACCTTATGGTCACCGAACTGCAAAAGACTCAGGTGCACTTTGAAGTGATCGATGGGCAACAGCGGCTCACAACGCTTTATTTGCTCCTGACCATACTGGCGGAGGATGGCTTGACGGATGTTGAGCACAGGGACTGTCTGCGGTATGAGTCACGCGCACGTGCAACGCAAGCCATTCAGCGGGTGTCAACAGAAGCCCTTAATTCTTGCCATTCAACACGGCAAACATCACACACTGAAGACGCAGGCATACTTCAGGGTTACAAATTTATTCGTCAGTTCATGGACCAGCATCTCCGTGAAGAAACCGAGCGACGCCAATTTGCTGACTTCTTGCTCAAGAAAGTGGTCATGGTTCGGGCGGTGCTGCCAAGCAAAACCGATTTCAATCGTTATTTTGAAATCATGAACACGCGTGGCCAGCAACTTCAGCAAACTGACATCGTCAAAGCTCAGCTGATGCAGCACCTTGACAATGAAATACAAAGGGAATGTTTCGCCTGGGTCTGGGATGCATGCTCGGACATGGATTCCTACGTACAGATGTCGCTGACACGCGGCGACACAAAATTGCGCCAGGCCATTTTCGGCGACAACTGGAGTCGGCTGACGGTGATGTGCTTTGAAGATCTTGTAATGCTTAGCAAATCAGCAAATTCCAAGGGAGACGAAGGCATTACCTTGAGTACCTCCCTAAGCCTCAAAATGGCAATAACGAAGTACGCCGCGGTTAACGTACAAAAAAACGATGGGAACCAGGATACTGAAAGGTTCCGTTCCATCATTGAATTCCCCGTGTTTCTCTTGCATGTTCTCAAGGTCGTTAATGGTGACGACAACGATCAAGAAGGCCAACTGGATGACAAGAGCCTCATCAAGACATTCAGTCAGGTTTTAGAACAGCATGACGCCAAAAAGCCAGAATGGGTTAAAAAATTTTTGTTTAAGCTGCTGCGCTGCAAAAATCTCTTCGACAGCTTCGTGATCAAACGCCAGTTCACCGCTACGAACAGTGATGATGGCGACTGGTCGTTACAGCGGCTCATCAAAGGGGGCTCTGAAAAGCAGTCAACACCTGTGTATAAAAGTACATTTACCCGAACCAGTCCTGACATTGAAGACAACAGCGAAATTGATCCAGCAACAAGAAATCTCTTGACACTCCAATCAATGCTTCGTGTGACCTACACTTCTCCGCGAACGATGCACTGGATAACGCTACTGCTTATAATTCTTGATAAAAACGAATTTGAAACAATTACCGAATCGCAGCTTGTGGATGCCCTGCGGGAGTACGCCCGTGACAAAGTAAGAGAAGCCTTCTTCAAAAATAATGAAGAACCGATGGGATTCAGCATCAACCGTATCGTTTTTACCTACCTCGACTACCTGATCTGGTTGGAACAACAGAATCCAGAGTACCGGTTTTCTTTCCGGAATTCGATCGAACATTTCTATCCCCAGCGCCCAGACAAAGAACAATCAGGGGCAAAGGTATCGAAAGCGTGGCTCCATAGGCTGGGTAATTTGGCACTGGTCAACGTAGGCGTGAATTCAAAGTTCAGCAACAATATGCCCAATACCAAGGCTGTTAACTTTAAGGAAACGATCGAACAACAAAGCCCCAAACTGCAAGAAATGGCTGAAATAACACGCCAGAAAAATGACTGGGGCGACCAGGAAGTAATCGAACATCATACTGCAGTTTTGAATCGCCTGCGGATTGATCTAGGATTAGTGCCTGACCCATGCTTATCAGAACATTATTCCTGGCAAACCATACCCACTGAAAAATCAGGCAAGCTGCTGGCCGTTACCATGGATCGGCCCTGAATAATGGGACAGCGAATCGCCATATTCAATACCCCAATGCGCAATCGTAAGAAGCATGAGATTCCTGAATGTCGTTTCTTTGGCATGACAAGGTTCAGTTGGCGTGTTTTCCGCAGGGGTTGATGGCTTATTTATGGTTTCCATGATGCAGTCCATAATGAACACCAGAACAGAATAACAGTTTTCTTAACATTTCATTATTAATTAAAATAATAAACAAATTCCATTATTTATTTTTTCATATAAGAAATTAATCTTATAACACCATAGTCGTTTTATATAGTTATTTATTTTTTTAAATTACTTTAGCTTTTGTGTACATTGATTGGCATCCCCACTCTCCGGATGCCTCTCATGAT
>JAAYGT010000175.1 GCA_012727555.1 Alcaligenaceae bacterium | reverse complement strand
GGCGGCCAGTCGTGCACAGGGCACGACTGGCCCGTTGCATGCACTGTGTCTGGCACCAGGCTGTCTGCAAATACGTGAAGCACGTTTTCATGGCTGAACAGCACCACTGCACGGGTAATGCCGGAGCACCCCATGGCAAGGTCAGCCAGTTCCCTGGCAAGACCGGGCAGGCTGGTGTGTCTGGCCAGACGTTCGGCCTGCTCTGCCGCCTGCATCCAGGGCGGCTGTGCTGCCGCCAGAGTCGCCGGCCCTGTTGAGTGCGTATGCGTCCAGTGGCTGCTGATCGCTTCCGAGTGGTGTTCACGGGCTGCCTGGATCAATTCATGTACATACACGGCAGGCAGAATATCGGCCTCAAGGCCCTGGATTCCCTGAATGGCACTGCGTGTGACGAGCATGCGGGTGATCGGGTTTTTCTGTGCGCGGGCCTCTTGAAGGGCTTTTGCATAGAATTGCAGCATGTCGCGAGTGCGTCCGTGCAGTCGTGCCTGCTCGCCACGCAGCAACAGCGTGGCCGATGCGAAATTCCAGGGCGCATGTCTTTCCCAGGCTGCAAAGCGGATCAGGGCATCGTCAAGGTGCTTCACACTGCACGAAGCCGGTTCGAGCCGGGCGCTGATCAGCGCTCGCAGCAGATAAAACTGGGTTGAAGGAAACAGGCCTTGCACTGCAACGGTATCGATCAGTTCCTCAGCGGCCTGAATGCAGGCATGGGCTTCTTCAAGACGCTCGAGAAGCAGCAGGGCCAATGCGCGCATGATGTGATAAATGCACAGAACCTGCAGGTTGCCATTGTGATGGCAGCGTGCCATAAAATCGGTTTCGGCTTCATTCAGGTTGGCATGCACGTGAATATCGGTGAATGGGCCATGCAAAAGATGCAAAACGCGCAGCGCACCGGTCGTCAGGTCAATACCCCAGCGGTTCCCGCGCTGTGTGCAGTAGCCCAGGTAACCATTCACTTCCGGTAAAAGCGCGTTCAGGGCGGTGCCCTGAAAAAAGCGGCAATATGTGTTGTGACCGAATCCGTAGACCGAGTATTGCAGATTGCCGGATGCTTCGCCACTTTGATAGGCTTTCAGGTAGTCGGCGCTGGCTTGACGCAGTGGTGCAAACCAGTGGCGCAATGAGCTGCCGATCATCAGGTAGGCCACACTGTGATCCTGGCCCGCAGGCGCGCCAGCCACAAGGTCTTCGGTCGCCTTGAACAGGTCGGCACATTGCCGGCCTGCATCCGGTGTTTCATGGCTCAGCAGCCCCCCGAAGGCCGGCAATGTGTAGCTTGCGTAGATCGACATGCCGTGTGTCAGGTTTTCTTTCAATTGCATCAGCACCACAAGGGTCCAGAGCGTTGGATGTGCGCGATAGCAGGCGGGTGCCAGGCTGGTCAGCAGCATTTGAACCGACAGGGCGGCCGGATCCTGGGTGCGTGGTTGCTGTCCGAGGTCGCTCAGTTTCAGTGAGCGCAACATGCTTCGGGTTTCTTCGAACAGTTGGTGCCGGTGGCTTTCAAGGTTGTTTGTCGGCAGCACAGTGCCAAACAGGGCCAGTCCTTGTCGTGCGGCATCGATTGCGTGTGTGTAACGCGCCGCCAGGGTGTACAGGGTGACCAGCCGGTTATACAGCATGGCTTTACGCTGGATGTTGGATTCCCGCCGAGCCGCGTGCCGCAGCGTATCTTCTGCGCGTTCAAAATTTCCATTCAGTTGATCAAGTTCAGCCTGTTCGCAGTAAATGTGAAAGGACAGTTCGGGCTGGGTGTCCCAGCAGCGTTCCGACACAAGCCTGCGCGCCTGCTGCGCATAACCCAGGCCTGATGTGAAGGCCGCATTCATTTTTGCGTGACGTGCCGCGAGCAGGTTGATGTGGGCCGCTTCCAGCGCGGCGGCACTGCCTGGTTCTGCCTGGGGTGCCCGGTTCATGTGGTCGGCAATCGTGGTCGGGCTGGCAGCCTGCGGGGTGCCATGTGCGTGCCGCTGAAGCATGCGGGCAATGCGCTGGTGATGCCCGGCGCGTTGTTCATCCGACAAAGCGCTGTAGGCCAGTTCCTGCAGTTTGTCGTGGGTGAAGCGATAAAGCATGCTTATGCCCTGACCATTGATCACGCGCTGCAAATAGCCTTCGTCAATAGCCCGTGCCAGTGCCTGTCGGGCCTGCATGCTGTCGCCGCTCATGATGACCAAGAGCGTGTCGGCGTCGAAGCGTTGACCAAGACAGGCCGCCCAGGACAACAAGGTGCGGGTCAGTTCGGGCAGGTCGTGGAAACGTCGTTGAATCAGGTACCTGACTTCGGGTGGTGTGGGGGCGACGTGTGAAGACGCTGTGAGGTTGTCGTTTGGAAGAGCCGCCGGTGGGACCGTATGAAGGGTGTAGCGGGCACGCGCACTTTGCAGCATCTGGTGCACGTAGAAGGGGTTGCCCCGGCTGAGCTGGTGAACTTCCTTGGCGAGTATCGCTGCATTGGACAGTGGGCAGTGTAGTGTATCGGCCAGCATCCGTTCAATGTCAGCCACCCCGAGGGGGGGCAGTTCAAGCGTTGAACGTACCCAGTCAGACCCGTGGTCGATGGAATCGAGGGTTTGATGAAAAATGTGCTCCGGGGGCATCTCGGTGTTCCGGTAGGCACAAATGAGCAGTAGGGGTAAACGTTGGCGTGACTTGAGCAGCTGCCGCAGCAAATCAAGTGAATCAGGGTCTATCCATTGCACATCGTCAATAAACAGCACGACAGGGCATTCCATCTTGCTGAATACCCGGAAAAACCCCGTGAAGGCTTCATGCAGCCTGAGGACTTGTTCGGACGCGGGGGTTGTAACGCGTGTGGCACGCGCTTTGGGCACCAGGGTTGCAAGCGCCGGAACGAGGGCAAGCAGGTGATCGGCCTGATTGCCCAGGATTTGCTCAAAATGTTGTTGCCAGCGCACTTGTTCGGTTGTCGTGCGCGCCAGAATGGTGTTCACCAGGGTGTCAAGCATCTGGGCCCATGCATTGCAGGAGGCGCCGATACGAATGGGGTCAAACTTGCTGCTCGCGAAAAAACCTTTTTGCTTGCGGACCGGATTGCAGGCATGGTGGACCAGTGCCGTTTTGCCGATTCCGGAGGGGCCGGATATCAGGAGCAGTTGAGGCTGGTGGGCACATGCGCGTTCCAGACAACCGAGAATCTGGCTGTGTTCGATATCACGCCCGTAAAGGCTTGCCGCGCCCGGGGTCAAGGAGCCTGGAAAAGGCCTGAACGCCGCATGAGGTTTCATCGGGAACAAAGTTCAAGAGAAGAGATCAGGCAGTCTAGTTGAAGTCGGCGTAGGGGGTCAACGGTATTGGGCCTAATGGCAGGCTGCCACGCCACGGTTGCAGGGTGTAGCGCAAATACAGCATGAAGCGGCTGGGGGTGTAGTCCTGGCCACGCTGAAGATCAAAACCGGCGCCCACCACCCAATGGCCGTTCAGGCGTCGTTCTACCATGCCGCTCAGTGTGTAGCCCCAGTCGCCGCTCGTTGTGCCGGTGCTGGTATTGGCGGCCTGCAGGCCTGCCGCTGTTACACCGCGCTGCTGCAGGGCTGCGGCAGGCCCTACGATCAGGTTGTCCAGGGGGTAGAAGGGTTCATCGCGACTGCTTGCCACAGAACGTGAGACAGAACCCCGTACGGCAAATGACCAGTTGTCGGTGCGCTGGGCATAACTGACGGGTAATGATACGGAACTGTAGCGCTGCGGGCTGTAGTACCCGCCCTGGCCCAGGGTGTACCCGCCCAGATCGCGCTGGTAACGCCAGTGCATGGCATTGACGCCCACGGTCAGCAGGCGGTCGGGTTCGTTGATCAGCCGGTGATAATACCCGCCCATGATGCGTGTGCGCTGGTTGGCAGCCACGTTCGTGCCGGTGATCCGGTGGTGTCCCAGCGAGGCCCAGACACCATGTGCTTCGCCTTGGTCCCAGCTCAGGCCCAGCGTGGCCCCGGTAGCCAGTGCGCCTCCCCAGACAATGCCGGTGCGCGGGTCGGTGGCACCGGCCAGCGAAAGCAACGAGTTCGACATCGGGCGCCGTGAAAGGTCCAGACTCCAGCCCGCCTGGCCCAGATCACCTTGCAGATTCACGCCGCCGACCCAGTTGCTGACAGGGAAGCTCTGAGGTGTCCGGCCAATATCAAAACCGAAGCGGTCACCTTGCCATCCCAGGGCAAAGCTGGTTCCCTGAACTTTCTGGCGAAGGCCGGTGGTGCAGCCTGGCAGCGATTGCGTTGTGCCCTGGGCATCAAGTCCCGGGAAAACGCAGGTGCCGAAGCGCTCGTCGATTTCCCCGTTTGCCGTGGTTTCGAAGGTGCCGGCATCAAGCCGGATGTGATCGGCGCGGATGAACGCCACACCGTTTTGTAACGGGTGATTGACCTGTAATAACGTGGTGCCTGCATTCAAGCGCGACAGGCCGGGCGTACCGTCGGTTCGCACCCATCCATCGTTGCTCAGGTGAAGGGTGGTGTTTTCACGCTGGTACAGGGTGCCGGCATCGGTGCGGATGCTGCGGCGCAGCCAGTCATCCCCCGGTTGTAGCTGCATGGCCCGGGTGAAGGCCTCATTGTTGCGTGGGGTCGTGGCCTGTGCGGGCGCAAGCAGGTTGGCATCTACCATGGGTGTTTTCGGGCGGGTGCTCCAGTGCCGCAATGGCGGCCAGCGGCTGCCCCTGATCAAAGAGCTCAGCCGCCTGGGCAATACGTTCACGTGTACGAACACGATCTGCCAGAGCCACCATGTCGTCCGTCCAGGCGGCCGGGTCAATGGCACTGAGTGCCGCCAGTGCCTGGTTCCAGGCGTCGGCCGATTCGAGCAGCAGGGCTTGTGCATAACGGCTTGCCGGTTCATCCGCGTGCTGTGCCAGATGACGATCGTAGGCCGCCAGGGCCTGATCCCGCTGGCCGGTTTGCAACAAAAGGCTGGCCAGCCTGAAGCTGAGCCAGGGGTCGGCGCTATCGAGCGCCTGGGCCTGGGTCAGCAGGTCGATGGCTTGTCCGGTGTGTCGGGCCTGTTCTGCCTGTGTGGCCTGATCCTGCAGTCGCGCAACCTGCAGGGCACGGCGTACCGTGGCCAGGTATTTTTTCTGGTTGGCAGGGAAGGTTTCGAGCAACGTCAGCGCCTGTTCTGCGGGTTGTGTTGCCAGATAGCGCCCCACCGCGAAGCGGCACGGGAAATTCGCACACTGATCGAAGATTCCGTCGGCCAGATCAACAAAGGGTCGGTGATGGTTGAGCAAACAGGGGGGCTCATGTCGGATCTGGCCTCGAGTGTCAAAGGGATGGCAGACACCTTCAAACAACTGACAGACAGCAGTAACGAGCAAGGCCAGCGGGTTTTGCAGGTAGGCGAGACCGTGCAGCAGATTCATCTGCTGACCGACCAGAATCTGCTGCAGGTCGATTCGGCACACCAGAGCGTTCAGTTACTGAAACAGCAGGCCGATGAATTGGCCGATGCCGTGCGTTTGTTTCATCTGAATCTGGCGCCTGAGCACACGCAGGGCAGGTTCCAGGGGGGCCTGGTACCTGCCAGCCGCCAATAGTTCAATGATGCAGGCTTATTCGCAGTCGGAAACAACGACTTTGCAGGCGTTGTTTCCGCACGCTTCAATCGCCTTGCGTTCAGCAGCCTTCAGGCTGGAACCTGAACCGACACCGTAATACGACCGGGAAGCGGCATAAGCACCACAGCCCTTGAAGGTGAGTACGGTTTCGCATTCTTCGTTGCCCGCATCGCGGCATTCTTTCAGCGCAGCGCGCTGCGCTTCGCGTTCCGTGGCAAACCCGGTGACAAGCCCGTAACCGGGTTCGGCTGCCCCCACTTCGTCGTCAACGGCAATGGCCCCAATGGCCCACACGTTCAGGCTGCCGGTGAGCAAGGCAGCCAGTAAAGTGCTTCTGAACAGTGTACGCATGATCAATCCCTCCCGGGCAATGGTGAGTTATATGGTTTCAAAATTTAGGCAAGTTTTGCGATTTGTTCGCGAACTTTAGTCAGCGTTTCAGCAAACTGGGCGATGCGTGCCTTCTCCTGTTCAACCACGGCCGCCGGTGCGCGTTCAACGAACTTCGGGTTTTCGAGTTTGGCGCTTGCCTTGCGGATCTCGTTTTCCAGGCGTTCGATTTCTTTGCCCAGGCGTGCGCGTTCCGCCTCGACATCGATCTCTACGTGCAGCATCAACTGGCTGGTGCCTACAATCTGCACAGGAGCCCCCAGATCGGGCAGGGTATCGACCACGGCAACCGACTCCAGTTTGGCCAGGGCCATCAGGTAAGGCGCATTGGCATCGAGTGCAGCTTTGTCGCCCTGAGCGATCAGGGGGATACGCTGGGCGGGCGACAAGTTCATTTCACCGCGCAGGGCACGCACGGCATCAATCTGTGATTTCAGTTCGGCCACACGGGTTTCGGCCTGCGTATTGATGGCGGCAGGATTGCAGCACGGGTAAGGCTGAACGCAGAGGCTGGCAGTCGTGTCGGCCGTGCGTTTTCCGGCAACGACAGACACTTTTTGCCAGAGTTCTTCGGTAATGAACGGGATGATGGGGTGCGCCAGCCGCAGCACGGCCTCCAGAACACGGATGAGCGTGCGGCGTGTTCCATGCTGCTGAGCCGGGGTGCCGTTCTGGATCTGCACTTTGGCCAGTTCCAGGTACCAGTCGCAGTACTCGTCCCATACAAAGTGATACAGGGCATTGGCCACATTGTCGAAACGGTAGTCGGTAAAGCCTTTTTCTACGTCGGCCTCAAGGCGCTGCAGCAGGCTGATGATCCAGTGGTCTGCAAAAGACAGTTCAGCTGCAACGCGCTGGCCGTTGTCGGTGACGGTTTCCTGCGTCAGGTCGTGCCCCTCGGTGTTCATGAGTACGAAACGGGTGGCATTCCAGAGCTTGTTGCAGAAATTGCGGTAGCCTTCGCAGCGTTTCAGGTCGAAGTTGATGTTGCGGCCCAGCGTGGCATAGGCAGCCATGGTGAAACGCAGGGCATCGGTACCGTACGCCGGGAACCCGTCGGGGTAGTCCTTGGCGGTTTTCTTGCGAATTTTGTCTGCCTGACGCGGATTCATCAGGCCGCTGGTGCGCTTTTCCAGCAGGGCGTCAAGGTCGATGCCGTCGATCAGGTCAACCGGGTCGATCGTGTTGCCCTTGGACTTGCTCATTTTCTTGCCTTCCATGTCGCACACCAGGCCATGCACGTACACGGTTTCAAACGGCACTTTGCCGGTCATGTGCATGCTCATCATGACCATGCGGGCAACCCAGAAGAAAATGATGTCGAAACCGGTGACCAGCACGCTGGAGGGCAGGTAACGGTCGAGATCGGGCGACTGTTCAGGCCAGCCCAGATCAGTGAACGGTACCAGGGCCGACGAGAACCAGGTGTCAAGAACATCGGGGTCGCGCTGTAAAGGTGCTTCAATGCCGGCCGCCTGTGCCTGGGCCTGTGCGTCTTCTTCAGTACGTGCGACAAAAATCTCGCCGTTGGGGCCATACCATGCCGGGATCTGGTGACCCCACCACAATTGACGTGAAATGCACCAGTCCTGAATGTTTTCCAGCCACTGGTTGTAGGTGGTTGTCCAGTTTTCAGGGTAGAACTTGATACGGCCATCGGCCACTACGTCAAGGGCAACATCGGTGATGCTCTTGCCCGGATTGATGGCCCCTTCGGGAGCCGGCTTGCTCATGGCAACAAACCATTGGTCCGTCAGCATGGGTTCGATCACAGTATTGGTACGATCGCCGCGAGGCACCATGAGTTTGTGTGCGCGCACGCCAGCCAGCAACCCCAGGTTTTCAAGGTCGGCCACGACTTTTTTTCGTGCTTCGAAGCGGTCAAGGCCGCGATAGGTTTCGGGTGCGGTGTCGGCAATGCGGGCATCCAGGGTCAGGATGCTGATCAGTTCAAGGCCGTGACGCTGGCCCACGGCATAGTCGTTGAAGTCGTGGGCGGGCGTTACTTTGACAACCCCGGTGCCGAACGCGCGATCGACGTAGTCATCGGCGATGACGGGGATCTTGCGGCCAACCAGAGGCAGGGTGACGGTTTTGCCGATCAGGTGGGCATAGCGCTCGTCTTCGGGGTGCACCATCACGGCAACGTCGCCCAGCATGGTTTCGGGGCGTGTGGTTGCCACGGTCAGGTGGGTCAGTTCACCGGCTGGTTCGCTGAGCGGGTAACGGATCTCCCACATGCTGCCGTCTTCTTCCTCGCTGACAACCTCCAGGTCGGAAACCGCCGTGCCCAGCACCGGATCCCAGTTCACCAGGCGTTTGCCGCGATAAATGAGGCCCTGTTCGTAAAGCCGGACAAAGGTTTCTGCCACACCGCGTGACAGATTGTCGTCCATGGTGAAGTATTCGCGTGCCCAGTCGCAGGACGACCCCAGGCGACGGAACTGGCCCGTGATGGCATTACCCGATTTTTCTTTCCATTCCCAGACTTTGGCCGTGAAGGCTTCGCGGCCCAGATCGTGACGGGAAATGTTCTGGGCATCCAGCTGGCGTTCGACCACGATCTGGGTGGCGATGCCGGCGTGGTCGGTGCCGGGGATGAATACGGTGTCATCGCCGCGCATGCGGTGATAGCGAACCAGGCCATCCATGACGGTCTGGTTGAATGCGTGACCCATGTGCAGCGTGCCGGTGACATTGGGCGGGGGAAACTGGATGACGAAAGGCTGGCTGGTGCGGCCACTTTGCGGTTGAACGTGCTGGCCACCCCGGAAGTAGCCCCGGCGCTCCCATTCGGCATACCAGCGGCCTTCAATGTGCTGGGGTTCGAAGCTTTTGGCGAGTTGTTCAGGGGTGTTTTGTGCGGTATCAGTGGTCATGGTTATGCAGAAAGCAGTTGCGGCCCTGCCTGCCTGCTGCGTGCTGTGGTGCCCGCAGGCCGGTCTTGGCATTGATTGAAGTGGCCGTATTTTAAGCTGCCGATCGCTTGCAGGTGCGTGTTAAAATGCCGGGTTCACGTAAGTTTTGCAAAACCTGTTGTTTTTATTACGGAAATTCCCATGGCTATTGAACGCACCCTGTCCATCATCAAACCCGATGCCGTTGCCAAGAACGTAATCGGCCAGATCGTTGCCCGTTTTGAACAAGCCGGCCTGAAAGTAATCGCTGCTCGTTTGCAGCAGTTGTCGCGCGACGAAGCCGAGCGCTTCTACGCTGTTCACAAAGAGCGTCCTTTCTTCAAGGATCTGGTCGACTTCATGATCTCCGGTCCCGTGTTTGTTCAGGTTCTGGAAGGCGAAGGCGCCATTCTCAAGAACCGCGATCTCATGGGCGCCACCGACCCCAAGAAAGCCGCTCCCGGCACAATTCGCGCCGATTTCGCCGAAAGCATTGATGCCAACGCTGTTCACGGTTCCGATGCTCCGGAAACCGCTGCTGTTGAAATCGCCTTCTTCTTCCCTGAAAGCGCCGTCTACAGCCGCTGATCCTTCTCCGTCCAGGTCATGGGGCGCCCGCCTTGGGGCTGGGCGCTGCGGCAACGTCCGGTTGCCGCGTCCCCTGACTCTCCACGAATGCGCTGAACGCGCTTTTTCCTAGCCTATGTCAAACGCTGAACGCATCAATCTTCTCGGACTTGATGGTCCTGCCCTTACCGAACTGGTTGGCCAGTGGGGCGGTAAACCGTTTCGTGCCCGTCAGTTGTTGCGCTGGGTACATCAGCGCGGGGTCAATGATTTCGATCTCATGACCGATCTCGCCCGCGAATTTCGCGGACAGCTCACAGAACGTTGCTCCATTCATGCCCCTGAGGTATCAATGGAACAGCGCTCTGCCGATGGCACGCGCAAGTGGCTTTTCGATGTCGGGCAGAACAATGCCGTTGAGTCCGTTTTCATTCCCGAAGACGACCGCGGCACACTGTGCATTTCCAGCCAGGCGGGGTGTACGGTGGCTTGCCCGTTCTGTTCAACGGGTTACCAGGGGTTCAACCGCAATCTCACCACGGCTGAAATCATCGGCCAATTGTGGTTTGCACGTCGTGCCCTGCAGGCCGATGCCCAGGCGGCACGTATCGGCAACGCGTCGGGTAATGAGCCCGACCGTGTCATCACCAATGTGGTCATGATGGGTATGGGCGAACCCTTGCTCAATTACGATCAGGTGCTGCACGCCTTGCGGCTCATGCTCGACGACAACGCCTATGGTTTGTCCAGGCGTCGTGTCACGGTATCCACATCGGGTGTCGTGCCCATGATCGACCGCCTGGCGCGCGATTGTCCGGTGGCACTGGCCGTGTCCTTGCATGCGCCCAACGATGCCCTGCGCGATCGTCTCGTGCCGCTCAATCGCAAGTATCCGCTGGCCGAACTGATCTCGGCCTGCAATCGGTATCTCGAATTCGCGCCGCGCGATTTCATCACCTTCGAATACATCATGCTCGACGGTGTCAACGACACCGATGAGCACGCCCGCGAACTGATTGCGCTTGCGCGCCAGATTCGCTGCAAATTCAATCTCATTCCGTTCAATCCGTTCCCGCAATCCGGGCTGAAGCGTTCCCCCTCGGCGCGGGTACGGCTGTTTGCCCAGATCCTCATCGACGCTGGTCTGGTCACCACTGTCCGCAAAACCCGTGGCGATGACATCGCCGCTGCATGCGGGCAGTTGGCCGGTGACGTCAAAGATCGCACACGCATCGCTGAACGTCTCCCCGATCGCGCTGTTATTGCCATTCACCAGGAGCGTCCATGAGCTCTCCATTCCAAAAAAATACAGTTGTCCAGACCCCGTCAAGTCAGCAGAATCCTGCGGGTCTGGGGCACACCCTTAAAGGTTTGCGCGAGGCACGCCGCCTTTCCCTGAACGATGTCTCCGCCCGTCTGAAGTTTTCAACCCGGCAGTTGCAGGCGCTGGAAAACGAAGACTGGAACAACCTTCCGTCAGGCATTTCCTTGCGTGGTCTTGTGAAGAACTACGGGCGCCTGCTCGAAGCCGATACAACGGCGCTGCTGGTCATGCTGGAAAGCCAAACCGGCAGTGCGCCACCGGCGCCGGTCGTCATCCAGAAATCCGGGCGGCCTGCACCGTCCGATCTTGCCATCCAGGGCGAGCCGGTTCACCGACCTTGGGGCTGGTTTCTTGTTATTCTCGTGCTGCTGTTTGTCGCCGGTTTCTACGCCATTGAACGTGGCTGGATCCCCGACTCCTGGCTCATCTTTGACTGGCTCAAATCGCTCAAGCAATGAACCCGACACTTCACGAACTCTCTTGCCCCGAGCCTGCTTCCATCGGCCCGGCGGCCCGCCATCTCACGCGCACTGCGGTCGTACGTTGGGGCGAGACCGCCGTTCATGTGGGGGGGCAGCATCCGGTCGTTGTGCAATCCATGACCAACACCGATACAGCCGATGCCATTGCCACAGCCATTCAGGTCAAGGAACTGGCCCAGGCGGGTTCAGAGCTGGTGCGTATCACCGTCAATACCCCGGAAGCTGCCCGTGAAGTGCCTTACATACGGGAACAGCTCGATCGCATGGGGGTCTCCGTGCCCCTGGTGGGCGATTTCCACTACAACGGCCACAAGCTCCTTACCGAGTTTCCCGATTGTGCACAGGCCTTGTCCAAGTACCGCATCAACCCCGGCAACATGGGGGGGGGCAAAAAACGCGACGACAACTTCGCCCGCATGATCGAAGTGGCGTGCCGCCACGAAAAACCGGTCCGTATCGGCGTGAACTGGGGCAGTCTCGATCACGAGCTCATGGCCCGTCTCATGGACGCCAACAGCAAGCGTGCCAACCCCTGGCCTGCCCAGGCGGTCATGCGCGATGCCCTGGTGGTTTCCGCCATCAGCAATGCACAGCGCGCCGAAGCGCTCGGTTTGTCCGGCAACGCCATCCTGTTGTCCTGCAAGGTCAGTCATGTGCAAGACCTCATCACAGTGTATCGCGATCTTGCCTCGCGCTGCGATTACCCCTTGCATCTGGGCCTGACTGAAGCCGGTATGGGCAGCAAGGGCATTGTTGCATCCACGGCTGCTCTGGCTGTGCTGCTGCAGGAAGGCATTGGCGACACCATACGCATTTCGCTCACGCCTGAACCGGGCGGTGATCGCACACGCGAAGTCATTGTGGCTCAGGAAATCCTGCAAACCATGGGTTTGCGCGCTTTCACGCCCATGGTGGTGGCCTGTCCCGGCTGCGGGCGTACCAGCAGTACCTACTTCCAGGAACTGGCCGACAGTATCCAGTCGTTCCTTCGGCAGCAAATGCCGGTCTGGAAAAACCGTTATCCGGGCGTTGAACGCATGAACGTGGCAGTCATGGGCTGCGTTGTGAACGGTCCGGGCGAAAGTCGCCATGCTGATATCGGTATCAGCCTGCCGGGTACCGGCGAGGTACCGGCCGCACCGGTCTTCATCGATGGCGAACGTACGGTCACACTCAAGGGTGACACCATCGCCCATGAATTCCAGGCGATCGTCCAGGATTACGTCGAACGCCGTTATGGCGGCCGTGAGCCCGGCAGCCCGTCAACAACTCCCTGACACCCCCCGGTGTCAGGCTCAACCGGATCATCATGACGCAGTCGTTTCAGAAAGTACGTGCCCTGACGGGCATGAAAGATGTTTTACCCGATACCAGTGCCCAGTGGGAAACGCTTGAAGCCATCGTGCGCGACTGGCTTGCGGCCTACGGTTACCGCAATATGCGTGCCCCGGTGCTTGAACTGACCCGTTTGTTTACACGTGGTATTGGCGAAGTCACCGACATCGTCGAAAAGGAAATGTACTCCTTCACCGACGCGCTGAACAATGAACACCTCACCCTGCGGCCCGAGTTCACGGCAGGTATGGTGCGTGCCTGCATCGAGCACAACATGCTCTACGATCGCCCCCACCGGGTGTATGCACTGGGTCCGGTGTTTCGTCATGAAAAGCCTCAGCGCGGGCGTTATCGCCAGTTTCACCAGATCGACGTCGAGGCCCTGGGTTTTGCTGGCCCCGACATCGACGCCGAACTGATTGTCATGTTGCAGCGTCTCTGGAAAATCCTGGGTCTGAACGACATCCGTCTCGAATTGAACTCGCTGGGTCAGGCCCATGAGCGTGCCGCGCACCGCGCCGCGCTGATCACTTATCTCGAAGAGCATAAATCGGTACTCGACGAGGAAGCGCAGCGCCGCATGTATACCAACCCATTGCGGGTTCTGGACACCAAAAACCCGGCCATGCAGGCTATGGCCAACAACGCGCCGCGTCTTTTCGATTTTCTCGGGCCTGAATCGCTGGCTCATTTTGAAGGTGTATGCAGCCGTTTGGCCGATGCGGGTATTGAATACCGCCTGAATCCACGCCTGGTGCGCGGGCTCGATTACTACAATCTCACGGTATTTGAATGGGTGACCGACCGTCTTGGTGCCCAGGGAACCGTTTGTGGTGGTGGGCGCTACGATGGTCTCATCGAGTTGCTGGGTGGCAAACCCGCGCCTGCCGTAGGTTTTGCCATTGGCATGGAGCGCCTTCTCGATCTCTGGACCCAGTCACAGCCACCCGTCGCTGCGCCCGAATGTCAGGTCTATGTCATTCACCAGGGCGATGCCGCGCAGCGTCAGGCCGCGTGCGTGGCTGAAACACTGCGTGATGCTGGTTTGTCGGTTATCGTTCACGCCGGTTCCAGTGGTTTCAAGTCGCAGTTCAAGCGGGCCGATGCCAGCGGTGCGGCTGTTGCGGTCATCCTGGGTGAAAGCGAACTGGCTGAAGGCAAGGCTACGGTGAAGTGGTTGCGCCAGGAATTCATCACGGATCAAGTGCAACAGGACGTCGTTGCACTCGACCAACTGGTCAATGTATTGAAAACAAGGGTTTGAACGCATGGCATATGATCTTGAAGAACAGGAAAAACTTGACGCGATCCGCGCGTGGTGGGATCGCTACGGTACCCTGTGCATTGCACTGGCCTTTGTCGTGGTGGCGTCCATTGCGGGCTGGCGCGGCTGGCAGTGGTATCAAGACCACAAGGCCAATCAGGCCATGGGCTACTTCGAAGCACTTGAGCGCTCTGCCGCCCAGCAAGGCGACGACGCAGTAACCCGCATCCGGGCTGCCGCCGATACCTTGCGCACTGATTTTCCGGATTCCGGCTATGCGTCCCGTGCGGCCCTGATTGCCGCCCATGCACTGGCCCAGCGTGGTGAGCTCGATGCGGCACGCCAGCAGCTTGAATGGCTTGTGGCGCGCAAACAAGATCCTGCATTTGCCGAACTGGCCCGCTTGCGTCTTGCCGGTGTGCTTCTGCAGCAAAGCCAGTATGATCAGGCCTTGTCACAACTCGCCCAGCCTTCTGCCGCTTTTGAAGGTCTCTTCGCTGACCGTCGCGGTGATATTTTTTCGGCTCAGGGCAAGAAGGCAGAAGCGCGCCAGGCCTGGGAACAAGCGCTTAAAGCGCTGGGAGCCGATCCCGCCAGCCAGATTGTTCAACTCAAGATCGATGCCTTATCCGGAGACTGATTCCATGCAATCCGCCGTTTCACGTCGTGTGTTCTTTCGCAGTCTGGTGGCCGCGGGCTTGGTCGCACTGTCCGGTTGCTCCATGTTCAGCAATCACAATCCGCGCTACGATCCCTTGCCGCTCACTGAATACCCGGCCGGTATTTCGGCGGCCGTCAATTGGTCCGTGTCGGTTGGTTCCGGCAGCGGCTACGGTTTTGCGCCGTTCGTTGCCAACGGTGTGGTCTATGCCGCTACGCCCGATGGTCGCGTCGTTGCCGTTGATCTTGCTTCCGGGCGAACTGTCTGGCGTTCCGAACTGTCCACGCGTCTTTCGTCGGGTGTCGGGTCCGACGGCAACCTTACGGCTGTTGCCGCAGCCGATGGCACCGTGATCACCCTCGATGCCCAGGGGCGGGAACTCTGGCGGGCACGTGCCAGCAGCGCGGTGAACCTGCCGCCCGCAGTGGGCGCCGGCCTGGTGGTTGTGCGTACCACCGACTACCGTATCCAGGCGTTCGATGCTGCCACGGGTGAAGCGCGCTGGAGCGTGCAACGCCCCGGTCCGGCACTGGCTCTTCAAACCAATCAGCAGCTGCTGGTCGTGCAGGGTCTGGTAATTTCCGGTTTGCCCAACGGTCGCCTCATGGCCATCGAAGCGGCATCGGGTAATGTGCAATGGGAAGGCACGGTGTCGGCTTCGTACGGTGCCACCGACCTTGAGCGCATCAACGATGTCGTTGGAACGCCCCAGATCCAGGGGCCGTTGCTGTGTGGTGTCACCTACCAAGGGCGCATGGTGTGCTTCGATATCACCCAGGGTGGCATGCCTATCTGGGAGCAGCCTTTTTCAAGCAATTCTGGCATGACCACCGATCCCCAAAGGGCCTATGCCGCCACACGCCGAGATGTCGTGTATTCTTTCAATCTGGGCGATGGCACTGAGGTCTGGAAGCAGGCTGCACTGGGTAATCGTCGTCTTTCGGGGCCAGCTGTTACGCCCCAGGCCGTGGCGTTCGGTGATTTCGAAGGCTACGTTCATTTTCTGTCGCGCACCGATGGCCGCCTGCTCGGGCGTATCCAGTTGGGTGGCGATGCCATTGTTTCCCCGCTGCTGGCCACTGAACGTGGTTTCCTGGTGCAAACGGGCAATGGCAATCTTGTACTGGTTGGTATCAATTGAAAACCGTTTCATTCAAGCCGGTGGTCGCCCTGGTGGGGCGCCCCAATGTGGGCAAGTCCACATTGTTCAACCGCATTACCCGCTCGCGTGCTGCACTGGTGGCCGATTTTTCCGGTCTGACCCGTGATCGCCACTATGGCGAGGGGCGTATGGGCAGTCGCCCGTTCATTGCCGTTGATACCGGCGGTTTCGAGCCAGTTGCCAAAGACGGCATTCTGCTCGAAATGGCCCGCCAGACACAGCAGGCCATTGCCGAATCCGATGTGGTCATCTTCCTGGTTGATGCGCGTGCCGGCGTCAACGCACACGATCACGAAATCGCACGTCAATTGCGTAAAACCGGCCAGAAAGTGGTGCTTGCCGTCAACAAGGCCGAAGGCATGCGTTATGGGTCGGCAACGTCCGAATTCCACGAGCTCGGCTTGGGCGAACCCCATGCCATTTCCGCTTCGCATGGCGATGGGGTGGTCGATCTCGTTGAAAAAGCGCTGGCATTAGTGCCGGGCCATGAAGAAGATAATCCGGCAGAAGAGGGCGATGGCACCGGCTTTGGCGCGGAATCGTTCGATGCTGACGGCATGCCTGTTTCTGATTCTGAAACGGATCAACAGTCTCTTGAGGCAGACGAAACCGGCGCAGTAACGGCCGATGATGCCGGCCCTTCGGTTGGTTCTGCTGTGTCCGCCAAAGGTGCTGACAAGCCGGCCGTGCAGCACCGTATCAAACTGGCAATTGTCGGTCGTCCGAACGTGGGCAAGTCCACCCTGATCAATACGTTGCTGGGTGAGGAACGTGTTATTGCCTTCGACATGCCCGGCACCACGCGCGATGCCATCGAAATTGATTTCGATCGCGGCGGTGTGGCCTATACGCTGATCGATACGGCGGGTTTGCGGCGTCGCGGCAAGGTCTTCGAGGCCATTGAGAAATTTTCAGTCATCAAGACACTCCAGGCCATCGAGGCCTGTAATGTGGTGTTGCTCATGCTTGATGCCCACACCGAAATCTCCGACCAGGATGCGCACATTGCCGGTTTTGTGCTTGAAACGGGACGTGCTCTGGTCGTTGCCATCAACAAGTGGGACGGCCTCGATGAAGAGCAGCGCGAGCGTATCCGTCGCGACTTCGATCGCAAACTGCGTTTCCTGTCATTTGCAAAAGTGCATACCGTGTCTGCGCTCAGGGGGCAAGGCGTCAATGCGTTGATCAAGTCGGTAAATTCCGCCCATGCTGCGGCCTTTGCCAAGCTTTCCACGCCAAAGCTCACGCGTATTTTGCAGGCTGCGGTCGAACAGCAGCCGCCGCCACGCAAGGGTATTTTTCGTCCAAAAATGCGTTATGCCCATCAAGGTGGTCAGAATCCACCACTTATCATCATTCACGGCAATGCGCTTGATGCCATTCCCGACTCCTACCGTCGCTACCTTGAAACCCGTTTCCGCACGGAATTCAAGTTGGAAGGCACGCCGTTGCGTATCGAGTTCAAGTCATCCGCGAACCCCTACATTCAGGATAAATCATGAGTCGCTTCTGGAGTGACCACGTCGCAAATCTTGCGCCTTATGTGGCCGGTGAACAGCCCAGGTTGCCGAACCTGCTCAAGCTCAATGCCAATGAAAATCCGTACGGCCCGTCGCCACGCGCCCTGCAGGCCATTCGCGATGCGGCGAACGACACCCTGAAGAAATACCCTGATCTTCAGGCCACGGCACTGCGATCGACCATTGCTGCCCAGCATGGCATCAAACCCGAACAGGTGTTTGTCGGCAATGGTTCCGACGAAATTCTGGCGCATATCTTCAATGGGCTTTTCCGCCGTGCCGGCAAGCCCTTGTTGTTGCCCGATATCACCTATAGTTTCTATCGAACCTACTGCCGCCTCTTCGAGGTGCCGGCCGAACTTGTGCCTCTGGACGATGCACTGACCATTCGAGTCACCGATTACACCCACCCTGCAGTTGATCCCGCCGGCATCATTTTTGCCAATCCGAATGCGCCAACCGGTCGTGCGCTTGGTCTCGAGGCCATCCGTGCCATTGCGCGGGCGCACCCTGAGCTTCCGGTTGTGGTTGATGAGGCCTATGTTGATTTCGGTGCTGATTCTGCCGTTCAGTTGCTGGCTGAACACGAAAATATTGTGGTTGTGCATACGCTCTCAAAATCGCGTTCATTGGCGGGCTTGCGTGTGGGTTTTGCCATGGCATCCCCGGAAATCATCGAAGGGCTGAACCGCATCAAGGATAGTTTCAATTCGTATCCTCTTGATTCCCTGGCCCAGGCCGGTGCCATCGCGTCACTGCAGGATACCGAATATTTCCAGCGTACATGTCAGGCTGTGATCGATGAACGTGAGAAACTCACGTCAGAACTGACGGCACTCGGTTTCAATGTGCTGCCCAGCCTGGCCAATTTTGTGTTTGCCAGCCATCCGCGCTACAAGGCCCCTGATCTGCAGGCAGCCTTACGAGAGCAGGGCGTTCTTGTGCGGCACTTCAACCAGCCACGTATCGCCAACTACTTGCGCATTTCCATCGGAACCCCTGAAGAATGTGTCCGATTGGTGGCGGCCATCAGGCATGCGCTCGACACTGTGCCTGCTGCTGCATAATGGGCGTTTTGCTACAGCTTGAAACGGATTACTCGCGTCCGTGCCGTGCATAATCAGGGAAAACCCTGTAAAGTTACCAATCTGCCACAATAACCCTAACGCCATAACAACATAATCTGGAGGCTCGTCAATGAGCAACAAAGGGCAAATACTACAAGATCCATTCCTCAACGCGCTTCGCAAGGAACACGTGCCGGTGTCCATTTACCTGGTCAACGGCATCAAATTGCAAGGTCAGGTCGAATCCTTCGATCAGTACGTCGTACTGCTGCGCAACACGGTTACTCAAATGGTTTACAAGCATGCCATTTCAACCGTTGTTCCGGCCCGTCCAGTCAATTTCCAGACGGATGACTCCGCTGAATAATCCGCAATCCATCTCCCTCGTTTCCGGGCCCGCATGGCACATTGTGCCTGCGGGTCGTCTTGTTTCTGCGGGGCAGGCATGAAGGCCTTGATCATCAGTGTTGATCTCGGCAGCCCTGATTACCAGGCACATGCCGACGAATTTGCCATGCTGGCCCGAGGCGCCGGGGCTGTGATTGTGGCCACGCTGAAAGTGCGGCGCAGTCGCCCGGATGCAGCGTATTTCATTGGCACAGGCAAGCTCGATGAAGCCGTTCTTCTGGCGGCCGAGCATCAGGCAGACATCGTTCTCTTCGATCAACCCCTCAGTCCTGCCCAGCAGCGCAACCTTGAACGGCAAATCAATCTGCGGGTTGTTGATCGCGTGGCGCTTATTCTCGATATCTTTGCCTTGCGTGCCAAAAGTCACGAGGGCAAGCTGCAGGTCGAACTTGCCCAGCTGCAGCATCTGGCCACACGCCTGACCAGGCTCTGGACACACCTTGAGCGGCAGCGAGGCGGTATCGGTATGCGCGGGCCAGGCGAGTCCCAGCTCGAAATGGATCGCCGCATGATCGGAGCCAAAGTTCGTGTCTTGCGCGAACGCCTTGAAAAAGTGCAGCGTCAACGCACCACGCAGCGGCGCTCGCGTTCAAGGGGCAGCACCCTGTCCGTGTCATTGGTCGGGTACACCAATGCCGGAAAATCCACTTTGTTCAATGCCTTGACCCGGGCAGGTGCCTATGCGGCCGACCAGCTTTTCGCAACGCTTGACACCACCACGCGGCGAGTCTGGATCGAAGGGGCAGGGCAGGTCGTCATTTCGGATACCGTCGGGTTTATCCGCGATCTTCCGCCCACACTGATCGCCGCGTTTCGGGCCACTCTCGAAGAAACGGTTCAGGCTGACCTGCTTTTGCACGTCGTTGATGCGTCCAGTCCTCAGCGTGATGAACAGATTGCGCAGGTCAATCAGGTGTTGCACGATATCGGTGCATCCGACATCCCCTGTATTCTGGTCTACAACAAAATCGACCAGGCAGGCTATGCGCCGCGGGTGGAGCGTGACGAACATGGTACGATTGCACGAGTTTTTGTAAGCGCCATCGAGCGCTTGGGTTTGGACGGTTTGCGTGGGGCAATCGTCGAATCAGGTCAAATCGCGGGAAACAATGCGTTCACTATCGAAAATATTCAATCTGAATGATCCCGGTTGGGGGCGAGGCAACAACGGCAACAATAATGGTTCCGAACCGCCTCGCCGTCCCGATAACCGTGGCGACGGCCCTCCCGACCTCGACGAGGTCTGGAGGGATTTCAACAACAAGCTGGGCGGTATGTTTGGCCGAAAGCCGCGTCGTGGCGGCAACAATCCATTCGGTGGCGGTCCTGGCAATGGTCAGGGTTCAGGCCCCTCGTTGCCCAAAGGTTCGCCCAAAATGGTGGGTTTCGTGGCTGTGGCTGCGGTGGGGCTTTGGCTGGCCAGCGGTTTTCTCATCGTGCAGGAAGGCCAGGTGGCTGTGGTCACCAAATTCGGCAAGTACAGCAGCACACTTAGTCCGGGCCTGCAGTGGCACCTGCCTTATCCCATCGAAGATCACCAGATCGTCAACATTTCGCAGTTGCGTACTTTCGAAGTCGGCTTTCGAGGCACGGGTCGCAACAAGGTGCTGCCTGAGTCCCTCATGCTCACCACCGATGAAAACATCATCGATATCCAGTACGTGGTGCAGTATCGCCTGATGCCCACCGGTGCGCCCGATTACCTCTTCAAGAACACGGATCCCGATGAATCCGTTCGTCTGGCCGCTGAAACGGCCATGCGTGAAGTGGTGGGGCGCAAGTCCATGGATTTCGTGCTGTACGAGGGTCGTACTGAAGTGGCCACTGATGTTCAGCGGCTCACCCAGGAAATCCTTGACCGCTACCAGACCGGTATTCAGGTCAGTACCGTGGCTATCCAGAACGTTCAGCCGCCCGAGCAGGTTCAGGCGGCCTTCGACGACGCCGTCAAGGCTGGTCAGGATCGCGAGCGCCAGATCAACGAAGGTAACGCTTACGCCAACAAAATTCGCCCTGAAACCGAGGGTATGGTCGCGCGCATGATGGAAAACGCCGAAGGCTACCGCGCCAAGGTCATCGGCGACGCCCAGGGTGATGCCGCGCGCTTCACCAGTGTGGAAACCGAATTCGCCAAGGCGCCCCAGGTTACCCGCGAGCGTCTTTACCTTTCCACCATGCAGCAGATTCTCCAGAATTCCAGCAAGGTCCTGGTCGATACGCAATCATCCGGCAACATGCTTTACCTGCCGCTTGATCGCATCATGGGCCAGGTGGCGGGCGATCGCTCCGGCGCTGTCAATTACAGCGCCGCTGCTGAAACCCGCGCTGCGGCCGGTGCGGCTGCCGGTTCAGGCGTCATGTCGCAGTCAGGCGGTTCGCCCGCTGTGCCTTCGCGTACACCCGCCAGAGCCGCCGAGGCCCCGTACTCGTCCCAGTCCCTGGTGTCCCCGTATTCCCGCTAAGAGGCCATGATGCAACGTTTATTTCCTGTCCTTGTCGGCCTGGTCATCGTTTTGGCGGTGCTTTCGTCATGCGTTTTCATTGTGCGTGAACGCGACGCCGCACTGCTGTTCGCCCTCGGTGAAGTCCGGGAAACCATTACAGAACCTGGTCTTAACTTCAAGCTTCCGCCGCCATTCCAGAACGTGGTTTTTCTCGACAAACGTTTGCAAACGATCGAATCAAACGATCCCGAGCGTATCCAGACCGCCGAAAAGAAAAACCTTCTCATCGATTCCTACGTGAAATGGCGCATTGAAGATCCCCGTCTTTTTTACGTTACCTTTGGCGCCAATGGTCGTGCGGCCGTCGAGCGTCTGCAGGCCCAGATCCGTGATGCACTGAACGCTGCCGTGAACATTCGTACGGTGAAAGAAGTCATCGCCGACGAGCGCGATACCATCATGCGTGAAGTGCTCAATAATGTTGCGGCCCGTGCCAAACCGTTGGGTGTTCAGGTGGTCGATGTCCGTCTGCGACGCATCGATTTTGTGCCTGAAATCTCGGAGTCGGTTTATCGCCGTATGGAGGCCGAACGTAAACAGGAAGCGAACCGCCTGCGCGCTTCCGGTAGTGCCGACAGCGAACGCATTCGTGCCCAGGCCGATCGTGAACGCCAGGAACGTCTGGCGACCGCGTACGCTGAATCACAAACCATCATGGGGCGTGGTGATGCCGAAGCCGCTGCCATTTATGCACAGGCTTATGGCAAGAACCCCGAGTTCTACAGTTTCTACAAGAGCCTTGAAGGTTATCGTGCTGCGTTTTCCGGGGCCAACGATGCCCTCGTGATCAGTCCCGATTCCGACTTCTTCAGGTTCTGGGGTTCCGCGCAAGGCAATGCGCCGGCGTCACGCTGACAGCACCTTTCACCGCTTGCGCGCTCGTGTTTCCTTTCTCGATGAGCATGGTTTATACTAACGCGTAAGTTTTTATTGTCATACCGCAAGCGACTTGGCGGGCTTACGCCCCAAGTCGCTTTTTGTTTGGTGCCACGGCTGTCTTGCGGCGGTGGAACTGGTTTAACGTGTAAGGCTGCATCCATGTCCAAGTGGCTTTTGCCCGAAAGTCTGGCCGATGTCCTGCCCGCTGAAGCGCGGCGCATCGAAGAATTGCGCCGGCGCCTGCTTGACCTTTACCGGTCTTACGGGTTCGAGCTGGTAGCGCCCCCGCTGGTTGAATACCTTGATTCATTGCTTTCAGGTACCGGCCAGGATCTCAATCTTCGTACCTGCAAGCTGGTCGATCAGCTTTCAGGGCGCACTCTGGGTGTGCGCGCCGACATCACACCCCAGGTCTCGCGCATCGATGCCCATTTGCTCAATCGCGAAGGGGTTACCCGCCTCTGTTATTGCGGAACCGTCTTGCATGCGCGTCCAGCAGGTCTTTTGTCCGGTCGTGAGCTTCTCCAGATCGGTGCAGAAATCTTTGGCCATGCCGGCTTCGAGGCCGACATCCAGATCATCGAGCTCGCACTTCACAGCGTCCGTCTTGCGGGTGTGCAAAGCCCCCGTCTCGATCTCAATCATCCAGGCGTGTTACGTGCCATTTTGCAGGCTTATCCTGCAACGCAGCCTCACGAAGAAGTGCTGGTTGATCTGCTCAATGCAAAAGACACACCTGGTCTCAAGGCGCTGGTTGAGCACGACTCAACCATCCCCGCCCAGGCTCTGAATGCACTGCTTGAACTCACCCGTCTGTATGGTGATCCGGCCGACGTCATTTCACGTGCCCGTAAAGTGCTGCCTGCACTACCTGGTATCGATCAGGCACTGAACGACCTCGACACCCTCATCAGTGCGCTTCCCGGGCATCATTTCACGATTGATCTGGCCGATGCCGGTAGTTACGGCTATCATTCATCCGTTGTTTTTTCTGTATATGCCCAAGGTTGGCACGATGCGCTGGTGCGCGGTGGTCGCTACGATGGAGTCGGTCAGGCGTTCGGGCGTGCCCGTCCAGCCACGGGCTTCAGTCTCGATCTCCGCAAGTTGTGTTCGGGTTTGCCTCCGGCCAAGCCTGTCAGTGCCATCAGGGCGCCCTGGGGTACCGAGCCCGGTCTTGTCGCCATGCTGGCTGCATTGCGCGAATCGGGTGAAATCGTTGTGCAACTGTTACCCGGGCAGCCGCCTCACCTCGACGAATTCAACGTTGATCGTGAACTGGTTCTGGAAAACGGATCCTGGAACGTAAGGGCAATCTGGTAATCGCCACCTTGATGGCAATCCTGATTGCATGGTATGAATCTCTTTTGGCCTTGGCAGCGAAGGGGCCTACTTTTAATTGATACGCAACATGAGCAAGAATATTGTGGTAATCGGCACCCAATGGGGTGACGAAGGCAAGGGTAAGATCGTTGACTGGCTCGCCGAGTCGGCGCAGGGTGTGGTGCGCTTCCAGGGTGGTCACAACGCCGGTCATACCCTCTGGATCAACGGCAAGAAAACCATTTTGCGCCTGATACCTTCGGGCATCATGCACGCCCATGTCACCTGCTACATTGGTAATGGGGTGGTGCTGTCACCCGATGCCCTGTTGAAAGAAATCGCCGAACTCGAAGAAGCGGGTCTCGACGTTCGCTCGCGCCTGCAAATCTCGCCTGCCTGCCCACTCATTCTGCCGTACCATGTGGCTATTGATCAGGCTCGCGAAGCCCGCAAGGGTGATGGCAAAATCGGCACTACCGGGCGTGGTATTGGTCCTGCCTACGAAGACAAGGTCGGTCGTCGTGCCATTCGCCTGCAAGATCTCTTCGAGCCGACTGTATTCGATCAAAAGCTTGAAGAAGCACTCGATTTCCACAACTTTGTACTCACTCAGTACCTGGGTGCCAAGGCTGTTTCTGCTGCTGAAGTACGCGATCAGGTCATGGCGCTGGCTCCCCAGTTGCAACCCATGATGTCCGATGTCTCCAGCAGTCTTCACATTGCCCAGAAAGCTGGCCAGAAACTGCTGTTTGAAGGGGCGCAGGGGGCTTTGCTCGACATCGATCACGGTACCTATCCGTTCGTCACCAGCAGCAACTGTGTCGCCGGTGCCGCCGCAGCCGGCGTGGGCACCGGCCCACAGTCGCTCTCTTATGTGCTGGGGATCGCTAAGGCCTACACCACGCGTGTTGGTTCGGGCCCATTCCCTACTGAATTGCACGACGACACCGGTGCCCATCTTGCGCGCGTTGGCAAGGAATTTGGCTCGGTCACGGGTCGTCCGCGTCGCTGCGGCTGGTTTGATGCCGCCGCCATGAAGCGTTCGGTCATGATCAATGGTATTTCAGGTTTGTGCATTACCAAACTCGATGTTCTTGATGGTCTCGACAGCATCAAGATCGGTGTGGGGTACCGTTACAAAGGCCAGTTCCTTGATGTCCTGCCGTATGGCGCGCATGCCGCAGCCGATGCCGAGCCCGTTCTGGAAGAAATGCCGGGCTGGACAGAGTCCACCGTAGGTATTACTGAATACGACAAACTGCCGGTCAATGCCCGCCGTTACCTGGAGCGTATCGCTGAAGTGTGCGATATTGCCATCGATATGGTCTCTACTGGTCCCGACCGTCTTGAAACCATTGTGCTGAATCACCCGTTTAACGGGTAAGCTGCAGGGTTTGACCCGGGTGCCATAGTTTGCCCGGGCTGTGCGGGTTTCTTGAGACGGTTTGCCGGACAAGGGCGGGTGCCGTACGTGCCTCACGCGGCCCTGCGGGCTTCCCGCTGTTTCAGGCTGAAATGGAGCGGGGCCAGAACTCGCCCGGTTCAACCAGCCTGCGGCTGGCTGCCCCGCGCTCAAACAGGCTGGCCCCTTCATCTCCATTTCAGCCTGAAACAGCGGCGCGCTCAAGCACGCACGGCGCCCGCCCTTGTTCGGCAAACCTCGCGGTGTGTATGTCTCACACAAAAATGGTTCTTTTCGGCTTTCAGGTGTGATGTCCTTAAAAATCCAATCTCCATGTGCTGTATCAAGCATTGTTTGCTATTCTGGTTTTTATGTCGGGATTCATCGCTTCTGCAGGTTCAGGCGTGTTGTGTCAGGGGTGGGTGTGCTTGAGTACGCCGTTGATTGCCGTCAAAACGGGGATCAAGGGCCCGGCTGTTTGAGTGCGCGCCCCGAAGGGGCGACTGCGCGAGTTCCGGGCCCGCCCCGTTTTGACGGCAATCAACGGGAAGCCCGTCAGGGCCGTGCGATGCACATCCACCCCTGACACAACACGCCTGAGCCGTATCAAGAACCCAACCACCCTCCCAATAAAAGCCCCACTTCATTTAAAACCTGCAGTCATTCCGCAACAAAACTTCCTGCTCTGCAAACCGATTTACCCCCAAATGCTTTAAAGGCTTCACGCAGCACTGTCCGGCGGTTATCATTAACGTCCTTTTTTTGCCACAACCTGCGGATAACGATTCTATGAACACGCCACCAAGCACTGATCGCGACCTGTGGGTCAGTTGGGATCAATACCATGCTCTGATCGAGCGCCTCGCACTGATCGTTCACCAATCAGGCTGGAAATTCGACAAGATACTGTGCCTTGCCCGTGGGGGTGTTCGTGTTGGCGATGTTCTGTCGCGTATTTACGACGTTCCGCTGGGCATTCTGGCCACCAGCAGCTACCGCGAAGCGGCTGGTACACAGCAGGGGCAGCTCGATATTGCCCAGTTCATCACCATTACACGTGGCACTCTTGATGGTAAAGTGTTGCTGGTTGACGACATGGTCGACACCGGAAATACTTTTAATCGCGTGCGCGATCACCTGGTCAACCAGTTTCCTGCCATCACAGAATTGCGTACGGCAGTCCTCTGGTGGAAAGGGCACTCACTGGCCATGCCTGATTACTACGCCGAGAAATTACCAACCAATCCCTGGATCCACCAGCCTTTCGAAGACTACGACAGCCTGCGTCCGCATCAGCTCGAAACCTGGATTCACAAGGGTTCGCGCTGATCCGTATTTGATGCTCCGTGGGTATTTCATGGCTGGCATCACGGGTTTGTGGTTATTTGCACGAAGCGTTCCGTTTGTGAAAAACCCGGGTAATTGCCCGGGTTTCAATCATTGGTGGCCAATGAACCGCTTTCCGTGCTAGAATCGCAAGCTAATCTTTGTTTTTATTGTTCCAATTTAACCTGAGACTTGCCATTACATGCCTACCGTTCGTCTGAAAGAAAACGAGCCCTTTGAAGCCGCTTTGCGTCGCTTCAAGCGCACAATTGAAAAAATCGGCCTTCTGACCGAACTGCGTTCGCGCGAATTCTATGAAAAACCCACGGCCGAGCGCAAGCGCAAGCACGCTGCTGCCGTCAAGCGTCACTACAAGCGTATTCGCAGCCAGCAACTGCCTCCCCGCCTGTACTGATCATAGCCGTGGCAAACCCCTTGCTACCTGGCGGGGGTTCTGTTCATGATACCTGAATCCTTCGTTCAGGAATTGTTGGCGCGTGTTGATATCACCGATGTCGTTGGTCGCTATGTCAATTTGCGCAAGGGTGGGGCCAACTTGCTTGGCCTGTGTCCCTTCCACAACGAAAAATCCCCGTCTTTTACTGTCAGTCCTGCCAAACAGTTTTATCACTGTTTCGGTTGTGGTGCCCATGGTACGGCCATCACCTTTCTGATCGAGCATACGGGCGCGTCCTTTCCCGAAGCTGTGCGTACATTGGCCTCCAGTGTAGGTCTCAGTGTGCCTCAGGAAATCCGTTCACCGCGACAAACCCAGGCAGATCGCAGGCGGCGTGAAGAAGTTTCGCGTCATCAGCAATTGCTCGATGCGGCCCAGGCACACTATGTACGGTTACTCAAGGGTTCCGAGCACGCAATAAACTACTTGAAGCAGCGTGGGCTGACAGGTCAAACGGCGGCGTTGTTTGGCCTGGGGTGGTCGGGTACGGATCGTCGAGGCCTTGCTCAGGTATTTTCCGACTATGAAGACCCGTTGCTGGTCGAGTGCGGTCTGGTCATTGCGTCCGAAGATGGTCGTCGCTACGACCGGTTTCGCGAGCGCATCATGTTCCCCATTCGCAACAGCCGTGGCAAGCTTATTGGCTTTGGCGGGCGCATTGTCGGCAAAGGCGAACCCAAATACCTGAATTCGCCCGAAACGCCTTTGTTTTCCAAGGGGCATGAGCTTTATGGGCTCTGGGAAGGGCGCACCGGTATCCGCAAAGAAGGTTTTGTCCTCGTTGTCGAGGGCTATATGGATGTCGTTGGTCTGGCACAGCATGGTTTGTTCAATGCGGTGGCAACGCTTGGAACCGCGACCACGCCGCATCATGTCCAGAAACTGATTCGCGCCTCATCGCGCATTGTATTCAGTTTCGATGGCGATGCGGCCGGTCGTCGTGCGGCCTGGAAAGCGCTTGTCACATGCTTGCCGCTGGTTCGCGACGATGTCTCCATGCGTTTTTTGTTTTTGCCGGCAGCGCACGATCCTGATTCCTACGTGCGTGAACTGGGTATCGAGGCATTTCGTGCAACGGTTGATGAGGCCATGCCGTTGTCGCGCTTCCTGCTTGAAGAGCTTGCTTCGCGCCACCCGATGGGCGAGGCGGAGGGGCGTGCAGCGTGTGTGCACGAGGCCGCACCTTTGCTGGCCCAGTTGCCTGAGTCGGCATTGCGGGTGCAGATCGAGCGCGAATTTGCCCGTATGGTTTTGCTCACCCCGGAGGAATTATCGGGGCTTTTGGCGCGTGCGGTGCCATCGCCTGTTTCTGCGGTTGATGCCGAACTGGCTCGGCAGCCCCAGGCTGATGGCCTGGTGCCTGTCAGCGCGATTCAGGGGAAAGGCTATTCATCACGGGTTACATTGGCCTCGTCGCCTGATGCGCGGGTGGCTTCAGTGGCCGATGCCGAGCGTCGTGGCAGCGCAGCTGCCGGTTCGCGGGCTTCGGAACAATCGCATGATGCAGACGGGTATGATCCGGAGTTCGACTCCCTGGTCCAGGGGGCTTATGCTCATCACGGCGACACTGATCCAGATGCCGGCTTTGATGAGTATGCGTTTGCGGGCTCTGCTCCTGTGCCCGATCTATATGCTATGCCTGCCGATTCAGGGTATTTTTCGCCCGTTGATGATCCGCAGGGCGCGTATGCTGCGCGCCCTCATGATGCCCCTTACGCCGGTGTGTCTCGCACTCGTTTTGCCCGGCAAGGCAGTGATGAAGCGCGCAGCTTCGGGTCCGGGGGGCAGCACAATGCGCGTGGTGCCTGGGGGGGCAAGGGCCAGGGCAAGGCTCGTACAGCGGCAACCATGGTAGCCCCCCGGGGGGCTGCACGGTCTGTCACCCCCATGGCCAAGCGGGTGCTCAGGCTTTTGTTCGCTCATCCGGGGTTGGTTACCGGGCTGGGTGACCAGGAGCTTGAAATTCTGGAACATGGCCCGCATATGGTTCTTGTCAAGGATCTCATTACCCTGATCAACGCCAGTGGTGCCGGGCATGCGGGTGCGTTGTTGCAGGCTGCCGAGTCCGGTTCCGAACTGCACGAGGTTTTGCAGCCCTTGGCTCGCGAGTTGATGGGGCAGGACGACCTGCCTGATCCAGAGGCCGAATGGAGTGATGCGCTCAGGCGCATCGAGCTGGAAGCCATCAAGGCCGAGCAATCCGACTTGATCGCATCAGGCCTGACCGATGAGGCTTCGAAAGTACGTTATCAGGAACTTTCCCGACGCATGGCGCTCATAGCTGGTATAGGCATGCGTTAACTGCAGTATAATCAAAGGTTTGCACAAGGCTTGTGTTTGCGCAGCGCTGTAGCCACTGATTTTGTAATTGTTCGCCAGGGTGTCCCTTTGCCAAAATAGCAGGGAAATACATGATTATGCATGCGAATAGTTCGTTTCTGGGGCCTCGGGCGGTATTCACGGGTGGTGTACAACCATTTTTGCTCTTGCATCACGCCCCGTTCATCGTGGAATCGGGCGTGCGTTTGCATTCACGGAAGCGACTATGACCCAATCGACTGGCAAAACCCCCCTGGTATCTGATGACACAGTCAAAAAGACCAGAACACTCGCTGCCACCAGCAAAACCACCGACAAGAAAACGGTAGCCGTCAAGGCAGCCAGATCGGATGCTGCGGGTACCGAAACCAAGGCGGCTGCCAAAACGGCGCGCAAGACAACCGCCCGTAAAACAGCGGCCAAAACCGCCGACAAACCGGCAGCCAAAACGGCTGCTTCGCGCGCCGTGCCCAGCGGACGCCGTCCCGGACGCCCCGCCAAGAATGCAAATAACGACACGGTTGATTTCAACGACGACGACACCGGCGATGTTGAAATCATTCCTGATTTCAAGCCCATGCCCAAACGGGGTGCCAAACGCGGTAAAGGCGAAAAAGACATTCCAGCGCGTGGCCAACTGACCCCCGAGGAACAAGAGGCGCGCCGCAATCGCCTTAAAGTGTTGATCAAGCTCGGTAAAGAGCGTGGTTACCTGACCTACGGTGAAATCAACGATCATCTGCCCGATGATCTGGTCGATGCTGAAGCCATCGACGGCATTATCAGCACCTTCAGCGATATGGGGATCGCCGTCTACGATCAGGCGCCCGATGCTGAAACGCTGCTCATGAGCGATAACGCACCGGTGGCTGCCAGCGACGACGACGTGGAAGATGAAGCGGAAGCGGCACTGACCACGGTTGACTCCGATTTTGGCCGTACGACCGATCCGGTTCGTATGTACATGCGCGAAATGGGGTCCGTCGAGCTGCTCACCCGCGAGGGCGAAATTGAAATCGCCAAGCGTATCGAAGACGGCCTGAAGCACATGGTCATGGCCATTGCCGCCTGCCCGACCACGGTCAATGAAATTCTCCAGCACGTTGAGCGCGTTCGTGATGGCACCATCGAGATCGATGAGATCGTCGATGGCCTGATCGACCAGGAAGGTGAGGAATACGCAGGTGCCGGTGTTTCCGTTGACAGCGATGAAAGCGAAGATGGTCCTGCAGGTGGCATGAGCAGCAAGCAGCTCGAATACCTGCGCACCAAGTCGCTCAAGAAATTCGATGCCATTGGCGACTGGTTCGGCAAGATGCGCAAAGCCTTCGAGAGCGAAGGTTACCAGGCACCTGAATACGCCCAGGCTCAGGAAGCGATCCTGAACGAACTCATGGGCATCCGTTTTACCGCAAAAATGGTTGAAAAGCTGGCTGATACCCTGCGTGAACAAGTGGCCGAGGTGCGCAAGCACGAGCGTGCCATCCTGCACGCTTGCGTTGATCGCGCCGGTATGCCGCGTGCGCATTTCATCAAGGCTTTCCCCGGCAATGAAACCAATCTGAACTGGGTTCTCGCTGAAGTGGCCGCCGGCCATGCGTATTCGGAAACGCTGGAGCGCCATGTGCCTGCCGTGCATGAGATCCAGCAAAAGTTGATTGCGTTGCAGTCCAGCGTGGTGCTGCCCCTGAAAGACCTGAAAGATGTCAACAAGCGCATGGCCACAGGCGAGGCCAAGGCACGCAAGGCCAAGCGCGAAATGACTGAAGCCAACCTGCGTCTGGTTATTTCGATTGCCAAGAAATACACCAACCGTGGCCTGCAATTCCTTGATCTCATTCAGGAAGGCAACATTGGTCTTATGAAAGCAGTCGACAAGTTCGAGTATCGCCGTGGCTACAAGTTCTCTACGTATGCCACCTGGTGGATTCGTCAGGCGATCACGCGGTCGATTGCAGACCAGGCACGCACCATTCGTATTCCGGTACACATGATTGAAACGATCAACAAAATGAATCGTATCAATCGCCAGATTTTGCAGGAAACCGGCGCCGAGCCCGATCCTGCCACTCTGGCCCAGAAAATGGACATGCCCGAAGACAAGGTGCGCAAGATCCTCAAAATCGCCAAGGAACCCATTTCCATGGAAACGCCCATCGGCGATGATGACGACTCCCATCTGGGCGACTTCATCGAGGATACCGGTACGCTGTCGCCGGCAGAGTCTGCCTTGCATGGTTCCATGCGCGATGTGGTCAAGGAAGTGCTCGATTCGCTTACCCCGCGTGAAGCCAAGGTGCTGCGCATGCGCTTCGGTATTGAAATGAGCACAGACCAAACCCTGGAAGAGGTCGGCAAACAGTTCGATGTCACGCGTGAACGCATTCGCCAGATCGAGGCCAAGGCTTTGCGCAAACTGCGTCACCCCAGTCGCGCCGACAAACTCAAGAGTTTCCTCGAGGGGGAATAACCAGTCTGCGACTGGTGGTTCAGCTGTTTGGCGGGTGTTCTTGCCTGGGGTGTGGGTATGCTTTGCCGGTGTTGTCGGGGTGCGGGAGCGCTCCCGCACCCCGACAACACCTCAGGGCAGTGCTACTGATTTCACACAGGCCTCGTGTCGTTCTTTCAAGTGTGTGTCAGTTCAAGCGCCATGTTGAAGGCCGCCCGCAGAGAACCGGGGTCGGCCTTGTTATGTCCGGCAATGTCGAATGCCGTGCCGTGATCGACACTGGTGCGCACGAAGGGTAGTCCCACTGTTACGTTCACGCCTTCATCCACGCCCAAGTACTTTACGGGTATCAGGCCCTGGTCGTGGTACTGGGCCACCACAATGTCGAATTCGCCACGGCGTGCCCGCATGAAGATGGTGTCCCCTGGCCAGGGGCCGCTGGCGTCAATGTTTTCCTGGCGAGCCTGCCGTATGGCGGGTTCGATGATTTCGATTTCCTCTCGACCAAATTGGCCCTGTTCCCCGGCATGCGGGTTCAGGCCGGCTACGGCCACCCGGGGGTGCGTGATGCCGGCTTGCCGGCAGGCTCGATGGGCCAGTCGTATCGTGTTCAGTTCGTTTTCAAAGGTGATCTGGCGGCTTACCTGGGCCAGCGGGAGGTGGATGGTTACCAGAATGACTCGCAGTTCCCGGTTCGCCAGCATCATGGCTACCTGCGCAGCGCCGCTGCGTTCAGCCAGGATTTCAGTGTGTCCGGGTTGCGTAATGCCGGCCGCCTGCATGGCTTTCTTGTGCAGCGGCGCTGTGACAATGGCCCGCAGTTTGCCAGCCAGGGCGTCGTCGGTGGCATGGCACAGGTATTCGTAGGCACCCCGACCTGCAGCTTCCTGTACGAGCCCTGTTTTCAGGTCGGTGGGCAAAGGCTGCCACCGGTTCAGAACATGAATGACCCCGCCAACGGATGAGGGAAGCAGATGGGGGGGCGGATGAAGGTGCGCCTGAACTCGCAGGGTGGGCTGCAGGCCCAGCGCGCGTACGGTACGTTCCAGAATGCCGGCATCCCCATACACCACGGCCGGCCAGGGCAGGCCTTGGGCAAACAGTTTGGTCACGATTTCCGGGCCAATGCCGGCTGCATCGCCCAACGTGATGCCAACAGGGCAGGTGGCTGACGCGGCCGGTGTGCCGGTGCTGGCGCCGTGGGCATGCAGTGACATCAGAGAGCCTCGCTGGCGTAGTCAGCCAGACGCGAGCGTTCACCACGTTGCAGGGTGACATGCCCGGCATGGGGCCAGCCTTTGAAACGATCGACCACGTAGGTCAGGCCGGAACTGCCTTCGGTCAGGTAGGGGGTGTCGATTTGGGCAATATTGCCCAGGCAGATGATCTTGGTGCCGGGGCCGGCCCGTGTGACCAGGGTTTTCATCTGTTTTGGGGTCAGGTTCTGGGCTTCGTCGATGATCAGAATCTTGTTCAGGAAGGTGCGGCCCCGCATGAAGCTCATGGATTTGACCTTGATGCGGGAGCGGATCAGTTCCATGGTGGCGTTACGGCCCGGTTCAACACCGGTGCCGCCGGTGATTGTAGCCATGGAGCCCCCCAGATGAAGCACTTCCAGGTTGTCTTCCAGGGCCCCCATCCAGGGCAGCATTTTCTCTTCTTCGGTGCCGGGCAGGAAGCCGATTTCATCACCTACAGGCACGGTTGCCCGGGTGATGATGATTTCGCTGTAGCGCTTGGTTTCGATGGTTTGTGTCAGTGCCGCTGCCAGGGCCAGCAGTGTTTTACCGGTGCCTGCCTGACCCAGCAGTGACACGAAATCGATGTCGGGGTTCATGAGCAGGTTCAGGGCAAAGTTCTGTTCACGATTACGTGCCGTGATCCCCCATACGTTGTTCTTGGCATGGCTGTAGTCGCGCAATGTGGCCAGTATGGCACTGCGGCCGCTGACTTCGCGCACCTGGGCCTGGAAGGGCATGTCCCCTTCAAAATACAGGAACTGATTGACGATGAAGCCGGTGCACAGAGGCCCGCGAACCCGGTAATACGTGGTGCCCGACTGTTGCCAGGATTCAACGTCTTTGCCGTGCTTGGTCCAGAAATTGGCGGGCAGCGGCATGACGCCGTCGTAGAGCAGGTCGGAGTCGTCGATGACGTGATCGTTCAGGTAGTCTTCGGCCTGCAACCCCAGCGCACGCGCCTTGAGCCGCATGTTGATGTCTTTGGAGACCAGAATGACGCTGCGGTCAGGATGTTGTGCCTGCAGGGCCTGCACCACATGAAGAATGGCGTTGTCGGCTTTGCCCAGCGGTAGTTCGATGCTCAAGGTGGCTTGCAGTGCCTGGGTCTGGAAGTGCAGGGTGCCCGAGGCTTCCTGGTGACCCAGCGCGTCAAGCGCCACCCCTTTTTCAAAGGCATGGGGATTTTGTGCCAGACCATCCAGGTAGCGGCTGACCTGGCGTGCGTTGCGCGCCACTTCCGACATGCCTTTTTTCTGGTGATCCAGTTCTTCGAGAACGATCATGGGCAGGAAGATGTCGTGCTCTTCGAAGCGGAACAACGAATTCGAGTCGTGCAGCAGTACGTTGGTGTCGAGGACGAAGAACTTGCGGCGCTCCACCGGAATGCTCTGGCGTTTGGTGCGTGTGCGTTTGCCGTTTTCGTTCGGGGGGGCTTGGTTTGCCGTGGGGCTTTCTTTTCCGGTGCGTGCTTTCGCAACCGCAGGTGCCGGCGGTTCCCCTGCGCGTGGTTCTGTCGTTGCTTGCAGCACGGGGTCTGCCTTTGGGGCATCGTGCGCAGTGCGCGCCTGGGCAGGCAGGTTTTCCTGGGCGGCAGGGGCCGCAACCACAGGGCGGCTTGCAGGTGCCTGCAGCAGAGCCGCCGTTTTTCGTGGGCTGCGTTTGGCAGCCGCCCGGCCGGCGGGCTTGTCGGGCTCGGCAGCCGGGGTTTCCGACAGGGTGGGTGCCTTGTTCAGGAGGGCATCGGAAGAAACCTTGTCACCCATGCGGGTCGGTAACTTGGGTAGCGGCATAAAGTCGGGCTCCGGGAGCGGAAAATGTTTCAGGTGCCTGCGAGCATTCCTGCAGGCAGATCGTCAATAAAATCAGGCGAGTTCGCGAACAGCATTCAGCACGGTTTCAACGTGGCCTGGCACTTTCACGCCTCGCCATGCGTGCTGCAGCACGCCCTGGGCATCAATGACAAATGTGCTGCGCTCGATGCCCCTGACCTGTTTACCGTACATGTTTTTCATCTTGATGACGCCAAACAACTGGCATACGGCTTCATCGGTGTCGGCGATCAGGGGGAAAGGCAGTTCGTGTTTCTGGATGAAGTTTGTGTGCGATTTGAGAGAGTCGCGCGAAATGCCCACAACCTGACAGCCTGCCTGTTCGAAAGCAGTGATGTGGTCACGAAAACCTTGGGCTTCGGTGGTGCAGCCCGGTGTGTTGTCTTTGGGGTAGAAAAAAAGCACAAGTGTGCGACCACGCCAGGTGTTCAGGGTGAAATCACCGCTGGTGGCGGGCGCGGTAAAGTCAGGTACGGTTTGGCCGGTTACAAGTTCGCTCATTCGACTTCCTTGTTGGGTAAAAGCGCCACCACGACACGGCGCCCCTCAGACATGAGGATATTGTAGGTGCGTGCTGCTGCTTCGGTGCTCATGGCCTCGACACCGATTCCCATGGCAAGCAATGTTTTGGTCAGGTGAATCGGTAAAAGATGCTGGCGTGAACCGGTGCCCACCAGCATGACCTCGGGTGCATTGGCAGGACGCACAGGTGTGGTGCCTTCATTCAGAAACGCCATGGGATCGGCAGACATGGCTTCGTGAAGTCCGGCCACCTGATGCAGCGCTGCCGCCGTGATGTCGGCCAGATGTTCAACCTGCCAGGTGTGTACCGGGCCCTCGGGGCCGAAATAGACCGCGTGCCGATACGTGACCGCATTGATTTCTATGTAGTCGGGACCGTAGGCCGTGACCGTATTCAAGGCCGGATTCAATTCGCTTTGCAGTTGCACGTGAAAACTCCATCAATGAGTCCGATGATAGCGCAAACTTCTTCATCGTTCCTTGTCGCTTGAGGGGTCTTGTATAGGATAAACTTATCGGTTATTCCGGATCTTCATTTGTCATTCAAGGACCACCATGACGAACTTCCCGCGCATCGAGCGTCTGCCGCCTTATGTTTTCAATATTACCGGTGAGCTCAAGATGGCGGCGCGCCGACGGGGCGAGGACATTATCGATATGTCCATGGGCAATCCCGACGGGCCAACCCCCAAGCATATCGTCGACAAGCTGGTAGAGGCCGCCACCCGCGAAAATACCCACGGTTATTCCGTCTCCAAGGGTATTCCGCGTCTGCGCAAGGCCATTGCAGGCTGGTACGAGCGCCGTTTCAATGTTCAGATCGACCCCGATTCCGAAGCCATCGTCACGATTGGCTCGAAGGAAGGTCTGGCTCACCTGATGCTGGCAACGCTCGACCGCGGTGACACGGTGCTGGTGCCTAATCCCAGCTATCCCATCCATATTTACGGGGCGGTCATTGCAGGCGCAAATATCCGGTCGGTTCCCATGACACCTGGCATTGATTTCTTCGAGGAAATCGAGCGGGCCGTGCGTGAAACCATTCCCAAGCCCAAAATGATGATCCTGGGGTTCCCCAGCAACCCAACGGCACAGTGCGTGGAACTGTCGTTCTTCGAACGCATTATTGCGTTGGCGAAAGAACACAACATCCTGGTGGTTCACGATCTGGCCTACGCCGACATCACCTTCGATGGCTATGTGGCGCCGTCCATCATGCAGGTTCCAGGCGCGCGCGATGTCGCCGTTGAATTTTTCACCATGAGCAAAAGCTACAACATGGCCGGCTGGCGTGTGGGCTTCATGGTGGGGAACCGTGAACTGGTCAACGCCCTGGCTCGCATCAAAAGCTACCACGACTACGGCACCTTCACGCCCATTCAGGTGGCGTCCATTGCCGCGCTTGAAGGCCCGCAAGATTGCGTGCAGCAAGTCTGCGAGCAATACCGTAACCGTCGCGATGTCCTTGCCAAGGGCCTGCATGAAGCCGGCTGGATGGTCGATATCCCCAAAGCCTCCATGTACATCTGGGCAAAAATTCCGGAACCCTATGAAAAACTGGGTTCGCTTGAATTCTCCAAGCGCTTGCTGGCCGATGCCAAGGTGGCCGTGTCGCCGGGTATCGGTTTCGGCGAATACGGTGACAACTACGTGCGCTTTGCACTGATCGAAAACGAACAGCGTACCCGCCAGGCGGTGCGCGGCATCAAAGATATGTTCCGCAAGGATGGATTGATCAAATGAATACCATTAAAGTAGGTTTGCTGGGTCTGGGTGTTGTGGGCGGGGGTACCTGGAAGGTGCTCAGCCGGAACGCTGAAGAAATTGCCCGTCGCGCGGGTCGTCGCATCGAGGTCGTGGCGGTTTCAACACTCGACCCTGACCGTGCTCGCGAACTGGTCGGCGATACCGCCCTGATCACCCGCGATGGCATGGACATCGTGCGTAACCCTGAAATCGACATCGTCGTTGAACTGATCGGGGGCGATACCGTTGCACGCCAGTTCATCATGGAAGCCATCGAACAGGGCAAGCATGTTGTTACGGCCAACAAGGCGTTGCTGGCCAAGCATGGTAATGAAATTTTCGAGGCGGCCCGTCGCAAGGGTGTGATGGTCGCCTTCGAGGCCGCCGTAGCCGGCGGCATTCCCATCATCAAAGCCATTCGCGAAGGCCTCACGGCCAACCGCATCGAATGGATCGCGGGCATCATCAACGGCACCACCAACTTCATTCTCTCTGAAATGCGCGACCGTGGCCTACCTTTCGAGCAGGTCCTGGCTGAAGCCCAGCGTCTGGGTTATGCTGAAGCGGATCCCACCTTCGATATCGAAGGCGTTGATGCCGCGCACAAACTGACGCTGCTTGCTTCTTTGGCATTTGGTATTCCGGTTCAGTTCGACAAGGCGCATATCGAGGGTATTTCGGGCCTTGAATCCGAAGATATCGCCCACGCAGAGCGCCTCGGTTACCGCATCAAGTTGCTGGGTATTACCCGGCGCACTGAAAATGGTATTGAATTGCGTGTTCATCCTACGCTGGTTCCCAAGGGGCATCTTATTGCCAATGTGGAAGGCGCAATGAATGCCGTTCTGGTCAAGGGCGATGCCGTTGGCCCCACGCTGTATTATGGCCAGGGTGCCGGCGAGCTGCCCACGGCCTCGGCCGTGGTGGCCGATCTGGTCGATGTCACCCGTCTTGAAACGGCCGATCCTCTGCATCGCGTACCGCACCTGGCGTTCCAGCCCGATGCCGTCAAAGATATCCCCATCCTGCCGGCTTCCGAAATCCAGTCGTCATACTACCTGCGCATGCGTGTTGCTGATCGCCCCGGTGTGCTGGCCGATGTCGCCCGCATTCTGGCTGACGCCGGCATTTCCATCGGTTCCATGTTCCAGGATCCCAGCGGCCCCAATCAGGCTTCCATCATTTTCCTGTTGCACCAGGCGCGTGAAGGGGCAGTCGATCAGGCCATTGAACGCATCAGCGCCCAGCCTTTCGTGCAGTCGAAAGTCACGCGCCTGCGTGTGGAGAATCTGCAATGAAGTATGTATCCACCCGCGGCGGCATGCCGCCGCAAGGTTTTGCCGATATCCTGCTGGAAGGGCTGGCGCCCGATGGTGGTTTGGCCATGCCCGAATCGTTTCCGCGCCTGTCCCCGGAAATTCTCGAAGCCTGGCGCTCACTCAGCTATGCTGATCTTGCCACCGAAGTTCTGTCGCTTTTCATCGACGACATCCCGCGTGCCGACCTCGACCGCCTTACCCATGCGGCCTACCAGCCAGCCGTGTTCGGTTCCGACGCCATTGTGCCGCTCAAGCCACTGAACAACGGTCTTGCCTTGCTGGGGCTGTCAGAAGGGCCCACGCTGGCTTTCAAAGACATGGCCATGCAGTTTCTGGGGCAGGTGTTTGAATACGTGCTCGACCAGCGCAAATCAACGCTCAATATCCTGGGCGCTACCTCGGGCGATACCGGTTCGGCGGCTGAATATGCCTTGCGTGGCAAGCGCGGGGTCAGTGTGTTCATGCTGTCGCCGCATGGCCGCATGAGCGACTTCCAGCGCGCTCAAATGTATTCGCTGCAAGACGCCAATATTCACAATCTGGCCGTCAAAGGGGTGTTCGATGACTGCCAGGATATCGTGAAAGCCCTTGCCGGCGACCTCGAATTCAAGTCAAAGTACCACCTCGGTGCCGTCAACTCCATCAACTGGGCCCGTATTGCTGCCCAGGTGGTGTATTACGTCTGGGGCTGGTTGCGCGCCACTTCGGGTCCTGAGCAACCTGTATCGTTCACAGTACCCTCCGGCAATTTCGGCAATATCCTGGCAGGGCATATCGCCCGGCAAATGGGTGTGCCCATCCGTCGTCTGGTACTGGCCACCAACGAAAACAACGTGCTTGAAGAATTCTTCCGCACGGGGGTTTATCGTCCGCGTACGGCAGCCAATACGCATGCTACATCCAGTCCATCCATGGACATCTCCAAGGCATCGAACTTCGAGCGTTTCGTGTTCGATCTTCTTGATCGTGATCCGCAGCGTGTCAGGGCCTGTTGGCAGCAACTGGCCGAGCAAGGCTATTTCGATCTTTCTGCACTCAAACCCTTGTTCGAAGACCGTTACGGTTTCCAGGCCGGGGTCAGTACGCATGCCGACCGCCTGGCCACCATCCGTGCGGTGCAGCAGGAAACCGGCGTGCTCATCGACCCGCATACCGCCGATGGCGTCAAGGTGGCGCGTCAGTACGTCGAGCCCGGGGTTCCGATGCTGGTGCTTGAAACCGCCTTGCCCGCCAAGTTTGGTGAAACCATCCGCGAAGCCACAGGTCACGATGCGCCGGTTCCTGCTCATTTGCAAGACCTGGCCTCGCTGCCCCAGAAGGTCCAGGTGCTTGAGTGCTCTGTGGATGCCATACGCGCCTACCTTGAGCAGCATGCACCTGTTTAAACACATGCCGGAATGCTGTGCAGGCCGTATTCCTCCGGCCAACCTTCCGGTTTGAAAGGGGCGCCATGTTCAACTGGGTCAATCTGCTGGCCATTTCGGTGGGGGCTTCGGCCGGGGCCGTATTGCGATGGTGGCTTGGCGCCTGGCTGAACAACCCCCATTGGTTATTACCCTGGGGTACGCTGGCCGCCAACTTTCTTGGTGCCTGGCTGATCGGCGTGTTGCTCGGCGTCTTGTCGTGGTTCCCCGAGCTTCCGTCATGGCTTCGTCTCATGCTCATGACAGGCTTCCTGGGAGGGCTTACTACGTTTTCCACGTTTTCGGCCGAAACGTTCGGGCTGCTTGAGCGTGGGCAAACCGGTCTGGCGTTTGGCTACATGGGGTTGAGCGTGTCCGGTTCGATCGGCCTGACCACGCTGGGTTTCATGGTGGTTCAGGGCGTGCCCAAAGGCTGAGTCCTGTGATCCAGCACGTGCCGCGCGGCTGCCAGGCCGCTGCGCACAGCACCTTCAAGCACTGCGGGATACCCCGTGTCTGTCCAGTCGCCGGCCACCAGAATGCCCGGCCAGGGTGTTATGTTCGCCGGGCGTACCAGGCCGGGTACGGCCGCAAAGGTAGCCCGTTTTTCAATAATCAATTTGTGTGCCACGATACGCGGCAGGGGGGCACGTGTGCTCGTTTGTGCCTGCAGTTGAGCAATCACGGCCCGGGCCAGGGCCTCGCCGTCAAGGTGGCTGGTGTGTGTCGCATCACTGATCACGACCGAAAGACGCGACTGGCCGTCATAGTGCCTGTGATTGAAAACCCATTGGCCCCTGAACCCGGCGGCGTGGTCTTCGTGCAGCATCAGCATGGGGGCAGGGTCGTTCCAGGGCTGATCCAGCAGCAGGGTCAGTGTTGCAATCGGGCGGTACTCGAAGTGTTCCAGACAGCGTCGTAATGCACCGGGGCTTCGAGCGGTTTCAGCCTGTTCGGCTGCAGCATTGGCTGCAGGGGGTGGGTCAGGTAAATTTGCCAGCAGGCGTAGAGCCTGGCGTGGGGGCGTAGCCACGATCACCGCGCTGTAGCCAGATGTTTTTGCGGGTGCCGTATCGGTGGCGTGTCTGGTTGTGTGGATGCAGAATGTGCCATCGGCCTGGCGGGTCAGCCCGCGTACCGGCGTGCCGGGGTAAAACCGGCTCGCGCCGTTTTCTTGTGACAGTGCTTTAATGGCTGTATCGCACCAGAGCTCGCCCAGAGGCCGGCGCGGTATCAGGATTCTTGAGGCCGATGCGGGACCGGTCAGGCTGTCTGCCAGTACCCGGGAAAATAGTCGCGTGCAGGCTTCGTGGGCTGCCGTGTTCATGGCGGCCACACACAACGGTGCCCAGAATCCCTGAATCAGCGTTTCCGGTTGATGCCCATGAACCAGCCAGGCCTGCACGGTTTCCAGGCCTGCAGGTAGCGGCCGTCCGTTCGCGATGGCTCGAACGCTGGACAGCTGCCGTAGCAGTGCCAGGCGTTCGCGCCCGTTCAGGCCGCGGGCGCGCAGAAGGCCGGCCAGCAGGTGCAGCGGGGCTGGCAAGGGCAGGGCGTTCAGTGCGAAACTGCCCCGGGCATGTTCGAGGCTGAGCGGATACCCCAGAAAGCACGTGTCAGGGTCACGCCCCAGCGCGCGCATCAGGTCAAGGGTGGCGGTGTAGGCACCCAGCAGAATATGCTGTCCGTTGTCGGTGATCAGGCGGTTGTCGGGTGTGTGTGCGGATGCCGGCCAGTCCACGGTTCTGGCCCGACCACCGGGGCGGGGGGCTGCCTCGAAGACGTGGGTGGCTACCCCTTTTTGATGCAGGGTAACTGCAGCGGCCAGACCGGCCCAGCCGGCACCGATGACGGCAACGGTCATTTTGACAGGCGTCTGACCAGACTGCGGCCGCCGCCCACCCATACTTTCCAGGCCAGCCAGAACTTGCGGATGGGCGTCAGGCTGATACGCTGGTCAAGAACGCGCCAGCGTTCGTCGACAATTTCCTCAAGAAGGGTGTTGTAGATGGCTGCCATCATGAGGCCGGGTCTTTGGGCTCGACGATCTGCCTCGGGCAGGGCCCGCATGGCGTCACGGTACAAAGTGCGGGCCCGTTCGGTTTGTGCCTGCATCAGAGCCTCGAAGCGGTCGGAATGGGTGGCTTCAAAGAGTTCCTGTTCGGTCACGCCGTGATGTTCAAGTTCATCAAGGGGCAGATAAATGCGCCCGCGCCGGGCGTCATCACCGACATCGCGGATGATGTTGGTCATCTGGAACGCCAGGCCCAGGTTGACGGCGTATGTGCGTGTTTCGGGTTGGCTGTAGCCAAAAATGGCCGCCGACAGTTCCCCCACGACCCCGGCCACATGCCAGCAATAGCGCCGCAGGCTTTCCCAGTTTTCGTAACGGTTGCGATCCAGGTCCATTTCCATGCCTTCGATGATGGCGTAGAACTGGTCTTCCTGGAGCCCGAAAGCGTGGATGTGCGGCGCAAGCGCCTGCATGACAGGGTGTTCGGCCTTACCCTGGTACAGCAATTCCACCTGGTTGCGCCACCAGACCAGTTTCATGCGCGCCACCGAAGATTCCAGGATTTCATCAACCACATCGTCCACTTCCCGGCAAAACGCATACAGTGCCGTGATGGCCCGCCGACGTTCAGGAGGAAGAAAAAGAAAGGCATAGTAAAAACTGGAGCCACTGCGCGTGGCTTTGTTCTGGCAGTAGTCGTCTGGGGTCATGGCTCAGCGGGGCAAAGGGGGGGCATCGGCACGCAGCGTGCGCACGGTTCGGGCATAGGCAAGGCTGCGCGCCGGCAAAAGAATCCAGTCAGTTTTATTCAGCGTGGGGCGTTGCGTGAATACATCATAATCAACAGCATCGAGCTTTTCGAGGATGCGCAGGCCACCCAGCACGACAAGGCGCAGCTCAAGGCCGATACGGCCGGGCAGTATACAGGCCAGCGGCGCACCGTGCAGCAACAAACCGCGTGCCTGTGCCACCTGCTGGCGCATCAGTGTCTGCCACGCAGCAGAGCGCACCAGTTGGTTGGGGCTGTTCAGGTCGTCGTTGACCAGGCCATGCATGTTCAGTGCCTGCTGTGGCAGGTAGACGCGACCCTTGTGCCAGTCGATGGCAACGTCTTGCCAGAAGTTGACCAGTTGCAACCCCGTGCAAATGGCATCGGACAAGGCCAGGTTTTCCGGTGTGGCTGCTTCGTAAAGGTGCAGCATCAGGGCACCGACCGGATTGGCCGAGCGGCGGCAGTAATCGAGCAGTTCGGTGTCATCGGCGTACCGGTGTACCGTGACATCCTGTTCGAATGCCGAGAGCAGATCGTAAAAGGGCTGCCAGGGGAGAGCGTGTGCTTCAACAACGTGTTTCAGCTGCATGAATAGTTCCGGATCCGGGCTGTCATGTTTCAGGCGTTTAAGGTCGCCGGCCTCCAGAGCCTTCAGGCTGGATTGCCAGGCTTGCAGGGCCGCACGCCGCTCAGCCGCCGTGGCCTCGCCCTCGTCGGCGATATCATCGGCGGTGCGTGCAAAACGGTAGATCACCTGCACGGCCGGACGCAGGCGGGCAGGCAGCAAAAAGGAAGCAACCGGAAAGTTTTCATAGTGATCGACTGACATAGCCGCTGAGTATATGACAGCCGGCTGAACAGGGTGTGACGCTGGCGTCCGCGCTCAATTGCAACGGTCTCTTAACGCTGGGCCTGAAGTGGTTTAGACTTCGCAATTCCATCCAGGAGAAGTCATGCCACGCCCTCTTTCAGTGACCATTCATGCCGGCGCACTGAGTCACAATCTGAATGTTGTCGCCGAACGGCTCCAGACCGCAGCTGCCCGTGCAGGGCGCGTGTGTCCGTTCATCTGGGGTGTCATCAAGGCTCGTGCCTACGGGCATGGCATCGATACTGCCGTCTCGGCATTTGCCCGGGCCGATGGCCTGGCCATGCTCGACCTCGAAGAAGTGGTACGGTGTCGTGAGCTGGGCTGGACCCGCCCGCTGCTCTTGCTTGAGGGTTTTTTCCAGTCATCGGATATCCCCGTGCTCGATCACCATCGCGTCACCAGCGTGATTCACACCGATGAACAGATCGCCCTGTTGCAGCAAGCCCGACCTGAAAAACCGATCCCTGTCTGGGTCAAAATTGACACAGGCATGCATCGGCTGGGCTTCAGTCCCGATCAGGTACCCGCTGTGCTGCAGCGTTTGCGCGATCTTGAACACCGTGGTTGTATTCAGGTGCACGGCGCGCTTACCCATTTTGCCAATGCCGATGGTGATCCCGTTTTCACGGCCCTGCAGCGTGATCGCTTCCTGGCCTGGGCCGCACCCGTGCCGGGCGGGTTCAGCCTGTGCAATTCCGCCGCCACACTGAACACGGATTTCTTTCTTTCCGTGCCTCCCGAGCGTATCCAGTGGGTTCGTCCCGGCGTGTGTCTGTACGGCGCTTCGCCGTTTGCCGAACAACCGGCGGCAGGTTTCGGGTTGCAGCCGGCCATGACGCTTGCCGCTGAATTGATCAGTGTGCGCACGCTTGCTGCCGGTGAGTCCGTGGGTTATGGTCAACTGTTCACCGCGCAGCAT
>JAAYGT010000174.1 GCA_012727555.1 Alcaligenaceae bacterium | reverse complement strand
GCTCAAGCACCCGATGCGCCCCTGCACCCCGACAGAACCTCGCAGCAATGCTGTTCGCGCATCCTGCTGACGCCTTGTTTTCCGGTCTGGGGCATAACGATGGCGGGTTGAAGCACACGAGGCGCCCCTGCATCACGGCAGAACTTCGCAGCAATGCTGTTCGCGCATCCTGCTGACGCCTTGTTTTCCGGTCTGGGGCATAACGATGGCGTGTTGAAGCACACGAGGCGCCCCTGCACCCCGACAGAACCTCGCAGCAATGCTGTTCGCTTGAACTGCTGACATCTTGTTTTCCGGTCTGAGTCACACCGATGGCGTGTTGAAGCAGATGCTGTCGGGATGACGTGAATGTTCACGTCTGACCAACGCGCTTGGCAAACCAGACGCGGCTTTCCTGGGGGCTAGCAGCTGCCTTCGTAACCGCACTGGCGCCAGGCTTCGTAGATGGTGACGGCCACGGCATTGGACAGGTTCAGGCTGCGCTGCTGGGGGCGCATGGGCAAGCGCAACCAGTTCTGCGGGTCGAAAACGGCGCGTTCGGCATCCGACAAGCCTGCGGTTTCACGGCCAAAGACAAAGACATCGCCGGGCTGAAAGGTGACTTCGCCAAGCCGGCGCTGGCCGCGCGTGGTGAAGGCAAAACAGCGCGCGGGCGGTGAACCAATTATCTGAAGGGCCTGTTCCAGGCTGTCGTGAACCTGCACACTGGCCCATTCGTGGTAATCGAGCCCTGCCCGCTTGAGCCGGGTGTCGTCAAGTTCGAAACCCAGGGGTCTGACCAGATGCAAAAAAGCCCCTGTATTGGCGGCCAACCGGATCACATTACCGGTATTGGGAGGGATTTCAGGGGACACCAAGACAATATGAAACATGAAAAAGCAGGATCTTTTAAGGAAAATTGACTCAATTTACGGAACTAATTGACGCAAAATGGCTCAGGCCGGTTGTTGCCGATCATGGGCGGGTGTGCGAGCCAGTACCGCACCCGTCACGGACGCCGCGCCTGCGTTTTTCAGCACAACAGCAATAGCATGCAGTGTACTGCCTGTGGTCATGACATCATCAACCACAACCACATGCTGCCCCTGAACAGGTGCCGCACACTGGAACAGCCCCTGCACATTGCGCATGCGCGCCTGCCGTGTCAGGTATTTCTGGGCCATAACACCGGCCGGGCCATCAATGCGCCGCACGGTACCCGGCGCGTACCGCCAACCCAGAGCCGCCGCTACATGGCGCCCGAGCAGGCCGGCAGGGTTGAAGCCGCGTTGACGCAATGCGGCTCTGGATGCGGGTACCGGCACCACAACGGGGTCGGTGGGCAGCATCGCGCGGTGTTCATGCAAAGCCCCGGCCAGCAGGGCCCCCAGTGGCCTGGAAAGAATAAACCGGTGCTGCATCTTGAATTGCCCAACCAACAGGTCGCCAGGATGCTCGTAGTCGAAGGCCGCAATCGCATGGTCAAAAGCGGGCTCAAGAAAGGCACAATCAGGGCACTTGCGCGATGCAGCAAAACGCAGGCAACAGCGACTGCAACGGTTCGCCGCCGAATGCCGGGAGCGCACCACGCTTTGATGACAGTGCGGGCACAGGTGTCCGCCCCGGGTGCGCGTGTCACACAGCCAGCAGTCCGAGGGTACCCGGTCGATGAGCCTGGACAGCCAGGCTCGCCCGGCACCCGGCCACCATTCGCGCAAGACAGACAGATCGTTCATAATCCCATCTGATCACACCCTGCCGCGTTTAGCCAGCGCGCCGCTCGGGTTCAGTCCATTTCACCGTGCCACGTTTGTCACTGTTTCCCTGCCCCCATGTCCCAGCCACCTGCCCTGCGTATCGATTCCCGCCATGTTCGCGCCCAGTTCAAACGGCGTTGCCCGCTTGATGGCGCACAATTTCTGTACGGGGAAATTGCCCAGCGCATGCTGCAGCGACTCAGCTACATCCGGCACACGCCACGCCAGATTCTGGATGCGGGCTGCGGGGCCGGACATGCCATCGAACCGCTGCGCTCACGGTACACCGACATGCACTACACCGGGCTTGACCACTGCGCCGAACTGCTCGCGGTGGCCAGGGAACGGCATCACACCAAACCGGGGCTGTGGCAACGTCTGCGCAACAAACCGGCTGCACCGGTCGAGTTCGTTCTGGCCGATCTGGCCGAACCCGCCTTGCCCCCTGAAAGCCTGGACATGGTGTGGTCCAACATGGCGTTGCACTGGCACCCCGAGCCCCATGCGGTGCTGGAAGCGTGGCGCCGGGTGCTCAAACCCGGAGCACTGGTCATGTTTTCCAGTCTGGGGCCCGGGTCCATGGCAGAGCTGCGTGCGGCGGCTGCACAGGCCAGTCTGAACACCGAAACGCTGCCTTTCGTGGACATGCACGATTTCGGCGACCTTCTTGTGGAACGTGGCTTTGCCGATCCCGTCATGGATCAGGAAATCATCACACTGACCTACCGGGAACCGGAAAAACTGCTGGGTGATCTGAAGTTGCTGGGCGGCAATCCGAACCCCGACCGCCGGCGGGGCCTGCCGGGCCGGGGGTGGCACACCCGCTTGCTGAACGCCCTGAACAGCCAGCGCCATGCCGATGGCACGCTGCACCTGACCCTTGAAGTGGTGTACGGGCACGCCTGGCGGTCGGCAGCGTTCAAGGGCCGTAGCGGTGAAACCCGCATTTCAGTGGGCTCGATCGGGCGCGCCCAACGCTGAAAAAACGCCACGCAGGCAAGGCACACACCGGCCTGTCTGTCCGAACCGAGCCTGTCCGTTGTATCTGACACACACCCGTTGCATCCGACGCACTCGAGAACCTTGTTTACGTGGAAACCTGGCTTGCCCGGCAAACCGGGCAAAGCAAAGGCCTGGTTGGCATTTTTGTACCGACCAGGCCACAACAAGGGCGTATTTTTACAGCGGCAAGATGGAGTCAGCGTGCCCCGAACGTGGCATTCCTGAACACGGCGTTTTTGCCGGCAGGCAAGGCTCGCCAGAACTGCACAGGAGCATCGACCTGTTCACCCAGTTCGGCGGCGGCATGCCAGACCCAACGCGGGTTGTACAACATGCCTCGTGCAAGGGCGACCATGTCGGCCTGACCCTGGGCAATGATGGCCTGGGCCTGGGCCGGTTCTGTAATAAGGCCAACAGCCATGGTGGGCAAGCCAACCTGCTCCTTGATGGCCTGGGCAAAAGGCACCTGATACCCCTGCCCGACGGCAATGCGTTGGCGCGGCGATACGCCGGCACTTGAAACGTCGATCCAGTCGCCCCCCGCCTGCTTGATGGCGTGCCCGAACGCGATGGTTTGTTCGAGTGTCCAGGAAGGTTCATCGTCGACCCAGTCAGTGGCCGAGACGCGAATGCCGACCGGTATGTGATCGGGTACCGCACGACGCACCGCATTGAACACCTGCAGGGGAAAGCGCATGCGATTTTCAAGAGTGCCCCCAAACTGATCGACACGCTTGTTGGCTATCGGGGAAAGAAACTGATGCAACAGGTAGCCATGAGCCGCATGGACCTCGATGGCATCGAACCCCAGCCGCACAGCACGCTCGGCGGCCTGGACGAACCGGTTGGTGAGGGTGTCGAGATCGGCCAGCGTCAGTTCGCGCGGCGCGGGCTCGTCGGGTTTGTGCGGTTCGGCCGAGGGCCCTTCGGGCCACCACCCTCCGTGTTGATCAGGAAGAATCAGTTGACCGCCTTGCCAGGGCGGCTGGCTTGAACCTTTGCGACCGGCATGACCCAGCTGAATGGCCATGGGAATGGTGGATACGGCGCGTACCACGCGCAGCACGCGTGCCAATGCTTCTTCGTTTTCATCGCTCCACAAGCCCAGGCATCCCGGTGTGATGCGCCCCTCGGGGCTGACGGCGGTGGCCTCGATGCAATACAGGCCGGCACCGCTGAGGGCCAGCGTATTGAACAAGGCCATGTGCCAGTCGGTGGCATTGCCGTTGACGGCAGAGTATTGGCACATGGGGGCAATGACGATGCGATTGGGCAGGCTGAGCCCCCGCATCTGGAAGGAATCGAACAACTTTGACACGGTGTCTCCGGTGATAATTTTTTTAAAGGTGAATCAGGATGCGTTTTTCTTGCGCGAGGAATCGATGCCCAGCTGCTTGAGCTTGCGGTACAAGTGAGTACGCTCAAGACCGGTCTTTTCAGAAACGCGGGTCATGCTGTGGTTTTCACGGACCAGATGGTATTCGAAATAGATACGCTCGAATTCATCGCGCGCTTCGCGCAACGGCTGATCGAGTGAGATCCCACCCAGCAATGACGGGTTGGTATCAGGGATATCGACCGCCGCCACGCCGGCCAAAACACCCGCCTGGGGCACGGCAACAGCCGGACCCGGTACGCCTGACACAGGAGCCGCCGGCGCGGCTGCCCCTGGACGGCGCTCGGGCAGCCGGGCGGCTGCAGCCATGGCAGGCGTGACCACAGGCCGTGCCAGGCCCGCAGCAATCGATTTCAGGAGCTTCTGGAGCGTGATGGGTTTTTCAAGGAAATCGATCGCGCCGATTCGTGTGGCCTCGACGGCGGTATCGACCGTGGCGTGGCCGCTCATCATGATGACGGGCATATCGAGCAGACCCTGCGAGCCCCATTCTTTCAAAAGGCTGACGCCGTCGGTGTCAGGCATCCAGATATCGAGCAGAACGAGATCGGGACGCGAGCGTAGTCGGGCCGCCCGGGCCTGGGCAGCGTTTTCAGCGAGTTCAACGGTATGCCCTTCGTCGTACAGAATTTCCGACAATAATTCGCGGATACCGATTTCGTCGTCAACAACCAGTATTCTGGCCATAAAGCGTCACCTACCTTTTTTTGGCATTATCGTTTTGTTGACCGCCGGCGTCCAGCGGAACGGAGCCGGCAAGCCGTGTCAGCAGGATGGAAATTCGTGCCCCACCCTCGCGTTGGTTGGCAATGTCGATACGACCGCCGTGCTCTTCAACAATCTTTTTTACTATAGCAAGACCCAGCCCTGTTCCGCTGGCCTTGGTGGTTACATAAGGTTCGAACACACGCGCCAGAACCTGCGGGGAAAAACCGGGCCCGTTATCGGACACCGTAAGCCGCACGGCCGGGCGCGACAAGGGATCACCCGCCTGTTCAGGCATGTGTTTAGTCTGCACAGAAATGCAGGCCTGATCAAGCGCCTGACCCTGGGTGGCCGCATCGCGCGCATTGGCCAGCAAATTATGAATCACCTGGCGAAGCTGGGTTGTATCGCCTTCGATATCCGGCAGACCGGCCTGGAAGTCAGCCTGAATGCGCACGCTGTTGCCATCGTTACGCACCGAACCCGCTACAGGATCCCAGCCGTACAGTACCAGAACATCGGCAATCAGGGCATTCAGATCAATAGGCTGCATCTGGGCGGGCGGTGTGCGGGCGTATTCACGGAAGTCATCGACCATCTGCTTCAACGAGGCCACCTGATTGACGATGGTCGAGGTGGACCGCTGCAGCATGGCGGCATCCTGTTCGTTGAGGCGATCGGCCAGTTTCATGGCCAGGCGCTCGGCCGACAATTGAATGGGCGTAAGCGGGTTCTTGATTTCATGCGCCAGGCGTCGTGCCACTTCGCCCCAGGCCACCGTGCGATTGGCCGAGATCACTTCACTGATGTCATCGAATACCACCAGATAGCCGTTGTCGCCATCCACTCTCAGTTCAGTGCCGCGCGCGAGCAAGGTCACCACATGCTTTTTGCGTTCATTATCAACGGCATCTTCCAGCTCGAGCTCGAACTGCTGCTGCCAGAACAGTTTTTCCGAACCCACCGCAGCATGCGCGGAAAACGCCTGGCGGATCAGACGTGAAAAATCGAATGCCCCCTCGACCGTTTCAAGCGGCCGGCCGGTCGCCGCCCGCAGGTCGGCGTGCAGAATGCTTTGAGCACCCTGGTTGAACATGGTCAGCCTGAACGACTGATCAAAAACCAGCACACCCGACGACAAGTTGCTCAGTACGGACTCCAGGTACACATTCGAACGCTGCAGTTGCTGACGGTTGTTTTCAACCATGCGCCGGGCCTCGTCGAGCTGGCGCGTCATGGCATTGAACGAACGGGTCAACTGGCCCACTTCGTCTTTTTCAGGGGGCTCGGGCAAGGGACGGTAATCGCCCACGCCCACAGCCTGGGTACCTGCCGCCAGTGTCAGCAAAGGCCGGACCAGACGGCGCGAAACCGCCAGGGCGACCACCACGGCGGCAAACACGGCCAGAATCATGGCCAGTGTCAGCGTGATACCGTACAGATTGCGCAAACCCTGACGCGACAAGGCAAGCTCCTGGTAATCACGAAAACCTTGTTGCACCTGGTTGGCATTACGCGCAATTTGTTCGGGCACAGGCTCGATCAGCTGCAGCCAGCGCGTTTCATTAACCGCACCGCCCAGTGTGGCCGACAAACGATCCAGGGCAATGACGGGCACAACGACCCGCAGGTGCAAGCCGGTCTTCATGGCGCCACGCTTTTCCACAGGCCCCAGCGTTTCGTCAAGCTCGGCCGCCGAATACGCTCGCGACACACGCAACTGCCCCAACACACTGGACGGCGGCAAATCGGGCAGCAACGTGCCGTACTCGGACGACGAAAACGCCACGATACGGTTATTGCCGGTAAACACCAGCGCCTCGGCAGCACCACTGGCTTCCCGCAGACCGGAAATCAGCAAGGCCATTTCCGGATCCGTAGCGGTCGACAGGCTGGTGGCCATGATTTTGGCGCGTACATTCAGGTCGGCCAACTGGGCATCCAGGGCTGCTCGACCCAGGTTCAACCCGGCCTCAAGGGCACTGTCAACGCGCACGTTGAACCAGGATTCGATCGAACGCGTCATGAACTGGACGGACAACAGATAGATGAGCGTACCAGGCAACACACCAATCAGCGCAAAATACAGGGCGAAGCGGGCCGTCAGGCGGGCGCCGAACTGACGCCGGCGAATCTGGCGTACCAGCCTCAGGGCCAGGGCACAGACCCAGCCCATCAAAATAACGGCAACAAGCGTATTGAGCCACAGCAGCAGGTCGTACTGCTGTGCATAACGCGATGCATTGCCGGTTGACCACACCAGAAGGCCCAGCAAAGCCAGCGCCCCCAGCGCCGCGATGCCAAGGGCAATACGCAAACCCCAACGTATCATTGTGACGGCGCGCCCGGGGAGATCGAGAATGTGAAATTTTTCCATGGTGTCGTCACGGACCAGGCCGCACTGTTCAGGGCATTGACCTGAAACGGCCGGGCCAGAAGGGAAGAGTCAAGGCGCACCCGAAGGCGGCCTTCATAGGGGGTGTCCGGCTCGAAGAACGCACGGTCAGCCACCGCCCAGCCGCGAATGTTGCGAATGGGGGCCATGGCATCGTTCAGGGAAGATTCGGGCAGGGAAAGCTCACCCGAGCCGACACGCCACTGCCGTGTCAGGGCGTTGTACACAACACGCCAGGTTTGCTGCTGGTTCACAACTTCCTTGTCAAACCACCACCAGCGTTTCGATACCACCACAAGATCGGCCGTGAAGTAGAGAGGCACCCCTTTCTCGGCCGCATTGCGCAACTCGCTGGTCAGTTCGATCTGGCTGTCGGCGTCAATGTACAACTGCCCTTCACGGACATAAGGCTCAATGCGAACCACCTGGTCGCCACGCGTTGGCAGGTCGGCTGCTACCGATGTTTGGGCGGGCGCGGGGACCTCTGGCGACCCACCCGCGTGGGCCGCAATGGACCCCCACGACAGCGTCGCGACGAAGAACAGAATCAGAACGATTGCTTGAACGTGAGGCACCATGAGCTGTAAACACCCGGCGCAGCAGCGTATCCGCCGCACTCAACAGGTGAAATTCGAATCAAGCGCAATTGTCAACGACTTCGGGCGCCTTGACAAACAGGGCGTAAAAAAAGCCGTCAGTGGCAAGGGTGGACGCCCCCGGCAACGACAAAGGCAACAATTGACCCGGTGCCTGCAGCCGCTGTGCATCGGGGTGGCGCTGGACAAACGCCTGCGCCTGCAATTCGCATTCCTGGGGAAAAATGGAACAGGTGGCATACAACAGATGCCCGCCTGGCCTGAGGGTTTTCCACAGCGCGTCGATGAGGTTGCGCTGCAACGCCGCTGTTTGTGCAATGTCAGATTCACGGCGTAACCAGCGGATGTCGGGATGGCGTCGCACAACCCCCGAGGCGGTACACGGGACATCGGCCAGAATGGCATCGAAAGGGCGACCATCCCACCAATCGCCGAGGCGCGCTGCATCGGCGCATGTCAATTGCACCGTTGGGCCCGACAAACCCAGACGCTCAAGGTTTTCCGCCACGCGACCAAGCCGGACCGGATCGGAATCAAGGGCGATCAGTTCCAGGGCATGCCGTTCAAGCAAGTGCGCCGTTTTGCCACCGGGTGCGGCGCAGGCGTCGAGCACACGCTGGCCATCGTGCACGGGCAACAACAGGGCGGCCTGCTGGGCGGCAAGATCTTGAACAGACCACCACCCTTCACTGAACCCGGGAAGATCGTGCACGGGCCGGGGCGACTGAAGCACCAGCGCATCACCACCGGCGACCGTCACCTGAATGCCTTGACCGGAAAACGCGGCCAGCAGCGCCGGCAAGGTGGTACGACGACGATTCACGCGCAGCACCATGGGGCCGGGCAGGTTGGATGCCTGGAGTACGGCCTGCCACTGATGGGGGTAGGCCTGACGAACCTGACGGATCCACCAGTCAGGGAAATTGTAAAGGGCCTCGGGTTGCTTGAGGACCTGGGGCAGCAAGGTGGCGTGCTCGCGCACAAAACGCCTGAGACAGGCATTGACCAGGCCCTTCCAGGGCACGAGACCATCGCGCGAAGCCGCACGCACGGCCTGATCAACCACCGTGTGCACGGCGTACACCGGCACGGAGGGATGCAAAGGCGTCAGGGAAGGATCTGCCGCGGCCTGCTCGCTGTAAAGTGCGGCATCAAGCACAGCCAGCGACACCAGCAACAATGTATCGAGCAAGGGCTTGGGCGGCGTGCGCGGCACAAGGCAGTTTCGCACGGCACACACCAGCCCCAACCGGCGCATGGCATGAAAACTGATGGCTTGAACTGGTGCACGCAACGGGCCCGGCACCGTTGCCAGCGCATCCGACAAAGAACGCCCCTGCAGGACATCCAGCACGGCCTGGGCGCTGGTCAGGAGGCATTTGGACAGCGCGGGCGCGAGGGCCGGAGCAGCAGGGGCGTGACGTTTCAAGAGTGTTCCAGTCGTGGGGCGGAAGAGGCGGCAGCCAAGGGCACACGAGCGGTTCCGTACCCGGAACCGCCGATATCGATCAGGTGACCCGCACCGTATGCATTGCCCTGCAGTTTAAACCGGGCAACCGTATGGCTCAAGGTAACCGCCTGATCGTGCATGGCTGCTGCGGCGGCGGCCGATTCCTCGACCAGCTCCGCATTCTGCTGGGTCGAGGCGTCCATCTGGGCAATCACCCGGTTGATCTGCTCGATGCCATTGGTTTGTTCGTGGCTGGCCTGAGCGATTTCCGTCATGATGTCTGTCACGCGACGCACACTGTCGACAATTTCCTGCATGGTACGACCGGCATCAGCCACTTGCTGGCCACCCTCGTCCACTTTGTCGACGGAATCACTGATCAAGCCTTTGATTTCCTTGGCGGCCGATGCGGAGCGCTGTGCCAGTGTACGCACTTCAGAGGCCACCACGGCAAAGCCTTTGCCATGCTCACCGGCACGGGCCGCCTCGACGGCAGCATTGAGCGCCAGAATGTTGGTCTGGAAGGCAATGCCATCGATCACACCGATGATTTCCGAAATCTTGCGCGATGAATCATTGATGCCACCCATGGTATGCACCACCTTCTCGACCGCCTGGCCCCCTTTCACAGCGACATCGGACGCCGTCAGGGCCAGGGTATTAGCCAGGCTGGCGTTGTCGGCATTGCGCTTGACGGTGTCGGTGAGCTGGGCCATGGTGACCGAGGTCGCCTGCAGCGAATCGGCCTGGGCTTCCGTGCGGCCTGCCAGGTCTTTATTGCCATCGGCAATCTGCGATGAAGCCGTTTCAATGGCATGGGTTCCGTAATTCACCTGCTGCACAATGTCGGACAAACTGTCACGCATGGTTTTCATGGTGGCAATCAGGCTGGTGGTATCGCCGGGTTGCGTACGGATATCGATCGAAAGATCGCCGTCGGCAATCTTGCGGGTGATCTGGGCTGCATAGGACAATTCCCCGCCCAATTGTTGCAGCAATGACCGGGTGATGAACCAGGCAGCAGCCAGTCCCAGCAAAATGATCAGGCCAGTGAGCAGCGCTTTCACCGCCATGAAGTTGGCCGTGATGCCGCGCACTTTTTCGCCCAGGCTCTGGTTAACCGACTCCAGACTGTCAATCATCTGGTTGATCGCAGCCAGCCACTCCACGAAAGCCGGTGACAATTGCTGCTCAAGAAGCGTCGCAGCCTCGGCATTGCGACCGCTGCGGCGCAGCTCGATGACCTGATTGATCATGGGTACCGTGCGGCTTTCAATGCGCTGGATAGTCGCCAGAATTTCGCGTTCGCGCGACGTCAGCCCCGGGTCGGCCCGGAACACGGCATCGAGTGCCGTGGCAGCACGCGCATAGGCCTGGGTCAGGGTCTGAATATCCTGCACATGACGATCCACCTGGCTGGCATTTGACGACAAGACAATATCGCGCACGGAAATGGCACGATCATGAACGCTACCCCGAAAATTGATGGCCTGGCGCTGCTTGGCCGCATTGACATCGTTGATGGTGCCCAGCAGGCTTTCGACCTGATGAACGCGAATGATGCCGAACACGGCCAACACAACGGTCAGAACCATCAGGAACACAAAACCCAGCATCAGCTGGGTACGGATCTTCAATCGACTGAGCATCAAGGACTCCTCGCTCTTATTGTTTGATTCAGGGTGAATGTGGTTAAAAACATGCCTGACCCGGACAGACGCCAGACCAAACAGGCAGAACACGTTGCAAAAATAATGACTAACGAAATAAAACCAGAACAAAATGACACGCTGATATCGTGAATAATAAGGGAAAACCCGGAAAAACCCTTGATGAAATGCAGTCGATGGCATTCGGAATCAGTTCAATTCAAGTTCAAAAACGGTTCTGATGCACAAATACAACATAGCAACGTAAACACGCACTCCAAACTGCCAGCCACCCCGAGGCGCGGCCACGGCGATTAAAATGCAGCCTTGTCAAGCATGCGGGCACTTTTTGCCCCACGAGGTTTTTTTACCCATGAATTCCCCAAAAGTCGGTTTTGTAAGCCTGGGCTGCCCCAAAGCGCTGGTTGATTCCGAGCGCATCCTCACCCAGTTGCGCACCGAAGGCTATGCCATTTCACCGTCCTACGAAAACGCCGATGTCGTGGTCGTGAACACCTGTGGCTTCATCGACAGCGCCAAGGCCGAATCCCTTGAGGCCATCGGCGAAGCCATTGCAGAAAACGGCCGGGTCATCGTCACCGGCTGCATGGGCGTCGAAGAATCCCTGATCCGCTCGGTGCACCCGTCGGTCCTGGCCGTTACAGGCCCCCAACAGTACGAAGAAGTGGTGCGTGCCGTGCACAAGGCCGCCCCGCCTGCCCAGAACCACGACCCGTTCACCGACCTGGTACCACCGCAAGGCATCAAGCTCACACCGCGCCATTACGCCTACCTGAAAATCTCCGAAGGCTGCAACCACCGGTGCAGCTTCTGCATCATTCCGTCCATGCGCGGCGATCTGGTCAGCCGCCCGATCGGCGATGTGCTGGGTGAAGCCGAGCGCCTGGTCAAGGCGGGCGTCAAGGAACTGCTGGTCATTTCTCAAGACACCAGTGCCTATGGGGTCGATGTCAAGTTCCGTACCGGCTTCTGGGATGGCCGCCCCGTAAAAACGCACATGACCCAACTGTGTGAAGCCCTGGCCCAGTTCGGTGTCTGGACGCGCCTGCACTACGTGTATCCCTACCCCCATGTCGATGAGGTCATCCCGCTCATGGCGGAAGGCAAGGTGCTGCCTTACCTCGACATCCCGTTCCAGCACGCCAGCCCGCGCATTCTGAAGGCCATGAAACGTCCGGCCTTCGAAGACCGCACGCTGGCCCGTATTCAGGCCTGGCGCAAAACCTGTCCCGACCTCACCCTGCGGTCCACCTTCATCGTGGGCTTTCCGGGTGAAACCGAAGAAGACTTCCAGTACCTGCTCGACTGGATGAGCGAAGCCCAGCTCGACCGCGTGGGCTGCTTCCAGTACTCACCCGTCGAAGGGGCTCCCGCCAATGCACTGGCCAACCCCGTACCCGACGAAGTCAAACAGGAACGCTGGGAACGTTTCATGGCCCACCAGCAGGCCATTTCCGAAGCCCGGCTGGCCGGGAAAGTCGGGCGTACCCTGCAGGTCCTGATCGATGAAGAAGACGATGGCGGCTTCATCGGGCGCTCCAGCGCCGATGCCCCTGAAATCGACGGCAACGTCTTCGTCACCAGCGAACACCCGCTCAAACCGGGCGATCTCATTACGGTGAAGGTCACGGATTCCGACGAATACGACCTGTACGCCGACCACATCAACTGACGTTCCGGAGCCTGCCAATGCACCTGGGTATTTTGCAATGCGATGATGCCGTGCCTGTACTTCACGACACGCCCGATTATCCCGACATGTTCATGACTCTGCTGCGTCAGGCCGACCCCAACCTGCGTTTCAGCGTCTGGCGCTGCCATGAAAACACACTGCCCACCGGGGTGAATGATGCAGATGGCTGGCTGATCACCGGATCACGCGCCGGCGTGAACGATGACCGCCCCTGGATTGAACCACTGGCGCACTTCGTGCGCACCCTGTGGCAGGCGCAACGCCCCGTGGCGGGTATCTGTTTCGGGCATCAGCTCATTGCCCACGCGCTGGGCGGCCAGGTAACCCGCAACCCGCAAGGCTGGGGTGTGGGGGTGGCGCGTTACGCCCCCCTGGCGCCTGAACAGGCACCGGCAGCACCGCACCGGCACCACTGGATGCAACCGGCACTGCCGGAAATGCATCTGATCGTCAGCCACCAGGATCACGTGGATCGCCTGCCCCCCGAGGCCACGCGGCTGGCGGGCAACGACTTCTGCCCGAATTTCATGTTCGAGGCCGGCGGCTGTTTTCTGGGCATTCAGGGCCACCCCGAATTCCCGGCCGACTACGCCGCCGGACTGATGAATGCACGGCGCGGCATCATTCCCGATGACCGCATTGAAGCCGGCCTGGCTTCACTGAAGGGCCCGATCAACGGCGATACGGTCGCACGGTGGATCGTTCAGTTCCTGCGTCAGGCGCAGGGCCGCAGCAAGGCGCCTGCGGCCAGCCCCGGCAACGACTGCACGACCAGCGCAGCCGCCTGACGCCGCCCGCCGGGTTTCTGCAGTTCCAGCAAACGCAACACACCCTGGCCCGTTGCCACATCGGGCCCTTCGGGGGTGCAGGCCACGATGGTTCCGGCGGGAACACCTTGCGGGACGTGGTCTGCCACAACCCGCGAGGCCCAGACCTTCACCGGAGCATTCAGACCAGGCACCTGGATGGTTGAGCCAGGCACGGGATCAAAGGCACGAATACGCCGTTGCAGCACATGCGCCGGCAAGGAAAAATCGAGCGGCGCTTCGGATTTATCGAGCTTGGCTGCGTACGTGACACCCTGATCAGGCTGGGGCACACGCGGCAGGCCTTCGTGCGACAGCGCCTGAAGCGCCTGCACAATGGCACGCGCCCCGGCATCGGCCAGCGCATCGTGCAGTGTGGCGCCTGTGGTTTCCGCCGTGATGGGCACCGGCTGCACCAGCAGCATGTCGCCGGTATCCAGGCCTTCATCCATCTGCATGATGGTGATGCCGGTTTCGGTATCACCCGCCTGAATGGCCCGCTGAATGGGCGCCGCACCGCGCCAGCGCGGCAACAGGCTGGCATGGATATTCAGACAGCCCAGCGCCGGAAGATCGAGCACCCAGCGCGGCAAAATGAGCCCGTAGGCGGCAACCACCATGATGTCGGGTGCACACGCCTGCAAGGCCTGCTGCGCCTGAAGGGCTTCATCGGGGTAACGGCCATCGAGACGCAGACTGCGCGGCTGAAGCACGGGGATACCGGCGGCCAGCGCCGCCTGCTTGACAGGGCTGGGGGTAAGCTTCATGCCCCGGCCGGAAGGGCGATCAGGCTGTGTAAGCACCAAGGGCACCTGATGGCCGGCGGCCAGCAAGGCTTCGAGTGCGCTTCGGGCAAAATCGGGGGTGCCGGCAAAGACAATACGCATGGGATCAGGCACGCTTGAGCTCGCGTTCCTGCTTGCGCAGGCGCGTTTTAATGCGATTCTGTTTCAACACCGACAAATACTCGACGAACACTTTACCGGCAAGGTGATCGAGCTCGTGCTGAACGCACACGGCCAGCAAACCCTCGGCGTCGAATTCGCAGGCTTCCCCCTGTTCATTCAGGGCACTGACCCGGATGCGGGCGGCACGCTGCACTTCATCGTAGACGCCCGGCACCGACAGGCAGCCTTCTTCATACACCTGCAGCTCTTCGCTCTTCCAGGTGATTTCGGGATTGATGAGTACATGCAGATCGTTGCCGTCTTCGGAGACATCGATGACGACGATGCGTTCGTGGATATCGACCTGGGTGGCCGCCAGCCCCACACCGGGTGCGGCATACATGGTTTCGGCCATGTCGCGCACGATCTGGCGAATGCGGTCATCGACCACCTGCACCGGCTGGGCCACCGTGTGAAGGCGGGGGTCGGGGTAGCGAAGAATGGGGAGCAAAGCCATGGGACAATCCGGTCTGAAAGCAAACCTCTATGATAAAACAATCACGGCAACTGCTGTACGGGTACCTGCACCATGCGACACTGGCCCACCCTGCCCTTGTAAACCGTTTTTCCTGACTGCCCATGCCCGTTTCCCTGTCCTCACCCGAACTGCTGGCCTGGTTGCGCCTGAGCACCGAACCCGATCTGGGCTACGCGCAGGCCTGCATGCTGCTGCGCGAATACGGGCTGCCCGATGCCATTTACCAGGCCTCGTCCGGTCAGTTGGCCAAATGGCTCCCTGTGCCGCTGGCCAGCCGCATGGCTGGCGCTCCCACCGATGCACAACAGGCACTTCTGGAAACGACACTGGCCTGGTTGAACCACCCGCACCACCACCTGCTCACCCTGGCTGACCCAACCTATCCCCGCCCCCTGATGGATCTGCACGATCCGCCCCTGGTGCTGTATGTGAACGGCTCACTGGACGCCCTGAAACTTCCCGGGCTGGCCATGGTCGGTGCGCGCAGCGCCACCCCCGGAGGCATCGACACCGCCAAGGCCTTTGCCGGCTATCTGGCTGAACGGGGCTGGTGTATTGTCAGCGGGTTGGCCGAAGGCATCGATACCGCCGCCCACACAGGGGCACTGGAAACCCGGGCCGGCATGACGATTGCCGTCATGGCCACAGGGCTCGACCTCGTTTTCCCGGCACGTAACCGAGCCCTGGCACATCGCATTGCGGAACGCGGTACGCTCGTTTCAGAGTTTCCCCTGGGCACCCGCGCCCTGCCCTTTCATTTCCCGCGCCGCAACCGCCTTGTAGCGGCACTGGCGCGCGGCGTACTGGTGGTCGAGGCCGCGCTCAAAAGCGGCTCGCTGATCACGGCACGGCTGGGTGCCGAACTGGGACGTGAAGTCTTTGCCATTCCCGGCTCCATTCACTCACCCGTTGCCCGAGGCTGCCACGCCCTGATCCGGCAAGGGGCCAAACTGGTGGAATCGGGTCAGGATATTCACGACGAGCTGCAGCAACCGGGCTTGAGCCCGGCACCCGTTTATCCGCTACAGAACCACCGTCCCGACATAGCATCCGTGCGTCCCCCCAAACAGGCACACCCACGATCCATCGATACCGGCACGGCAGACGCACAACCCGCCCGTGCGCTCACCACGGCAGCCTTGGCCGAAACACACCCGACAGATGAAACGCCCCCTGCAGACCTGCCCGAAGAACACCCGGTGCTCACAGCGCTGGGTTTCGATCCTGTCGACTTCGACACACTGGCTGAACGCACGGGACTTGAGCCTGCCGAGCTGCACGCTGCGCTGCTGACCCTTGAGCTGGGCAACCAGGTTGTCCGTCACGATGACGGCCGTTTTGCCCGGCGCTCTGGGCTATAGTTACGTTTTGGTCAATTTGCACATAACAGCCAGCCGGCACGGTCAGGCACGCGCAGTCGCCACTGCCCCGACCACCGGCCGCTGGCCCAGGAGACGCCATGCCTTTGCCTTCCCGCGTAAAACTCGTTGAAGTCTCGCCCCGCGACGGCCTTCAGAACGAAAAGAACTTCATCGATACCGCCGTCAAGATCGAGCTGGTGAACCGCCTGGCGCAAGCCGGTTTTCCGAATATTGAAGCGGTGTCGTTTGTGTCGCCCAAATGGGTGCCCCAAATGGCCGATGGCGCGCAGGTCATGGCGGGTATCCAGCGCGGCCCCGGCACCGTTTATTCAGCACTCACCCCGAACATGCGCGGCTTCGATGCCGCCCTGGCCGCCGGCGTCGATGAAGTCGTCATTTTCGGAGCGGCCAGCGAAGCCTTCTCGCAGCGCAACATCAACTGTTCGATCGCCGAATCGATTGCGCGCTTTGAGCCCGTTGCCGAGGCCGCCAAAGCGGCTGGCCTGCGCCTGCGCGGCAGCATCAGCTGTGCGCTGGGCTGCCCCTACCAGGGCGAAGTGTCCATCGCGTCGGTCGTTGATGTCGCCAAACGCTACGATGCCCTCGGCTGCGATGAAATCGATGTCGCCGATACCATCGGTGTGGGCACTGCCCTGCGTGTCGGCCAGGTCATGCGTGCAGTCACCGAACACATCGACCCCGCCCGCATTTCAGGCCATTTCCACGACACCTATGGCCAGTCGCTGGCCAATATTCTGGCTTCGCTGCAGGCCGGCATCAGCATTTTTCACACCTCGGTTGCGGGGTTGGGCGGCTGCCCGTACGCCAAAGGCGCCACCGGCAACGTCGCCACCGAAGACGTTCTGTACATGCTGCACGGCATGGGTATTGAAACGGGCATCGATCTCGATGCTGTTGTCGAGATCGGGCAATGGATCTCCGGTCATATCGGCATGAAGCCGGCTACACGGGCCGGCAATGCGCTGGCGGCACGCAAGGCCAATGCGCAAGCCTGCGCCTGACACACCAACGACCCATTCCATGCTCTTTCTGCAACGGCCCAGCCCCGAAGAACACCAGCAACTGATCCAGGAACTCGGGCCACTGCCCATACGCGGGGTGGCCTGGCCGGTTTGGGTCAAAGTACTGGCCATCGTTGTTCTGGTGCTGGTGGGCCTCCAGATCATCAGCACGGCCACGGGGCCTGTGGGGCGCGAGATCAGCCCCTGGGTGGCCGGCAGCATCATGCTGTGCTATGCGGGCCTGGTGATCATGGCACGCTATATGCTGGTGTCCGAAACCATCGTTTCCGAAGACGGCATTCGCCAAACCTGGCTCAGCCGCCGTGAAATTGCCTGGGCCGACCTGCACTTTGCGAAATTCATTCCGCTACCGGCCTCGAAACGCCTGATCTGCTTTCCCTCGCGCGGGCGGCCTGTGGTCTTTCAGGCCGGCACGCGGGAACTGCAGATTGCGTTTGCACGCATCGCCCTGGTGTACCGGCGCCGAAAGTGAACGCGCCTGGGGTGAACAAAAGCGGCCTGGCTCAGCGAATGGGCAAGCCGTACATCAAGCCACCCTGCGTCCATTGGGCGTTCAGGCCACGCTGAATCTTCAAAGCACTTTCCATACCCACATTGCGCTCGAAGCTCTGACCGTAATTACCCACTTGCTTCACAATGTTGAAGGCCCATTTTTCATCCAGGCCCAGACTTTTTCCGGCGCCTTCGGTAACCCCCAGCAAGCGCTGCACATTCGGATTCTTGCTGGCAAGCTGGTTCTCGACGTTTTCCGACGTCAAACCCAGTTCCTCGGCATTGATCATGGCCTGAAGCGACCACTTCACCACATTCAGCCAGCGGTCATCACCCTGACGCACGAAAGGGCCCAAAGGCTCTTTGGAAATCAGCTCAGGCAAGACCACGTAGTCGTCCGGGTTGGACATTCTTGAGATACGAATGGACGCCAGACCCGAGGCATCCGTGGTGAAGACATCGCACCGGCCGGCTGCAAAGGCATTAACGACTTCGCTGAACTGCTCGATCACCACAGGTTTGTACGTGATGTTATTGGCGCGGGCCCAGTCGGCCAACGTATTCTCGTTCGATGTACCGGTCTGCATGCAGACCGAGGCGCCGTTCAGCTCCAGCGCACTTTTAACCCCAAGGGCTTTAGGCACCAGAAAGCCCTGACCATCATAAAAATTGACACCGGCCGACAAGGCGCCCAATGCTGCATCACGCTGCAACGTGACCGTGGTGTTACGCGCAAGCAGATCGATCTCGCCCGACTGAAGCGCCGTGAAACGCTGTTGCGAACTGAGCGGCACCGCCTTGAACTTGCTGCTGTCTCCCAGCACGGCGGCCGCAACGGCACGACACAGATCGACATCCAGCCCTTTCCACTGCCCCTCGCCATCCGGCGCCGAGAAACCGGCAAAGCCCGTGGTGACACCACAGCGCAGCTCACCGCGATTCTTGACGGTTTCCAGAGTATCGGCCCCGGCCGATGTGGCACCAAATACCAGCAGGCCGGCAAGCGCCCACAACGCTGTCTTGCTCATTGATTTACCTCTTTTGAAAATGATCTGTCAGGTGGGCCGTGAAAGCCCCCAGCGAAGATGGATAGTACCGCAACAAAAAAGCACGGATCATTTCAAAAAATCATGAGCTTATGCTGCTCCGGGTCAACCCGCATCCGGCGTACTGCGGGTCCGGGCCTTGGCGGTTGCTGCCAGCTTGGCCGACGCGTTAGCGGTTTGTGCCCCACGCCCACGGCGCCCCGATCCCGAACCGGACCGGGCTGTTTTGGCAGCCACCTTGCGTGCAACGGTTGCCGTGGCCGGCGTAGCTTCAGCCAGTATGGGCTCCGGTGCAGGTACTGGTGCAGATGTGGGTTCAGGTTCAGGTGCAGGTGTGGGTGTGGGTGTGGGTGTGGGTGTGGGTGTGGGTGCAGGCTCCGGTGCGAATGCGGATTCAGGTTCAGACGCAGACTCAGGTTCCGGGGTGGGTGCGTTGGCCGCCTTCTCGGCTGCGTTGGCCACCTCGGCCGCTTTCAGGCGGGCCTCACCCTGCAGGGCGGCATTCTCGAAAATGTTCAGCAAAGTCTCGAGATTGCCTTGTTCAAGCTCGGTCAGCGGACTGTCAAGCGACAGCTCACGAATCAGGGCTGCCGCATCACGAATGGCTTTGGGAGCGCTACCCTGAAGCAATTCAGGCAAGGCTTGCATACTTTCACGAGGGTAGTAAGTAAGCAACAAAGCCTGTTCGCGTACCAGCGCACGGAAAGCCGCATGATCGTAGTGCTTCAGATAACCGGGCTGGTGCACCCGCAGCGCATCACGGAACTGGCGCTTATCAGCATGCCCTCGCAAACGCAATACGTAGAAAATACAGCGGATCACCGCTTCCAGCACACTGCCCACAGCGATCTTGTTTCGCAAATCGTCAAGACGCTGATGTACAAAGACCTTGTGTTCGGGCGATTCCCCCGGGTGCGATCGCGCGGGTTTGTTGTCGTTGGGGGCAAAGCCGGCCAGCGCCTGAACCAGCGGCGACCCGTAGACAGTCTTGAAAACCGCAGCATAGGTGGCGTCACGCTGATCGCGGTAGTTGTCGAGCGCATCGGCCATGGCGCGCGACAGGGCTGTCTGGATCATCCATGCGGGATTGTTTTCCGACACCTCGTGGCGGTCGGCGCGGACCTTGTCGGCAGCCTGCTCAACCAGGGGGGCCAGCAGGTTGCGGCTGGACCAGAGCTCGTACGATAAACGCAAGGGATGCAACACCTGCATCCAGTGTGCCATGGTACTGTTGGCCGCAGCCTTGACCCAGGGCTGCATGAATGCCCTGTAGAGCGACAGATTGATTTCCGACACTTTGGAGACCGCCGCAAAACGGCGGTCGGATTCAGGATCGGGCTTGACCAGATCGAGCACAGCCTTGTAGGGCTGACGCCTTATGGCCAGCGTATAGGGCCCGTCGTTGTCATCAGGTGCGATCGGCCGCGTTTCATCGGTAATGGTCGCCTGGTAAATACCGGCCGGTATGACATCGATCAGGTCAATGTTACTGACAAATTCACGGTGCTCCTTGCGCCCTACACTGCCCGACACAAAAATGCCCAGATGGCCAATCGACTCGTGGGTCGCATAGACAATGGTCTGGTCATGGCTGACAACGTCGTCGTCGTCACGGTAAAGATCGGTGATCCAGCCCAGGGCCTGTTCCGGCGGGGTGATGTTGTCACCGTAGGAACAGAACACCACAATTGGCGAACGAATATTGCGAAAGTCGATGCGCACGCCATCGGACGTAATCAATTCGGCATTGGACAGACGATTGCCAATGAACAGGTTATCAACAATGTACTGGATTTCGACATCGTTCAGGTACACATGCCCGCCCCAGTACTTTTCGAATCCAAGGTAACGCGGCGCCTCGGTGTCGACCTTGCTGTACAAGTTGTAGTTCTTGCTCCACCAGGTATTGGCCGGGTCCAGACTTTCGAAGTTCTTGACCAGCCAGGCACCATCGAAACGGCCAAGGCCGAGATCGCTGGTAAGCGCGGTGAGCCAGCTGCCCCCCAGCATGCCGCCCGCATAACGCATGGGGGTGTGGCCAGCCCAGTAGGATAACGGGCTGCCCGCCACGATGATGGGACCAAAAAGATCTGGCCAGACCGATGCGGTCATGAGCACCTGCCAGCCCGCCTGGCAATTGCCGATGACGGCCGGCTTACCCTTGGTGCCCGGGTGCAATTCATTGACCTTTTCCATGAATGCCGCCACGGCACGCATGACGTCTTCGATGGTCTGGCCAGGCACGGGGTCAGGCAAAAAACCGATGAAATAGCAAGGGTGTCCGGCACGCAACGCGGCACCAATTTCACTGTCAGGCTTGAAACCACCAATGCCCGGACCATGACCTGCACGTGGATCGACCACCACGATGGGACGGCGGGAAGCATCGACCGGGACATCGGGTAACGGCGCAATGCGCACCAGCCCATAATTGACCGGCCGGGGCAACTTCAAACCCGACATGATCACCTCGCCATCGAAGTTGAGCACATTGGGCATTTTTTCGGTCAGGTGCTGCCGGTACTGGTCGCCGCGCTGACGGCGGACATCGGCGTACAGCACACTACGCTCCCAGGCATCCAGTGCGTAGTCGTAGGCCGAGGACATCCACGCCCACGGATTCGTGGCCTTGGTGTCTGCCAATGGGGCAAGGGGTGTTTTCTTGGTCATGATGCGTGTACTCCGCAGTCAGTTAGGAACAGCCGGCAAGAAGGCCGCGCAATCGACCCGCCACCCGCCCGTTGGTCAGAGGGCATCGAAAGCGGGCAGTGGCCCCGGCGAGCCTGTGTGTTCAGCGGCGCTACAGCCAACAAACACACAGCTCACCACAACATCAGAGCCGATCATGCCATTAAACCGCATGAACGATGTTTTTTGATGACAGATACGTGTCAATTTGCCGCAAATCAAACATTTTTGTGCAAAAAAAAAGCCATGCGCCTGAACGCATGGCCAAAGGGGGTCAGCCTCAACCCCTGTGCTCGCTCATCGAGCAGCTTCCACCAAAAACCTTCAATCGTAGTTACGCTGGTCGTCGATCAACTTGCCGTCATTGGGCAAACTGCCGGGTTCGACGCAGACCACATCGGCGCGCAACTTGGTAACTTCACGCGCAGAATCGGCCACACGCGCCTGCAAGTCAGGCGATGCCTGCGCTGTTTCAACCTTGAGCACCATGAGATCGGCACCAATGCGCCCCTGCACTTCAAGGCGCACCTTGATCAATTCGGGATGTCGCTTGAGCAGACCCGCCACTTGCCCGGGATGCACGAACATGCCACGCACCTTGGTTGTTTGATCAGCACGCCCCATCCAGCCCTTGATTCGCCGGTTGGAACGACCGCAAGGTGACACACCCGGCAAAATGGCGGAAAGGTCGCCGGTACCAAAACGCACCAGCGGGTAATCGGGATTCAATGTGGTGACCACGACTTCGCCCACTTCACCGTCAGGAACAGCCAGGCTGGTACCGGGACGCACAATCTCAAGAATGATGTCTTCGTTGATCACCAGGCCATCGCGGGCCTCGGTTTCAAAGGCCATCATGCCCAGATCGGCACTGCCATAGGCCTGGTAACCCTGGACCCCGCGTTCAGCGAACCAGCGGCACAAGGAAGGCGGGAAGGCCTCGCCCGAAAACAGGGCCCGCTTGACCGAGGGCAGGCTCACGCCCATTTCATCGGCCTTTTCAAGAATGATCTTCAGAAAACTGGGCGTACCTGTATAACCGTCGGGACGCAGATCGGCCATGGCCTGCACCTGTTGCTCGGTTTGACCGACCCCGCCCGGAAACACGGAACACCCCAGCGCATGCGCTGCCGTTTCCATCATGGACCCGGCCGGTGTGAAATGGTACGAAAAACAGTTGTGCACCAGATGACCCGGCCGGAAACCAGCCGCATGCAAGGCACGCGCAAAGCCCCAGTAATCGGGCCGTTTGCTTTCAGGTTCATAGATGGGGCCTGGTGAGGCAAACACCCGGGCAACGGCACCCCAGCCAATGGCCGAAAACCCGCCGAACACGCGGGACACCACCGGGGTCTCCGGGGAAGCAGCGTGACGCGCTTCGGTCTGGGCCTTCAGCAATTCGCTTTTTCGCACAACGGGAATGGCCTGGAGATCGCTGCGGGAACGCAGCGCCTGCAGGTGGATGCCCTGCAATTGCTGTTCAATGGCCGGAGCCCGGGCACGTGCCTGTTCCAGTGCCTGGGGCAAGCGATTGAACAAATCGCGCTCACGATCCCCCTCAGGGGCCGCTTCGCGGTCCTCGTAGTAGTTGCTCATAGGGTCACAACCTGAATAGATTAGGCGAGCCAGCGTTTGCGGCGCCGATAAAACTTGGTGTCACGGAAGCTCTTGCGTTCACCGCTCGACACACCCAGATAGAATTCCTTGACGTCTTCGTTTTCGGCCAGCTCGCGGGCTTCGCCGTCCATCATGACGCGACCATTTTCAAGGATGTAGCCGTAATCGGCATACTTGAGCGCAATGTTCGTATTCTGTTCTGCAAGCAGAAAACTGACTTTTTCGCGCTGGTTGAGATCGCGAACGATCTCGAAAATTTCTTCCACGATTTGCGGTGCCAGACCCATGGACGGCTCATCGAGCAGAATCATGTTGGGGTTGGCCATAAGGGCACGACCAATGGCGGTCATTTGCTGCTCGCCACCCGAGGTATAACCGGCCTGGCTGGTTCGCCGTGTTTTGAGCCGCGGAAAGTAGTCGTACACACGATCGAGGGCCGCGCTGAGATCCCCCCGGCTGATGACACGCGTGTAGGCACCGGTCAGCAGGTTTTCCTCGATGGTGAGGTGGGCAAAACAATGGCGTCCTTCCATGACCTGCACCACGCCCCGCTTGACCAGATCGGCCGGCGTAAGGCTTTCGATGCGTTCGCCACGATACTGGATATTGCCCTTGGTGACATCGCCGCGCTCGGCACGCAACAGATTGGACACCGCCCGCAGTGTGGTTGTCTTGCCCGCCCCGTTGGCACCCAGCAAGGCCACAATCTTGCCTTCGGGCACGCACAGGGAAACCCCCTTGAGCACCAGAATGACATGGTTGTAGATGACCTCGATGCCATTGACGTTCAACAGGATGGTCGAACCGGGCACCGCCTGTGTGTTCGCATTCATCGCACTATTTCCTGCAATCGGTTAGCCCGGCGGCACACGCCGCCGGGTTGAAGGCTCAGACTGGATCAGCCTGCGCAGTTACGGATTTCCAGTTTCTTTTCCTGGGCGTATTTTTCGCCCAGTTCCTTGACCAGAGGATCCACGAAGGACTTGTCGGACTGATACCAGTCGGAAACCACGTTGAACTTCTTGCCATCCCACTGAATAATGCGAGCCCAGTCATCGCCCATGTGGTTGGAGCAACTGGTTTTCACAGGACGCACCAGATTACCGAAGCCCAGCTCGTCGAGACGCTTCTGGTCGATATTCAGGTTTTCAAAGCCCCATTGCACCTGCTCGGGCGTCATGTGCTTGCCTTTGCCAAATTTTTCCTGGGCGGTGCGAATGGCTTCGACCTGCAGCATGGAAATGATCATGCCGCGGGTATGCGCAATGGTGCCCACGAATTTGCCGGTGGAATCGGAACCCTGACCCTTGTCGTAGACATGGGTTTTGAGATCCTGGTGAACACGGCCCTGTTCAGCGCTGTTATGAATGGTGATGCCGTTATAGCCTTTGGCCACATCGCCGAGATCGGCGACATCGTTTTCAGAAGCCGCCCACCAGATACCGTACATTTTGTCGCGCGGATAACCAACCGCCTGGGCCTCACGAATGGCGGTGGGGGTCATGATGCCGGCGCTCCAGAGAATGACGTAGTCGGGGCGCTGCTGGCGAATTTGCAGCCAGGTGGATTTTTGCTGCACGCCGGGGGCGGTGACCGGGAACAATTGCAGGTCGAAACCATTGGCTTTGGCACGTGCCTGCAACAAAGGAATGGGTTCCTTGCCATAGGGGGAATCGTGGTACACCAGCGCGATCTTCTTGCCCTTGAGCTTATCGATGCCTCCTTCTTTCTTGGCGATATCCTGGATCATGACATCGGCGGCTGTCCAGTAGGTGCCCAGCAGCGGAAAGTTCCACTTGAACACCCGGCCATCGGCAGACTGCGACAGGCCATAGCCGACAGTCTGGATCGAGATTTTGTCGACGAAGGCTTTATCGGTCAGGGCAAAGGTAATGCCGGTTGACTGTGTGTCGAACCCGGAGGCCCCGCCATTCTTGGCCTTCAGACGCTCGTAGCATTCGACACCACGATCAGTGGCATAGGCTGTTTCGCATTCTTCGAAGACGATCTTGACACCGTTGACACCACCATCGCGGGCATTGACCAGTTTGAGGTAATCCATTTTGCCATCAGCCCAGGGAATACCCAGCGGGGCAAACGAGCCCGTGCGGTAGGCCAGCAAAGGCACGAACTGTTCGGCAGCAACAGCCACCGCCGGCACGGAAGCCGCAGCCAGGGTACCGGATACAGCGAGCATGGCAGCAGCCAGTTTAAGGGAACGTTTCATCTCCAAGTCCTCCTGATGGTGTCTTATGCACCGTTTAAGTGGTGGCAGGCCCGATGACCTGCCGGTTTTTCACGCAGCTTGCGAAAATCAATGCGGGAACGGCCAGATACGCAGTTTTTCCTTCGCGATGGACCACAGACGGGCCAACCCGTGCGGCTCAACGATCAGGAAGAACACGATCAGAGCGCCAAAGATCATGTGCTCGATGTGGGACGCGGTATCGACGGCCAGTGGCAGGCCCAGCATGTGGGGCACGTTGGTAAGAAAGACGGGCAACAACACCATGAAGGCTGCACCGAAGAAACTACCCACAATGGAACCAAGACCACCAATAATGACGATGAACAACAGCTGCAGGGAGCGGTTCAGATCGAACGCCAGCGGTTCCCAGGAACCCAGGTGAATGTAGGCCCAGAGCGCACCGGCCACACCGATGATGAAGGAACTGACCGCAAACGCCGAGAGCTTGGCATACATGGGGCGAATCCCGATGACTTCGGCGGCGACGTCCATGTCGCGGATGGCCATCCATTGGCGACCGATCGCACCACGCACCAGATTCTTGGCCAGCAAGGCAAACACGACCACAAAAATGAGCACGAACAGATAGCGCTGCACAGGTGTTTGCACGGGCAACCCGAAGGCCGTCAGCGCAGGCACCGACACGTTACCCGATGACGAATAGTTGGTCAGGAACGGGATGCGCAGGAAGGCCCAGTCAACGAAGAATTGTGCCGCCAGTGTGGTAACCGCCAGGTACAGACCCCGAATACGCAGACTGGGGATACCGAAGGCAACACCCACGATGGTGGCCATGGTGCCACCAATGAGGATCTGCACCACCAGCGGCAACTCGGGAATGCGCACCCCGAAATTCCAGGCGGCGTAGGCACCCACGGCCATGAACGCCCCCGAACCGATGGAGATCTGGCCGCAATAACCCACCAGAATGTTCAGGCCAATGGCTGCCAGCGACAGGATCAGGAAGGGTATGAGAATGGCCTGCAGGAAGTAATTGGACGCCAGCAGGGGAATCGCCAGAAAGGCCACCAGCAAGACACCCATGATGAAGATGCGGTCCTGGCGGATGGGAAAAATTTGTTGATCGGCACGGTACGTGCTTTTGAATTGTCCGTTTTCACGATAGAACATGATAGCTACCCGAGAGTTGTGATGGCTTAGACACGGTCGATGATCTTTTCACCGAACAGACCCTGTGGCCTGAACAGCAGAAACACCAGCGCCAGCACATAGGCAAACCAGATTTCAATACCACCGCCAACAAACGGCCCCAGATACACTTCAGAGAGTTTTTCACCGACACCGATGATGAGCCCGCCGATAATGGCGCCCGGCACCGAGGTGAGCCCCCCCAGAATGACCACCGGCAGGGCACGCAGTGCTGCTGTGGACAACGTGAACTGCACACCGTACTTGGAGCCCCAGATAATGCCTGCCACCAACGCCACCAGACCAGCCACTGTCCAGACCACCACCCAGATGCGGTTCAGGGGAATACCGATGGATTGCGCTGCCTGGTGGTCGTCGGCCACGGCACGCAGTGCACGCCCCGTTGAGGTGTACTGGAAGAAGAACGCCAACGCCGCGACCAGTGCAGCAGCCACAACGGCGGCGGTCAGGTCTTCGAGACTGATCAGGATGCCCCCCTGGAACATGGAATCGAGGATGAAGGCGGGTTCCTTGGGCATGCCGACATCGATGGAATACACCGAGCTGCCAAAGATGATCTGGCCCATGCCGTCCATGAAGTAGCTGATGCCGATGGTGGCCATGAGCAAGGTGGTGCCTTCCTGGTTGACCAGGTAACGCAAGGCAAAACGTTCGATGCACACGGCAATGAGCCACATGAAGACCGCACAGACCGCGAAGGCCAGCAGATTGGCCAGGAACTTGCTTTCAATGCCCAGCCACACGGGGATCCATTCCGAGAAACGGGCCATGGCCAGAGCCGCAACAAGCACCATGGCCCCTTGCGCGAAGTTGAACACACCCGAGGCCTTGAAAATGAGCACGAAGCCCAATGCCACCAGGGAATACAGCATGCCCGTCATCAGGCCGCCAAACAGGGTTTCGAGGAAAAATGCCATGTTCGCTTTCCTTGATCAGTGGCCGGCGCCAAGATAGGCGCGGATAACGTCGGGGTTCTGACGCACTTCGTCGGGCGGACCGTCACCGATTTTCTTGCCGTAATCGAGCACGACCACACGATCAGAGATATCCATGACCACGCCCATGTCGTGCTCGATGAGGATGATGGTGGTACCGTATTCGTCGTTGACATCGAGGATGAAGCGGCTCATGTCCTGCTTTTCTTCAATGTTCATACCCGCCATGGGTTCATCGAGCAGCAACATGCGCGGCTCCATGGCCAGGGCACGGCCCAGGTCGACGCGCTTTTGCAAACCATAAGGCAGACGACCCACAGGGGTTTTGCGATAGGCCTGGATTTCGAGGAAGTCGATGATGTTCTCGACCACTTCACGGTGTGCCATTTCTTCGCGCTCGGCCGAACCCAGACGAAACGCCTGGGCCAGAATGCCGCTTTTCATGCGCAGGTTACGGCCAGTCATGATGTTGTCGAGCACGCTCATGCCCTTGAACAGGGCAAGGTTCTGAAACGTGCGGGCCACACCCATTTCGGCGGCACGGCGCGGATTCATTTTTGAGAAATTCTGCCCATCGAAGGTAATGGCACCTTCCTGAGGTGAATACACCCCGTTGATCACGTTGAGCATGGAGCTTTTGCCGGCCCCGTTCGGCCCGATAATGGCGCGGATTTCGTGTTCACGCACATTAAAGGAAATATCGGTGAGCGCTTTCACCCCGCCAAAGGAGAGTGAAATGTTGTTCATTTCGAGCATCACCCCACCGATGCGTTCTTCGCGAGCATCTTGAGTCATTATGCAGCCTTCTTCGTGTTACCGGGGTAGATCGTGGCCGTTTCGATTTTCAGGTCAGCCGATATCTTGCCCGTTCTGCCATCTTCAAACTTGACTTCGGTTTCGATGTACTGATTGGTTTTACCCTGAAAGAGCGCTTCAACCAGCACACCGTATTTCTGGGCGATGAAGGCACGACGCACTTTACGGGTACGTGTGAGCTCGTCGTCATCGGGGTCGAGTTCTTTGTGCAGCACCAGGAAACGATGGATCTGCGAACCTGCCAGCTTGGGATCGGTGGCCAGATCGGCATTCACGGAATTGACACAGTCCTTGATCAGTTCAAGAACTTCCGGCTTGCCCGCCAGATCGGTATAGCCGGCGTAGGGCAAACCACGACGTTCCGCCCAGTTACCCACCGCTTCGAGATCAATGTTGATGAAGGCACACACTTCAGACTTGCCTGCCCCGAAGGCTACGGCTTCTTTGATGTGCTGGAAGAATTTGAGCTTGTTTTCAATGTATTTGGGTGCAAAAAGACTGCCATCGGCCAGCTTGCCGACATCTTTTGCACGGTCGATGATCTTGAGCTGGCCATCGGTATCGAGGTAACCGGCATCACCGGTGTGGTACCAGCCATCGGGGGTGAACGACTCAGCCGTGGCATCGGGGTTACGGTAGTATTCCTTGAAAAGGCCTGGGCTTCTTACCTGGATTTCACCGTTTTCAGCCACACGGATATCGACCCCTTTCACTGGTGGGCCGACCGTGTCGGCACGCACCTGGCCGTTGGCCTGCACACACACGAACACCGATGTTTCAGTGGAACCGTACAACTGCTTCAGGTTGATGCCGATGGAGCGGTAGAACACGAACAGGTCGGGACCAATGGCTTCACCGGCCGTGTAGGCCACACGTACCCGGCTCATGCCCAGTGCATTGCGCAACGGACCGTAAACGAGGAAGTCGCCCACGGCGTACTTCAAGCGATCAAGGGCAGAAACCGTGGGATCGTTGTCGAGGATGCGAACCCCCACGCGCTTGGCCAGCCCCATGCAGGCATGAAAAAGCTTGCGCTTGAGGGCGCTGGCATCTTCCATGCGGATCATGACCGACGTGAGCAGCCCTTCGAGAACACGCGGCGGTGCAAAGTAGTAGGTTGGACCGATATCGTGCATATCGATGGACACGGTTTCAGGTGATTCAGGATGATTCACCGTGAAGCCCGTAACCAGAAACTGCGTGTAAGAGAACATGTTCTGCCCGATCCAGGCCGGCGGCAGGTACGCCAGGACATCTTCGTGGTCGGTCAGGCCTTCGAGTTCCTGAATGGCGATTGCACGGTCGATGAGTGCGTGATGCGTGAGCACCACCCCTTTGGGTTTGCCGGTTGTACCCGAGGTATAGAACATGGCAGCCGGTTGATCGGCACGAATGGACGCCATGGATTTCGTGACGAAGTCGGGGTGCTGTTTTTCGTGTTCACGGCCTTTTTCAAGCAGGGCATCGAAGGACAACAACATGCTTTCGTTGTAGTTGCGCAGACCACGGGGGTCATCGTAGACCACATAGGTCAGTGCCGGACACTGGCCGGAAATTTCAAGCATTTTGTCGCACTGTTCCTGGTCTTCGACCACGGCAACGCGCACTTCGGCGTCTTGCAGCACATACAGCATTTCCTGGGCGACGGCATCTTGGTAGAGCGGCACGGGAATGGCCCCAAGGTATTGCGCTGCCATCATGGCCAGGTAAAGACGCGGACGATTTTCGCCAATGATGGCTACATGGTGCCCCTGGCCCACGCCCAGTTGCGACAAACCATGTGCGAGTTCCTGGGCTCGCCGCGCCACTTCGGACCATGTTATCGTTTGCCAAATACCAAGGTCTTTTTCGCGCATGGCAGGGCGCGAGCCCCTGACCTTGGCGTGGTGCGTTACCCATGCGGGAAACGTATCGGGTACTGCAGACCTGTTCTGCGTAGCCTGATTCTGTGCCACGTTGTCTCCTCCAGCCTGTTTGATCCCTGCGGGATCTGAATTTATGGACTGTGTTGCAGCTAGCTGTGTGATTTTGGTTCTTTCAGGTGTAACGATATAGACTCCCGAGCACCTTAACTGTCGCATATGCGACATTCGTTATCGATCTAGGGTTTATCCTCATGTTGACGAAAGAAGCGTTTCAGGAAAGCGCCGCCTGGTTTTCCGTACTCAGCGAAGACCTGCAAGACCAGGTGCTGCGCAGTGTCACGGTCACCCGATATACAGCCGGTGCGCTCATCGAACGCAAGGGCGGTCGGGCGTATGCCTGGATGGGCGTACTTCACGGCCTGATCAAAGTCTCGGTCGGCAATTCCGACGGCAAAATGGCTTCGCTCACGGGGGTTCCGGCCGGCGGCTGGATCGGCGAAGGGTCCTTGCTGAAAAACGAGAACAGAAAGTACGACATCGTTGCATTGCGCGACTCCAACGTGGCGCGCCTTCCTGCCTCCATGTTCAACTACCTGCTGGATCACAGCATTGCCTTCAACCGCTACCTGCTGAATCAGCTGAACGAACGGGTTGGCCAATTCATCGGCAAGGCCGAATACGATCGCCTGCTGGCCCCTGATGCCCGGGTTGCACGGTGCCTGGCTGAACTGTTCAACCCGTTGCTGTACCCCAGCAAAAGTCTGCGTCTCGACATCACCCAGGAAGAGATCGGCTACCTGGCACGTATTTCGCGCCAACGCACCAATCAGGCATTGCGGGCGCTCGAAGAAGCAAAATTGCTGCACGTGGAATACGGGGCCGTACAGGTGCTCGACCTTGAAGGCTTGAAGCGATACGGGATCTGAAGGTGTTTTTGAGGATCACGGCGGCAGGTTGTCAGGACTTCTGGTGTGGAACTGCGGCATGCCATCAGGTTTCTTGACCCGGTCTGCGAGAGGGCCGGGATCGGCGGGTGTGCATCGCCCGGCCCTGCGGGCTGCCCTCGCATGAGGTCCGAAACGGGGCGTGCCCGAGACTCGCTCGCCTCGACCAGCCCCCGGCTGGTCAAGGCGAGCTCAAACAGTCGGGCACTTTAACCCCCGTTTCAGCCCCCATGTTCGGCGGGCTCAAGCACCCCCGCCGATCCCGGCCCTCTCACAGACCTGATCAGTTGCGCTGTTTATTGTGCCCACCCACAAACCTGATCAGTTGCGCTGTTTATTACCATCGCACAAAAACCTGATGAGTTGCACGGTTCATTGCCCCCACATCCAGAGAGCGCTTCGATCCCTGAAAAACTGCGAGGTCCTGGCGCGGTGCCGGTCGGGTGCGTGTGCTTGAACCCGCCGCTGCCGAAGCCCTGGCCGGGGAAACAAGGGCCCAGCTGTTTGAGGGCGGCGTTTTCGACCAGCCGGGGGCTGGTCGATCGCCCGAGTCCTGGGCCCGCCCCGGTCAGGGCTTCGGCAGCGGGAAGCCCGTCAGGGCCGGGTGATGCACACGCACCCGACCGGCACCGCGCCAGGACCGTCAAAAGAAACCAGCATCGCCTCAACAAAACTGAACTGCAACACTCTACAAGCGCCGCAAACATACATGCCCGGCACAAAAAAGGGCCGGTGTCAAGCCCTTCGTGCAAGTCACGCGAGGCTTGAAACCATATACGGAGCAATAGGTTAGCTCTGTTTCGCGCCGCTTGCAGGGGATGCGGCGTTGTGGGCTGGGAGCCACATGAGAGCCTTGGGAAAGCAAGCCGGGTCGCGCTGTAGCGGTGACGATTGCCAAGGGACGGCGGGCTTGTTCGGTCATCATAGCCCAATCGTTCGCGGCACTCCAGAACGAAGAACGCGCAGCATTCGGCTGCGCGTTCGAGGGGGTGGCCTGCGTGGTTGCTGTGCATCGTCAGCCTGGTCTTGGTGGCGCGGGCTTGCCCGCGCCACCCTTCCTGAACCCCCGATCCCCCGCCATGAAGGCTTCCAGCATGTGCGGGATCAACGTCGCTGCATCGACCGCCTCGCCATAGGTTTGCGCATGGAGCTGTGCATAGCGGTCGAGGTCGGATTTCAGGCTGGCCGGGCAGGCAAAGGTCAGCTTGACGCTGCTGCTGGACGGCAGCGGCCCCAAGCGCAACTTCTTGGTCGTGCTCATCGTGATGTTCCTCGGTTGAACATGAGCGGCTGGTAGGGGCGAAGCGTCAAATCGCGCGCAACGATGATGCGCACCGGCAGGCCCGGCCGACTGGTCAAGGTGGGCTGGATGTTGAGGTTGCGCCGGGTCATCTCCTGGCCGACCTGATTGATGCTGTCCTGCGCGCTGTCGCGCCCGGCGATGATGATGCGATCGCCGTCCTGCCGGTTCTCCGGCGCGGCCAGCTCGGCGCCGACGCCCAGCAGCGTGGTCAGCGCCGCACCGGCGAAGATGCGACCCCAGTGGTAGTCCACGCCGTCTTCCAGCCCGGCATAGCCGGCCGGATCGGTGCCAACCAGGTTGTCGAGCGTGAGCGAAGACGTGTCTGGCAGGATGATCCGGTTCCAGACAACTTGAACCCGGCTCTGCCCGTAGCTGACCTGGCTGTTGTAGCGGCCCAGGATGCGCGAACCTTGCGGGATCAGCAGGAACTTGCCGGTGGCCGTGTCATAGACCGGCTCCGTGACCGTGGCGATCACGTCGCCCGGCAAGTCCGACTTGATGCCCGTCACCAGCGCAGCGGCGACCACCGTGCCGGCCATGACCTGATACGGCGAAGCCGGCAGGGTCAGGTTGCCGGAATTGCGGGTTTCCGTAGATGCGCCTTGCAGGAACGCCTCCTTCTGTTCCTGCCGGTTCTGTACGGCGGTCAGGTCGGCAGGCTGGGCTGCCGTCGAGGCCGGCCCGGCGGCCATCGGGTCGAAGGCAGCATTGGCGGCGAAGCCCGGCGCAGCGGCGACCTGCGACTGTGCCACCGGCGCGGCGCCTTGCGTGCCCGAGCGGAAGAACACGGATGAGGCCGCTGCTTCCTCGGCCTCCTTCAAGCGGGCCAGGCGCTCGGCCTCGGCCGGGTCGTGGCCGGGTGGCGCGTAGCCTACCGCCGGCTGCTGCTGCGCATTGACGATGGCCGGGCCAAGATCGCCCGGCAGCGGCGGCCCCAGTTCCGGCACCTCGGGCGGCAAGGCGGGCGGCAGTTGGGAATAGTCGGTCGGCAGCCGCTCCAGTCCTTCGGAGCGCGACACACGATCGACGTTGTAAAGCTCGGCCTGCTCGCCAGCGCCGCGCCGCTGGGGTTGCAGCGACCACATCAGCGCGCCCAGCACCGCCACCGACAGGCCCCCGGCGATGATCGCCAGCACGCGCCGGTTCAAGCGCGTGACCGGGCGCGGCTGGGCGCGCAGCGCCACCGTTTCCGGGGCCACCTTGTCCGCCTGCGGGATGGCAAGGTCGGGAGTGTCGTCCTGGCTCATGGTCAGTTCCTCCGCGCCGCGCCCACGACGCCATCCGTGCGTTCGATCCGCACCACGTCGCCCCTGTCCCCGCCCAGGTGCAGTTCGGCCGCGCCGAACAGCCGATCCACGATGTAGTACGGCGAGCGGAAACGGTAGTTCACCAGTTGTCCGTCACCTTGCGCGCCGATGACGAACAAGGGCGGCAGCTCACCCTGGGCGATGCCGGCCGGGAATTGGATATAGACCTTCTCGCCGTCATCGAAGGCGCGCAGCGGTTTCCACGACGGATTGCTGCCGCTGATCGCGTAGCGGAAGCGGATGCGCTCCAGCGACAGGCCGGCATCAACCGGCGCGGCGGCGTTGGCCGCCTGCGCCTGGCGCTGCAAGGCCAGCATCCGGTCGCGCGGGTAGTCCCAGGAGACGGATGCCATCCATGCCCGCTCGGTCGAGGTCAGCTCCAGCAGATAGGTGCGGCGATTGGTGGTGATGACCAGATTCGTCTTGAGGCCCGAACGCACGGGCTTGACCAGCACATTGACGCGCAGCTCGTCGCCGGCGCCGCTGGACGTGTCGCCGACGATCCAGCGCACGGTATCGCCGGCGGCGACCGTCACCAGTTCCTCGCCCGGCTGGAGCGAAACCACGGTCACACGCCCCGGCGCGGCATAGACCTGGTACAGCGCGCCGTCCGTGAACGGCCACACCTGAATCGCATTGACGTAGCCCTCGCGCGTGGGCGCGATGCGCGCCTCGGTATTGGCCTTGGACACGCGCACGGTTTCGTCGGCCGGTTCCGGTGCAGGCTCGGCGTCTTCGCCATCCGGCAGCGGCTTCAACTGCGCCGGCAGCGCCAGGGGCTCGGGCAAGGCGACGACTTCCACCGGCGCGGGCGGCTCGGGAATGAATTGCGCTTCCACCGGCTCGTCGAGGGGGATCACGGGCGGCGGCTTGCCCTGCGTGGCGCAGCCCGCCAGGGCAAGCAGCAACACAGGAAAAACGTAAAAGCGGATAGGTGATGTCATGGTTTGGCTCCATCGGAAGAATCCAGTTCTCGGCTCCACGACAGACCATTGACGTAGATGCCCAGGGGATTGCGGCGCAGGCGTTCTTCGGTGCGCGGGGTTTGCAGCACGATGGACACCACGGCCGTCCACCGTTCCAGCCCGGCGGCCGCGCCGTTGACGTAGCGGCGTTCCGTCCAGCGCACGTTGAACGACGTTTCGCTGGCGCGCACGACGCTGGTGATCTGCACCGTCACCGTTTCCTTGCCGACGCGGGTGAACGGGTCGTTGGTGCGGGCATAGTCGTTGAGCACCGCCGCGCCCTTGTCGGTGGTGTAGTCGTAGGCATCGAGCCAGTTCTGCCGCACCACGATGGGGTCGATGGACAGCGAACGCACCAGCGTCACGAAGCGCGCCAGGTGGTGCGCGATCTGCGCGTCGGCGGGCCGGTACGGCGTGGCGGCCTCGCCCACGGCGCGCACCTGCCCGGCCTGATCGACCTCGATGACATAGGGCGTGACGATGGACTGCGCCGAGCGCCACACCAGGCCGGCGGCCATCAGCAGCGCGAGTACCAGGCAGCCGAAGGCCATGAACCGCCAGTTCTTCGCCTGCACACGCGCCGAGCCGATACGGTCGTCCCACACCTGCGCGGCGGCTTGATAGGGAGTGGCAGGCTGCGGCGTATCGGCGTAGCGCACCTGCGGTCGTTTGAATCGCATAGTCGTTTCTCCTTATGAATCGGAATCGCGCAGGCTCGGACCTTGCCCGGAGCCGCCGCCGTCGCCACCGCGCAGCGTGTGGGCGGCGGTGGTGGCGGCATGGGTGATCTGCTGGCGGCGGTGCATCCGCTTGGCCCAGGCGGGCTGCTCCTGCTTCTGCGGGCTGGTGGCGCCTTCGGCGGCTTGGCCGGGGCCATCACTGCCACCAGATGCGGCCCCTGCGCCGCCTTCGGCCTCCGCGCCATTCCATCCGGCGCGGAAAGGGCCGGCCATCTTCTGCCCAGCAGCGGAAGCGCCGGACGCGGCGCGGCGCCCGGCAGCCTGTGCGCCGGTCTTGGCGACGTTGCCCAGGCCAGCCGCCACACCCTTGGCCCCGCCACCGGCAGCAGCGGAACCGGCTTGGAACGCCGACCGGGCGCTGCCGGCAGCAGAAGTCGCAGCGCGTGCGCCGCTGCCGGCCAGCTTGGC
>JAAYGT010000173.1 GCA_012727555.1 Alcaligenaceae bacterium | reverse complement strand
CTGCGAGGTGCGGGTGCTGGCTGGTGACATCGATCACCGTGACAGCATACTGAGCCCTTCCGAGCGAAAGGAAAACCAGCGCATGATGGCCTGCTGTTCACGTGCGTTGTGCGGCAACACCGTAGTGTTGGACCTCTGAACGAACCATCAGGCGGTGGTGCTGGCCCGCCAGAACATCTGGTGAACACCCGGCACCCGGCTCATGCCGGCGATCAAAGCATCCAATTCTGAACCATTCAATGATGTGGGCAACAAACTGGTTTCAATTTCTGTGCGATCCTCACCAAAGGCACGCAACTCCGTATCACGAACCGGCAGCTTGAACGCTTCAAGCTGCTCCGACAAAGCAGCCAGCACATGTTGTGCGCTGTCTTCATCGGTAATCACGTGAACAGTGTAGGTAACCTCGACCTCTTCGGGGTGCAAGGGCCTGCGGTTGATATGATCAACCGCAGGCCGTAGCAATGTATTGGCCGCCAGCACGAACACGGCACCCATGATCGCTTCGGGCAGCAGATCGGCACCTGCCGCACAGCCTACGGCAGCTGAACCCCACAGTGTGGCCGCCGTATTGATGCCGCGCACATTGCCCCCTTCGCGCATGATCACCCCTGCCCCGAGAAAGCCAACACCTGAAACCACGTAGGCAATGACCTGCATTGCACCGGGCGAGCCCCCATGCAATATCTGGAAACGCATGGCGATATCCACAAAAAGCGCAGCCCCCACCGCCACCAGCACATTGGTTCGCAAACCTGCCGTACGCTGACGGAATTGCCGTTCAAGGCCGATCAGTCCGCCCAGCAAAAAGGCGGCAGACAGGCTGACAAAGGAATCCAGAAAAGTGGTCAGTTCAAAATAGGCAAAGGCATGCATGAAGGAATCCGGGGTGTACACGCTGTCGGATGCGGCGGCCCGCACCACGTTTGAAGGACCACCAGGCACTTCCTTTCATTTTCAGAGTGCCTCGATAGTTAAAACAGCAAGAATGCAGTGCGCCTCATTGAAGCATTCAAATGATGAAAAAACAATTACAACAGAAAAACCTGATAGATTGAACCTATTAAACCAATTACATTATATTTATTTATATTTTATTGATTTGTATTTTATTGATCCCTATAATCACTTCATCGACTGATTGATGTGCAAATCGAACGCAGAGTAAGGCATCACCATGAACTTCTGGGATCAACAATTTTCATCCGACTCATTCAAGTACGGCACCGCGCCCAATGCATTCCTTGCAGAACAGGCAAGCCGAATTGCACCGTGCTCTTACGTTCTTGTCCCGGGCGACGGTGAAGGCCGCAACAGTGTCTGGCTTGCAGAGCAAGGGCATCGCGTTCTGGCGATCGATGCATCGTCCGTGGGGCTTTCCAAAGCCAGGAAACTGGCCGATCAACGGCAAGTCACCATCGAAACAGAATGTGCCGACCTTACGCATTGGGTGGCCTCAAGGCCTTACGATGCGGTTGTTCTTACGTATGTCCACTTGCCGGCCGAATGCCGTCAGGCTGTTCACCAAGCAGTCGCCCAGGCACTGCGTCCTGGTGGTATCCTGATACTCGAGGCGTTCAACCCTGGTCAGTTAGCAAAAACCAGTGGTGGGCCGAAGAACCCTGAAATGCTTTACTCGCTTGATCTCATTCGTAACGATTTCAATGGTCTTCTACATGAAACGTACGGAACCGAGATTGAAACCACCCTGGATGAAGGCCCGGGTCACCAGGGGCCCGCATGCGTAACCCGCTACATCGGCAAACGTGTCTGAAAGCTTTTATTCCAGCAATCACTGATTCAATGCACTAAACCAAGGAACCGTATCATGTCTTTGCGTATCAACGATATCGCCCCCAATTTCACAACCGACTCAACAGCCGGCACCCTGACACTGCACGACTGGATGGGTGACAGCTACGCCATTCTGTTCTCGCACCCCAAAGACTTCACTCCGGTGTGCACCACCGAATTCGGTGCCGTGGCACGCCTTGCCGGTGAATTTGCCAAGCGCAATACCAAAGTCATGGGTGTCTCGGTTGACAGCGTTGAAGAGCACCACAAATGGAAGAGCGACATTGCCGCGTTTGCAGGTTGCCCGGCCGATTTCCCCATTATCGACGACACCTCGTTGCAAGTGGCCAAGCTCTACAACATGCTGCCTGCCGATGCCTACCTGCCCGATGGTCGCACCCCCGCCCACAGTGCCACCGTTCGCACCGTCTTCATCATTGGTCCCGACAAAAAAATTCGCCTGACACTGTCCTACCCCATGTCGGTGGGCCGCAACTTTGCCGAAATCCTGCGTGCCCTTGACGCCATTCAGGCTACCGATGGCGTACCTCTGGCAACGCCTGCTGACTGGGTTCCCGGCCAGGACGTCATCGTGGCACTGAGCCTGAACGATGAACAAGCCAAAGAAAAATTTGGTGCTCTCGACATCAAATTGCCCTACCTGCGCTTTGCCAAGGCACCTGCCAGGTAAATTAAGTTTTTTCGGGCGCATGTAAACCGCTACTTACCTGCTGCTCTGCCCCGCCCTGTCGCGTTCCCCTGCGATAATGGCGGGGTTTTCTTTTTTGCGTTTACATGACCACTGCATGGCTTCCCAACACGACATCCGCCCCGGCCAATCCATT
>JAAYGT010000026.1 GCA_012727555.1 Alcaligenaceae bacterium | reverse complement strand
GCCAGCAAAATACCCACAACAGCAATGAATACCAGGCCCGAATACAAGGCGTACAGGCCGGCAAAAAGTTTGCCGGCCCAGGAAAGACCTTCGGTTGTTACCGGCCCCATCCCACCCAATAGCATCGCAGCATTCAAAAAACAGTCAATCCAGGCCATCCGTTCAAAAACGCGATAACCCAGAATACCGATACCCAGTGAAAAGGCAATCAGGGCAAAAGACACACCAATGTGCGCCAGCATGCGCACAGCAAAACCACCAACGGCAATTGGTGGTTCATTGCGCGACTCATAGATCGGGCTCATGATTCCAGCATCCCCTCCGGGCGTACGGCAGATAGCCCTGAAACTGAACATGCATTGAGTGCATAGGCGCCTTGAAAACCCGCACACCACAACCGCATCCAGAAACCGGCGGCTTTACACGGCAATGCGTATCTTAGAAAAGACCACCCACATTGAAAAGGGTCAGCACACCCAGCACGGCAAAAATCAGGGCGGCAATGCCGTGCACCAGCGTCATGGGAATGCGGTCAGCCACCTTGTGGCCCAGATACACGGCAGGCACATTGGCAATCATCATACCCAAGGTGGTGCCAGCCACAACGGCCACAAATTCGCTGTAGCGGGCAGCCAGTGCCACGGTGGCAATCTGGGTTTTATCGCCCATTTCAGCCATGAAAAATGCAATCACGGTTGTGCCGAACACACCCAATGCAAACGGGGTCCGGGAAACCTCTTCTTCATCCACCTTGTCGGGGATCATCATCCAGACTGCCATGGCAATGAAGGAACCACCAATTACCCAGCGAATGACATCCGGCGAAACCAGTTGGGCGATCCATTCGCCCACGGCGCCGGCCGCAGCATGATTAGCCAGCGTGGCAACCAGAATACCAAGAATAATAGGGAGGGGACGACGGTACTTGGCGGCCAACAGCATGGCCAAAAGCTGCGTTTTATCGCCCATTTCACCCAGGGCGACCGCGCCGGTCGAGACAAGAAAAGCTTCCATGAAATACACCAGGGCCGGCAACATACCAAGACCACACGGCTTCCCCGGCCCATGCGGAGGCAGTGCGGTCAAAGGTCTTGCCAGGCTGAACGCTGCTTGCGCCATGGCCAATGGCCAAGTATGTTGACGCAAGCCCCTGCAATGCTGCAGGTCGGCTACTCCCCGATGACGAGAGCGCGTATTATAGCATCGTTGCACACAACCCATCCCGCCAGCCAGTGGATTCAGAAGTAACGAGTAGAATGGCGTTGCAGGTTTTAACTTAACGAACGGGTACCAAATGGCTAACGATTTTTTCACGTTCGAACACATTTTTGCTGAATATTGGCCCCATATCATTTTTGGCCTCAGTGTGGCCGCGGGTACGACAGCCGCCGTGCATGCCGCCATGACAAAAACCGAGGTTCGGGCAGCCATTGGCTGGGTTGGTGTCATTTTGATGTCTCCCCTGCTGGGTCCGTTCCTTTACCTGATCGCTGGCATCAACCGCATTCGTCACGACCAGATTGCCGAGCAACGCAACACGAGTCTGCTTGACTACACCAACAGCACCGAAGCGCTCAAAGAACCCGAACGGGCCGATCCTTCAAACTCCGGCCAATCCGACTCCCGGAACAATCGACGAACCAGCACAGACACGGCACTGAAGGCGGTCATTACTCCGCAGGCGGCACAACTTGAAAGTTTGCACACCCTGGGCGATCGCATCAGCCACTTCCCCCTGCTGCCCGGCAACAGCATCCAGTTGCTCAATGGGGGAGATGAAACCTATCCGGCCATGATTCAGGCCATTGAACAGGCCAAATACACCATTGCCATGCAGTCGTACATTTTTGACAACGACCGTGCCGGGCAAGCCGTGGCCGACGCCCTGAACGCGGCGCAGCAACGTGGTGTGCAAGTACGCGTTCTGATCGATGCCGTAGGATCAAAATATTCCCGTCCGCCCATCACACGGCTGCTGAAAAAATACGGCATCACCTCGGCCCTGTTCATGACCAACCCGCTGGGCGTCATGCGCATGCCCTATGCGAATTTGCGCAGCCACAGAAAAATCCTGATCATCGACGGCCATACAGGGTTTACAGGCGGCATGAACATACGCGAAGGGTTTTTGTCAGCCGTTGCAGGGGATCAAACCACCCGCGATATCCATTTCAGGATCCAGGGGCCGGTCGTCCCCCAGCTTATGTCCGTGTTTGCTCACGACTGGGAATTCACCACCCACGAGCACCTGCCCTTTTCCACCTGGTGCCCGTCAAATGAATGGAACTCGACGGCCGATTCCGTTCCAGTGCGCTGCGTACGGTCTGGCCCCGACCGTTTCCTGGGCAGCACGCACAGCATGTTGCTGGGTGCCCTGGCCGTTGCCCGATCGCATGTGCGCATTCAGTCGCCGTATTTTCTGCCCGACCAGGTTTTAATGGGTGCCATCACCACGGCCGCACGGCGCGGGGTCACCGTCGATATCGTCATTCCCGGACAAAACAACCTGAAACTGGTGGACTGCGCCATGATGGCCCAGATCGATCAGGTAATCGAGGCCGGCTGTCGCGTCTGGCGAACAACCGGCACGTTCAACCACGCCAAACTGTTCACGCTTGATGGCCAGTGGTCGTATGTGGGTTCATCCAACCTGGATCCACGCAGCCTGCGCCTGAATTTCGAGCTGGACATGGAAGTGTACAGCCCGGAACTGGCGCGGCAACTTGAACAGGCCATTGATGCCGAGATCGCTACCGCCCGGCAGCTCACGCTGCAGGAACTGACGATGATCCCTTTTCGCAAACGCCTGCGTAACCGCATTATCTGGCTGGCCAGCCCTTATTTGTAAGCGCACCAAAACAAAAGAAGGCGCGTCACGTTACCGGAACACGGTGCAGCCCAGAGCCAAAACTGTGTTTTTGCAACACCCTTTTCTGCTCTGAGGCCGCACTCCAGGATTTTTTCACCCCTGAAACTGTGTTCTGAGAACGTTTTTCTGGACTTTGCCCATGGTATTGCGCGGCAAGGTATCCACGACATGAACCTGCTTGGGCACTTTGAAGTTGGCCAGACGCTGTTTCAGTTCAGCCTGAAGCGGGGCAGGATCAAGGTGCGCTCCGGCACGGGGCACCACCACCGCCACCACGGCCTCGCCAAAATCGGCATGCGGAACACCAATAACGGCTGACTCCTGAACGCCAGGCAGGGCATCGATCACCTCTTCGATTTCCTTGGGATACACATTGAAGCCCCCGGAAATGATGAGATCTTTACTGCGACCCACAATGCTCAGGTAATCGTCGGGGGTATTTTCACCGCCAAAGCGCCCCAAGTCACCGGTACGGAACCAGCCATCTGCGGTAAATTCCTGGCGGGTTTTTTCGGGCATGCGCCAGTAACCTGAAAACACATTGGGGCCCTTGACCTGAACATGGCCGATGCTCCCGACAGGCACAATGGCATCGGCATCGTTCACAACCCGTACCCCCACTCCCGGCAAGGGCCGACCCACCGTTCCCGCCAGGCGCTGCCCGTCTTCGGCGCGGTAAGGGTTCGATGTGAGCATATTGGTTTCGCTCATGCCGTAACGTTCAAGGATGCGTTGACCGGTACGTTCCTCAAAGGCACGGAAGGTTTCAGCCAGCAAGGGCGCAGACCCCGAAATGAAAAGACGCACAGAAGCACACACAGCCTTGTCAAAGCGCGGCTCGGCCAACAAACGCACGTAATACGTGGGCACACCCATCATGAGCGTGGCACGGGGCAGGTAGCGCAGGGCATCATCGGCCGTGAATTTGGGCAACCAGATCATGCGGGCGCCGGCCAACAAGGCGCCATTCGCCCCCACAAAAAGACCGTGCACATGAAAAATGGGCAACATGTGCAAAAGAACGTCGTCGGAACGCCAGCCCCAGGCCGTTTTCAGAACCTGTGCATTGGCCAGCAGATTACCATGTGACAGCATGGCCCCTTTGCTGCGCCCGGTGGTACCCGACGTGTACAAAATGGCGGCCAGCGTGTCGGCCGGACACGCCACCGTGACAAAGTCGGATGCACACGATGCCGATGCTTCGGTCAGCGTACCCTGCCCGGCTTCGTTCAGCGTGAACACATGCGCCCCGACGCCGTTGGCCAGTTCGGACACCCAGCCTTGATTGGCCGGATCACAGACCACGATGGCAGGCTCGGCATCCTGGATGAAATAAGCAACTTCCGCTTCCCGGTAGGCCGTATTCAACGGCAAATACACCAGCCCGGCCCGCAATGTTGCCAGGTACAGCATGAGCGCCACGGGAGATTTTTCAACCTGGACCGCAACGCGCGAACCTGCCGGCACATTCAACCCAGTTAGAAAGGTGGCAAGTTGCCCGCTCAAGGTATCAATATCGTTCCAGGTGTAGTTTTTTTCAGGGGTTTCAATGGCAATCGCGGTGCGATCGGCGGGAAACGCCGCAGACAGGGCTGCATACAGGTTGGCACTGGGTAGTAAGGTCAAAGAAATCTCCTGGTGGCAGGCAGGCGCAGCGTGCGAACGAATCAGCGTATCTTGTTGACCATGCACACCCCGGGAGCTCATACCATTGCCCGATGCATGAAGAACTGTTACAGAATTCATGCGCTTTCTGGTGTACGTTGACGCGGCACCACACCTGCACTGCTTTGCTTTAATTTATGGAAAAAAGCCGGAAAACATTACGATTGTAGAATTAAAATGGAGCCGTCAGGTTTGACCGTCTTTCAAGAGAATCAGGTCGCATCTGCGCGGTCGCACACATTTCACAAGGGCAAATCATAATGAACAAAGCACTTATCGCCATTACCCTGGTCAGCCTGGGCGCATTGGCGGGCTGCCAGACCACGTCCGGCTCCCAGCGCAGCTCCGGAAATTCGGAATTCAACTGTATTGCCGGCACCATTGGCGGTGCCGTGATCGGCGGTATGCTGGGCAGCACCATTGGCGGCGGGCGCGGACGCACAGCGGCCACGGCTGTCGGGGCAGGCGCAGGCGGTTACATCGGCAACCGTATGGGCTGCAATTAAGCCGAATCGCCAGAAAAGATCATCAAGGAATATCAATGAAAAAAATCATTTCCCTGGCTGTTTTGACCCTTGCACTGGGCCCTGCAGCGGCCCTGGCACAAAACGCGGCCAATGCGCCCGACCTTTCCCAGGAACACTTCCAGGCGCTTGATCTCGACAAAGACGGCAGCATAAGCTTGCAGGAATACGAGCAGTTCATGCGCGATACCTTCAGCAAGCTCGATGCCAACAAAGACGGCAGCCTGAGCCCCAAAGAAGCAGAAACCATTCTCACCACAGAAGAATTCGTCATTGTCGACAAAAACAAAGACGGCAAAATCACCCTGGAAGAACTGCTTGAACAGGTCACCACCGACTTCAAACGCCAAGACCTGAACAAAGACGGCAAAATACAACGCTGAACAAACCGGGAAGCAGCGAAAACCATCTGTCAATCAGCCCGGCCCGAAAGACCGCGGTT
>JAAYGT010000172.1 GCA_012727555.1 Alcaligenaceae bacterium | reverse complement strand
GTGCAGGACGGTTTATCGTACACCGTAGGCAGCGGCCTGGAAGCCTCGTCGTACGAACCTTCGGGCAGTTGGTCAATTTATGCGATCCATGCACCGGAAAACACCCGGAAACTGGAAGCCGCCGTGAGCGAGGAGCTGAACCGTGTACTGACCGACGGCTTTTCCGAACAGGAAGTGCGCGAAGCCGTCACCGCCCTGCTCAATTTCCGGAAGCTGGCCCGCACCCGCGATGGCACACTGGTTTCCACCTGGATCAGTTATCTGGAGCTGGACCGTACCTTTGCCTGGTCTGAGGCCATGGACCAGCACTACGCTGCCCTGAACGCTGAACAGGTCAATGCTGCCCTGAAAAAGTACCTGAAACCGGCAGAACTGAGCAAAGCCGTTGCCGCCGATCAAGCCAAACAGGGGCCAACTGCGAACTGACGCAAGGCCTGCGTGATCGCACAACAGCCCGCACGGCATGCAAACCGTGCGGGCTGTTTCGTTACTGCACCGTGTCTTGCACACCCGGCACGAGGCCGGGCTCGTCAAGGTCACAAGAAGATCAAGGTCACGAGAAGAAGTTCTTGACCTTGTCGGTCCAGGATTCGCTCTTGGGCGAATGCTTCTCGCCACCCGAATTGAGCGAAGCCTCGAACTGGCGCAGGATCTTCTTCTGTTCCTCGCTCAGGCGCACCGGCGTTTCGACCACAACGTGGCAGTAGAGATCGCCAGGGTAGCTGGCACGCAACCCGCGAATACCTTTGCCGCGCAGACGGAAGGTCTTGCCGGTTTGGGTCCCTTCGGGAATCGTGATGGCACCGCGCCCGGTGAGCGTGGGCACTTCCAGCTCGCCGCCCAATGCCGCCGTGGTGAACGGAATGGTCAGTTCGCAGTGCAGGTCGTCGCCATCGCGCTGGAAAATACCGTGCTGCTTCAGATGAATTTCAACGTACAGATCGCCCGGAGGCCCGCCATTGACACCGGGTTCACCATTGCCGCTGGAGCGGATACGCATGCCGTCATCGATACCGGCCGGAATCTTGACCTGCAAGGTTTTGTTTTTGCGAATGCGGCCGACACCGTCGCAGGCCACACACGGGTCGGTGATTTCCTTGCCGGTACCATGACAGGTGGGGCAGGTTTGCTGCACGCTGAAAAAACCTTGCTGCATGCGTACCGTACCGTTGCCACCGCAGGTATGGCAGGTTTTGGGCTGGGTACCGGGTTTGGAACCGGAACCATGGCACACATCGCAGTTTTCCCAGCTGGGCACACGGATTTCGGTATCGAACCCGTTGGCCGCTTGTTCAAGGCTGATATCCAGGGTGTATTTCAGGTCGGCCCCCCGGTACACCTGGGGCCCGCCGCCACGGCGCCCGCCACCGGCGCCGCCGAAAATTTCACCAAAAATGTCGCCAAAGGCATCGGCAAAGCCAGCGCCGCCCATGCCTCCACCACCGCCCATGCCGCCGGCATTGGGATCGACACCGGCATGACCAAAGCGGTCGTAGGCGCTACGTTTCTGCTCATCGGAAAGCATTTCGTAGGCCTCTTTGACCTCTTTGAATTTTTCCTCCGCTTCCTTGCTGCCGGGATTGCGGTCGGGGTGATACTTCATTGCCAGCTTTCGATACGCCTTCTTGATCTCGTCGTCAGAGGCGTTCTTGGCCACCCCCAGGACTTCGTAATAGTCGCGTTTTGCCATATGAATAATCGAGCGTCCGGGACGCGTGTTCTTTGAATGCGAATAAGAATGCCCGATTTCCGGTGAAACACCAGAAACCGGGCCTGTCAGCCTGCCACGGGGCGATTACTGATCGCGCTTGACTTCTTTGAAGTCGGCATCGACCACGTCATCTTCGGCTTTCTTGCCGGCTTCGGCGCCACCTTGCTGGGCAGCAGCCTGGGCCTGCATGTCGGCGTACATCTTTTCACCCAGCTTCTGGGAAACCGTGGACAGGGCCTCGACTTTGGCGTCGATGGCGGCCTTGTCACCGTCTTTCAAGGTGTCTTCCAGTTCCTTGAGGGCGGTTTCAATGGCTTCTTTCTCGGCGGCTTCCAGCTTGTCGCCGTAGTCTTTCAGCGACTTGCGGGTGGAATGCAGCAGGGCATCCGCCTGGTTGCGTGTTTGAGCCAGTTCGGCCAGGCGATGATCTTCCTCGGCATTGGCCTCGGCATCTTTCACCATGCGCTGGATTTCGTCTTCGGTCAGGCCGGAGCTTGCCTTGATGGTGATCTTGTTTTCCTTGCCGGTGCCCTTGTCTTTGGCAGACACGTGCAGAATACCGTTGGCATCGATGTCGAAGGTGACCTCGATCTGGGGCAAGCCGCGCGGTGCGGGTGGAATGCCTTCCAGATTGAATTCACCCAGTGCTTTGTTGCCGGCTGCAATTTCACGCTCGCCCTGGAATACTTTGATGGTCACCGCAGGCTGATTGTCGTCGGCGGTAGAGAACACTTGCGAGAACCGTGTGGGAATCGTGGTGTTCTTCTGGATCATCTTGGTCATGACACCGCCCAGGGTTTCGATACCCAATGACAGCGGCGTGACGTCGAGCAGCAGTACGTCTTTGCGATCACCCGACAGCACGGAACCCTGGATGGCCGCACCGGCTGCCACGGCTTCATCGGGGTTGACGTCTTTGCGGGGGTCTTTGCCAAAGAATTCCTTGACCTTTTCCTGCACCTTGGGCATGCGGGTCATGCCGCCGACCAGAATCACGTCGTCGATTTCGGAAACCTTCACGCCGGCATCTTTGATGGCAACACGGCAAGGCTCGATGGTGCGCTCGATGAGTTCTTCGACCAGGGCTTCCAGTTTGGCACGTGTGATTTTCAGATTCAGGTGCTTGGGACCGGACGCATCGGCTGTGATGTACGGCAGGTTGATCTCGGTTTGCTGCGAGGACGACAGTTCGATCTTGGCTTTTTCAGCAGATTCTTTCAGGCGTTGCAGGGCCAGCACATCTTTGGACAGGTCAACGCCGCTTTCTTTCTTGAATTCGTCGATGATGTAGTCGATGATGCGCTGGTCGAAGTCTTCACCGCCCAGGAAGGTGTCACCGTTGGTGGACAGCACTTCGAACTGCTTCTCGCCATCGACATCGGCAATTTCAATAATGGAAACGTCGAAGGTGCCGCCACCCAGGTCATACACCGCGATTTTGCGGTCGCCTTTTTCGGCTTTATCAAGGCCGAAGGCCAATGCAGCGGCCGTGGGTTCGTTGATGATGCGCTTGACATCCAGGCCGGCGATACGACCGGCGTCTTTGGTGGCCTGACGCTGACTGTCGTTGAAGTAGGCCGGCACGGTGATGACGGCTTCGGTCACTTCTTCGCCCAGGTAGTCTTCGGCTGTTTTCTTCATTTTGCGAAGAACGTCGGCCGAGATCTGCGGAGGCGCCATTTTCTTGCCCTGGGCTTCAACCCAGGCGTCGCCGTTTTCAGCCTTGACAATGCCATAGGGCATCAGGTTGATGTCTTTCTGGACGGCTTTTTCGTCGAACTTGCGACCAATGAGACGCTTGACGGCGAACAGTGTGTTTTTGGGGTTGGTAACCGCCTGACGCTTGGCCGGTGCACCCACCAGAATTTCGCCATCGGGCATGTAAGCCACGATGGAGGGTGTGGTGCGGGTACCTTCAGCGTTTTCGATGATTTTGACGCTGCTGCCTTCCATGACTGCAACGCAGCTGTTGGTGGTTCCCAGGTCAATACCAATGATTTTGCCCATGATTTTTGTAACCTTGAAAATTTGAGAATTCGTTGAAAACTTCCGGATGTCTGGAAGATGGGGCTCAAAATTTGTATTTCAAGCCCCTTTTTGCTTTGTTTTCAGGGGAAGATGGATCAGGCGGCGGGACCGGCCGAGACCATGACCAGGGCCGGACGCAGCACGCGGTCAGAGATGGTGTACCCTTTTTGCAGGGTTTGGGCCACGGTACCTTCGGGCTGATCAGAGGGCACGCTGGAGATGGCCTGGTGTACGTGAGGGTCGAATTTGTCGCCGGGTGCCGGGGCCACTTCTTTCATGTGGTTCCGCTCGAAGGCGTTGTTCAGCTGGCGCAAGGTTGCCTCGACGCCTTCTTTCCAGGCCTGGGCGGTCTGCTCGGTCAGCCCAAGTGCGGCTTCAAGGCTGTCACGCACGGGGATCAGGCTTTCGGCAAACGATTCGGTTCCGAATTTGCGGGCTTTGGCCACTTCGTCCTGGGCACGGCGGCGCACGTTTTCCACTTCTGCACGGGCGCGCAGCAGTTCTTCGTGGTACTGAGCAACCTGGGCCTGGCTTTCAGACAACAGTTTCTCCCAGCTTTCGGCGGGGGCGAGGCCGATGGTTTCTTCTGCGGTGCCGGCGTTATCGTTTTCTGCCATGTTCACTTCCATGTGTTCGGACGTATCGACAGACGCCGGGTTGGGTTGCGCATTGGTTGGCTCCTTGGGTGCCGACATATCTAGTTCTCCACATCAAAATTGGTGCAATTGCGGCTAAATGGGGGTGTTTCGGGGGATTTCAAGAGGTGGTTGTTTGCTTCCGGGGCGGGGGGGCTTGCGAAGGGCGTTGTGCTTGTGAAGGGCGTGGGTATTCTTTGACGGTTCTGCCGGGGTGCAGGGGCGCTCCAGGTGCATCGCACGGCCCTGCGGGCTTCCCGTTGTTTTGACCCCGCCCGGGGCGGGTCCAGAACTCGCGCGGTCGATCCGGTGGATCGACAAGCGTCGCGCTCAAACAGCTGGACCCTTGCATCCCCG
>JAAYGT010000171.1 GCA_012727555.1 Alcaligenaceae bacterium | reverse complement strand
GCCACCGCGTCTGAATGAGGTTGTGCGACTGGTTGCCATGCTGGGTGGTTTTTTAGCGCGCAAGGGCGATGGTGAGCCTGGAGTCAAGACGATCTGGCTCGGACTACAACGGGTGATGGATTTTGCCACCGGGCTGAAATTTGCCCGGGAGCTTCAAGATGAATGACTTGTGTGTAATGGCATGGGGTGAACTATGCTAAAAACCTATACTCATTGCGTAACTGCAATAATAGAAAGCATTTGATATAAAAAATAGCAATTAACAGAAATTACAACACTGCGTTACAAAAACAGGTAATGAATTACGCTCATATTTTGCTTATTGCCGCCCTGTCAGTGCCCCTGTTGTCTGGCTGCAGCACACTAGAGACCCTGCTCGGCAGTGCCAATACCGATTATGGACAAAGTGACTGCATGGCAACCCCGGGCCCACAACCGTCAATAGATCATTTGCTTGCAGCCTTGTCATCCCCCTCCCTTGATTCCGGGTGTATGTCACAAAAAACAACGGCAAACACTACTGGGTACACAAGAGAAGTACCAGACAAAAACACATCAAAACCCACACAACAACCACCGTCATATCGCGTTGCCAACACCGATCAAAAACAGTTGACAGTGCAACCGGCACCAAAACAATCAGCGCTCCTGGAAACTGCTACAAACGATTTGTCCGCAAAAAACATCAGTGGCACGAAACAACCAACGCTGAGCGATGCTGTCAGCAGGGCCCTGATGATCAGCCCTGAGGTCAAGGCTGCAATGAACGAACTCGATGGTGCCATGACCGACATTGACGTTGTGCGTGGCGGCTATTTCCCCAAATTGCAAGTAGCTACCGGGCCCGATACCGGGCAAAAAGGGAACCTGGGTTATGACATCCTGCTTTCCCAAATGCTTTACGACTGGGGCCGGGTCGATAGCCGCGTGTCGGTGGCGAAAGCAACCAGCCGTCAAAAAGTCGAACAACTACTGATCGCACGCAGCGAAGTTGCACTCGATTTGGTTGAGGTTTATTACGATTTCCAAGATGCCCAAGCGCGCCTTGAGGCGGTAGAAAAATACCAGAAAAGGCTTAAAAATTTAGCCGAACTGGTTAAAGACCGTGTTGCGGCAGGGTATGTTGACACCACTGAACTAACCCGTTTACGACAAGACCAAGCCTATGCCGATGAGCAACTGGCCACCGAAAAAGGCCGTTTACTGACAGCCATGGCAAATTACCGAATCCTGGTTGAAAGCGCTCCGCAAAAATTAAAACTGCCCACGCTTCCCCCGGTGATGCAGTTGCTGACCGATCCGAAGCTCATTGACAAAGTCATCCTCCGTTCGCCTCACTATCGTCAGGCGCAAGAAGATCTTGCCATCGCTGATGCCAATGTCGATCGTGCTGATGCCGGCCTTCTTCCCGAGCTACGTCTTGAAGGGAACAGCCTCAGGCGAGAAATTGGTGGCAAACTCACCACAGACTCAACCGTGGGTTTGCGCCTGCTCATGACAATTGACGGTCCCTCGACGTTTAAACTTCCCAATGCAGAGCGTCAAAGACGTCTTGCAGCCAAATCGAACGTTGAGACCGTACGTCGGGACCTCATTCGCAAACTGAACACATGGCAAGAGAGTGAAGTTGCCCTGAAATCGCGTGTATCGGCTTTGAACAGCCGAATTGGCCAGCTCAACACAACACTGACCACCTATCAGGAGCAGTTCAGCCTGGGCTTTCGCGGCGTCAATGACCTGCTTTACGCAGAAAAAGAAACTTTCGAGTCAAGCCGCCAAAAAATAAATACTCAAAGCGAGTATCAGCGTATCGCCTATCGTGCTGCAGCCCAGGTTGGGCTGATCAGTCACCTGCTGAAAGGTCAATTCGAGGATGTATTGAAGCGATGAACGAGCTGCCACAAACACCCCAAGGAGGCCGCATCTTCGTGGCGAGCGCCAAACCGCGTGATGCCTTGCTCCAAGGCCTTATGCTGTTATGCCAGCACTTAGGGCGTAAAGTCACTGAAGGGGATCTTCGTGACGGCATGCCATTGGTGGGTGGCAAACTGTCACTGATCGATGTCCCCAGAGCCCTGCATCGCGCTGATATCAGCGCTCGCGTCGTTTCATTGCCACTATCAAGCATGAGCGAGCGCCTGCTGCCTGCCCTGCTGTTGCTACATGATGGCACGACGTTGTTGCTCGTTTCAATGGATGGCCCCACGCTCGTGACGCTATCACCAAAAAGTGGTGGTGTCATCGAGCTGGACAAAGAATCCCTTGAAGACCTCTACAGCGGAACAGCCATCTTTGCCAAACCCCGGTACCGTCCCGATGAACGTGCGGGCGAGTTTGCCAAAGAAACAAGTGAGCATTGGTTCAAAGGCCCTCTGAAGGCGTGCTGGCCTGCTTATCTGGAAGTGGGTGTCGCCTCGATGGCCGCCAACCTCCTGGCTATTGCCACTTCGCTTTTTGCACTACAGGTTTACGACCGCGTTGTACCCAACAATGCTTTCGAAACCATGTGGGTTCTGGCTTCGGGCGTCATCGTTGCCATGATCATGGAGTTCATCCTCCGTTCAGTGCGAGGCTACATGCTCGATGTCACGGGCAAGCGGCTTGACCTTAAAGTATCTTTGCTGCTTTTTGAGCAAATACTTCAATTGCGACTAAGCGCGCGGCCCAACTCGACAGGTGCTTTTGGCAGCCTGATCCGCGAATTTGAAACCGTTCGTGAGTTCTTCACATCCTCAACCGCAGGCACGATCAGCGATATACCGTTTGTAATCGTTTTCATTGGTGTCATTGCCTTCATCGGAGGACCCGTCGCCTGGGTACCCATCGTTGCAATTGCGTTCATGATTCTGCCAAGTCTGCTCTTGCAAGGCAAACTGGCCCAACTATCGCGCAAGAACCTAAGGGAAGGCGCTATCAAACAAGGCTTGCTGTTTGAGTCTGTTGATCAAATGGAAACCCTCAAGGTTACGCGCGCGGAAGGTCGCAACCTGAAAATGTGGGAATTGCTCTCGTCGGAAGTTGCTGAAAACACCATTCAAATTCGACGATTAACCACATTGTTAACGTACGGCTCGGCCCTTGTTCAGCAACTCTGTTACGTTGGCGTCGTGATTGTCGGCGTCTATGAAATCAGCAAGGCCAACATGACCGTCGGTGGCTTGATCGCCTGCTCCATGCTGGCTTCAAGAACAGTCGCCCCCATTAACCAGGTTACCGGCATCTTGATCCGTTGGCAGCATGTGAAGATTGCCCTGGAAGGCCTTAATAATTTGATGGATGCGCCCGTCGAACGACCCCACGGCCGAAAATTCGTGCACAAAGAACAAATACGTGGCCACTACCTGCTTGAAGGTGTGCAATACAAGTATTCGAAAGACTCTGCTCCCGCCTTGAACATCAACAAACTGGACATCAAAGCCGGTGAACACATCATTTTGCTGGGTCGAAACGGATCCGGCAAAACCACGCTGCTACGACTCCTGGCCGGTCTTCACGACCAAACAGCCGGTAACCTGATGCTTGATGGGGTCATGTTGAATCAAATTGAACCTGGAGACAGACGGCGTGCGATTGGGTATCTGCCACAAGACGCCGCTCTTTTTTATGGAACGCTCAGAGACAACTTGCTGCTCGATGGCGAGGGGCATGATGATGAAACCCTTTTAAGAGCGCTGGATGCGGTTGCATTGGGAAATGCCGTGCGCAATCACCCCCTTGGACTGGATATGCCGATCACTGGTAACGGGAGCGTATCGGGTGGCCAAAAACAAGCTATCTGCCTTGCCAGGGTTTTATTGCAAGACCCGCGCATCATGATCCTGGATGAACCAACCGCGGGCTTCGACCAGGAAAGTGAGGCTCATGTCATTGAGTTACTGAAACGGTTTTCCCAGGGACGCACAGTGATTATTTCAACCCACAAACGCGCCCTTTTAAGCCTGGGGCAACGTGGTCTGGTACTAAGCGAAGGTAAGCTTGTCATGGACGGCCCTTTGAAAGATATTGCTCCAGGACAAAAAGGCCAACCCACCGTTGTAAGAACGAACCCGAACAACACACCAAGCACAACTTCAGGGAGCACAGAAAACCGTGAATCAACGTGAGAGCAACAGGAAACTTTTGCGTTCGCTCGGTGACGCCTACGAAGCCCTCGATTATCCGTTGGCCCGCCCGGGCCTTTGGATTTCTTCTCTGGCAGTGATCATTTTTATTGCGTGGGCAGCATGGGCCGAGATCGACGAAGTGACACGTGGCGATGGTCGTGTGATCCCATACACCCGGATTCAGAAAATTCAAAGTCTTGAAGGTGGAATCCTGGAAGAACTTACGGTATCCGAAGGCGAAAACGTCAATGCAGGGCAGGTCGTTGCGCAGCTCGACCGAACACGGTTTTTTGCAGCCTACATGGAGGCTCTGAACCAGGCACGCGCACTGCGTGCTGCCGTAGCACGTCTGGATGCTGAAGTTCACGAATCAAATTACATCAGTTTCCCTCGTGATCTGGAGCCTGAAAGCCCGGAAGCACGGGTTGAGCAGGAGCTTTTTGATGCCCGGCAACAAAGGCTTCAAGCCTCCCTGGATTCATTCCAAAAAGAAATCGACATTGCAGAAAAACAGGCAGACTTGATCGCGCCACTTGTGGCACGTAAAGCCGTGAGCGAACTTGAGTTGCTACGACTTCAACAAAACATTGCATCACTCAGGGGGCGCATGAGTGAAATCGACAACACGTACAAGCAGGAGGCCTATACAGAATTCACCACAAAGAAAGCTGAATTGGCCATTCTGGAGAGTAACCTGGTGCAGCGTATGGACCAACTAAACCGTACCGACCTGACATCACCTGTCGATGGTACCGTGAACAAGATACTGGTAACCACCCGTGGCGGGGTCATTCAGCCAGGCGAAGCTGTCATGGAGATCTTGCCGCTGGAAGACAGATTATTGATTGAAGCCAGGGTCAAACCGCAGGATATTGCTTTTCTTGCCCCCGGCATGCCTGCCAGGGTAAAGATCAGTGCCTATGACTACACAATTTACGGGCACCTGGAAGGCACCCTTGAACAAATTAGTGCTGACACCATCTCGGAAGAAACGTTGCGTGGTAAAGAATACTTCTACCAAATTCTTGTAAAAACAGACACCAATCAGCTGCAGCATCGGGGTGAAAAATTACCGATCAGACCAGGCATGGTGGCCGAGGTCGATGTACTTAGTGGCAAACGAACTGTTCTCAGTTACCTGCTCAAGCCACTGATCAAGTCAAAACTTTATTGATGCCGTCGAAAGCCTTAACCAATAACGGTTAAAGCTATTGCAAAGCTCATTCAAAAAAAGACAACCAAGAACCTGTTGATGCAAATCAGACATACTTGATTAGCATATTGTTAGAATATAAATGTATTGAAATTTGAACCCACACATCAGTTTGGGTGGGTTCTATCTGTAAAAAGTAACTATTTATGACAATCGATGCCATCGTAAGCAAAGTATCTGAAAACGCTGAAAGTGGGATTGTCCACAAAGTTGACGGGCAACTGAGCTTGAACGAAGCCAGCAAGGTCTATCTGGATCTTTATCCGAAAGACATTGCCTTTTGTGTGCGAGATGGCAATGACCTTGTCATTACGCTAGTGGGCGACGGTGAAGAGCGAACCCTGAGAATCAAAGGATTCTTTAAGTTCCAGGAAAAATCCGAACTTTATCTGAATGACGATTCGGGTACTGATTGTGACGCACTGGTTTTGGTTGTGCTTGAGGCCATCGATGGAACAGATTACCTGGAAGCAGAATACATTGAACAGTCGGAAGATTCCCCTTTCGACATCTATGACTGCGGGGCGGTGGTTGATAACACAGCGGTTGGATCAGTTCCGCTACTGTTGCTAGGCGGGTTGTTAGCGGGTGGACTTGCAGCTGGCTCAGGTGGTAGCAGCGGCAGTAACACATTGTCTGACGGTACCTTTCCTTCTTACAACCCGAACGATTACGCCATCGGCACTGAAGGCACTGGCTCAAGTGGCAATACCGAAACGGACAATGGAGTTCCGATCACAGTTCTGAGCACACCCGTCGTTACCATCACGGAAGACGCCAATAACGATGTGGTCATCAGCGCAGATGAATTGTCTGGCCTGATTGATGTTCGAGTGGACTTACCGGCAGGCAGCGAAGTGGGGGACACACTACGCATAAGTGACGGCATTACCTCGATCGACATCATACTTACCGAAAACGACATTACCGAAGGGTATGTAACCACCCAATTCGCTGTACCACCTGAAGGTGGCATTATTACCGTCACTGCAATACTTATTAACGCAGCGGGTGACGCTTCTTTGCCGGGCAGTGACACCGCCCGGATCGACACCACAACAACAGGCTCTGGTACACAGGACACCACCGCTGACAACGATGGTGATGGCACTGCAGTTGCCATCACAAGCATCTCCGATGATACGGGCACGGCAGGCGACTTCACCACCAATGATCAGCAACTGCGAATCAACGGAACCGTTGACCTGGGCGACGCCACTACCCTGACTGTCACAGCCAACGGCAGCACATACACCGTCGGCGATACTTTCCTTTCCGTCGATGGCCTGGGGAACTGGACCCTGGATCTGACCGGCACAACGCTGGCCTCGGGCACTTACCTGGTCACCGCTACCGTCACCGACGCTGCCGGTAACATCATCAACGCTACGCAGAACGTCATTATTGACGCCGCTGCCCCTTCGGCACCGACCATCTTGCGTGTGGTCGATAACGTCGGATCCGTCCAGGGCGACGTGCCCATCACGGATACCACCGACGACACCCAACCCACCTTGCATGGCACGGCGCCAGCCGATGCTGTCAGCATCAACCTCTATGAAAAAACCCTGGGTCTGGTCGCCACCGGAATCCCCGTAAACCCGGATGGCACCTGGACGTTCACACCGTCCTCACCGCTGCCCGACGGCAGCTACAGCTTCAATGCCACAGCCGTCGATGCCGTTGGCAATGAATCCGGTTACAGTCCCGATTGGCCCATTGGCATCGACACCCTGGCAGGCACCACCGGTGCCGCACCGGTGGTCACCATCACCGAAGACGCCAACAACGATGGCGTCATCAGCAGCAGCGAACTGTCCGGCAACGTCGATGTCCGTGTCTCGGTACCCGCCGGCAGCATCGCCGGTGATACCCTGCGTATCAGCGATGGCACCACCACGACCAACCGCGTGCTCACCGCCGACGACCTGACCGCGGGTTC
>JAAYGT010000170.1 GCA_012727555.1 Alcaligenaceae bacterium | reverse complement strand
GCTGCTAAAACGCCTTGAAGACCGTCTAAAAGAACAGGAACTGGGCTTAGAGCTTACTGATGCTGCTGGGCATGGAACGCCTGCGCCACGAACTTCGCAGCCAATTCACCGCCGCTGTATCGGGCACCGACCTGGTCGTTGGTACGCGGGGCGGCCCGCTACCTTTGCTGCTTTACACCCTGTTTCACACCGGGTCGCCCACCGGCACACTGAAAATGAACAGTGTTCTGGACATTGCCCGGCAACCGGGTGTGGCATGGGCCGTACCGATTGCCAAGGGCGACTCACACCAGGGCTACCCTGTCATCGGAACGACGCAAGACTACTTCCAGCATGTACGCTACGGACGCCGGCAAGCCCTTGAGTTTGCCTCGGGCAGCCCATGGCAGAGCGTGTTTGATGTCGTTCTGGGCGCCGATGTTGCCCGTGACCTGGGCTACGCGCCCGGCGCCACATTAACCCTGGCGCATGGTGACGGGCAACTCAATGTCATCAAGCACGACGACAAACCCTTCAGGGTATCGGGTGTACTGGTTCGCACAGGCACGCCCATTGATCGCACCCTGCTGATCAGCCTGCAGGCCATGGACGCATTGCACGCGGGCTGGTTGGCCGGCATGCCCATGCCCGGGCAGTTTAACGGGCCAGGCACAATCCCTGAAACGACCCGACCCGGAACCACGACAAACCAGCCAGACCCGGCCGGCACCGGAAGCGCTGCGACACGCCTGGAACAGAGCCTGCCGGCAAACGCTACGGTCAATGCAGCCCTGATCGGCCTGGAACGACGCGCTGCCGTTTTCTCACTGCAACGCTTTATCAACGGCTACAAAAAAGAACCTTTGATGGCCATTTTGCCCGGTGTGGCGCTGGACGAACTCTGGGCGTTGATCACGCCGGTTGAAAAAACGATCCGGATCATGGCCTGGCTGGTGGCGGGCGTGAGCCTGGCCGGCCTGGTTTCGGTACTGCTGGCCTCCATGAACGAACGACGCCGCGAACTGGCCATACTGCGTTCAATCGGCGCACGGCCTTCTGGCATACTTGCTGTAGTCAGCCTTGAAAGCCTGTGTGTCACATTGGCAGGCATGACGCTGGGCAGTGGCACTTTGGCCGCCGGCATCGCGTTAGGTGGGCCCTGGTTACAGGCGCGCACCGGCCTGCACCTGACACATTCGCCCCCGACACTTGCCGAAGGCACCCTGCTTGCAGCCCTGTTGGGGGTGAGCCTGCTGGCCAGCCTGTTGCCGGCCTGGCGGGCCTACCGGGCCACCCTGGCGGACGGCCTTTCGCCCACTGTTTAAGACGTTGCCCACCTGAACCTGAAAGCCAGGCCTGCCTGCGCACACTGATGATCACCCACCCCATGCAGAACATGCCGATGTCGACGATTGATACAACGTACATACCGATTCACACCCAGCACTCACGAAACTTTTTGCAACGTACCTGTAAAAACGTGTTTGGCACACTGCCGATACTTCACATCGTGCCGGCTCTGTTATTCGTTTTTTTCGTGCTGTTTTTTGGTCTGTTTGCCCTGCCCACAGCCGCCCAGCCCACACAGTACCGGGAAATCAGCTGGGAGGATCTGGTACCGGCCGACTGGGATCCATCGGCTTCCTTCAAAGACCTTGAAGACCTGATGGACCTGCCTGACACTGACCCGCGCGTACAAACCCTGTACGACCGCATGCGCCAGGTCTGGGATCAGGCCCCCGTGGTGGAAACCCTGGATCAGCACACTGTGCGCCTGCCCGGCTTTGTGGTACCGCTTGAAGAGGACACCCAGGGCGTGAGCGAGTTTCTGCTGGTCCCGTATTTTGGCGCCTGCATTCACACGCCCCCGCCGCCGGCCAACCAGATTATTCATGTGAAAAGCCCGCGCCCGGTGGCCGATCTTCAAACCATGGACACGGTCTGGATCGAGGGGCAACTGAAGATCGAACGGAGCCATTCCGACATGGGTATCAGTGGTTACAGCCTGATTGCAGATCAGGTACGACCTTACGCGCCCGACAGACCGGACTGACCTGCCCTGACTGCAGGCACCGGGTGCCGTACGTCAGTCTTCAGGCACAAAGACCAGACGCATGGCAATGTGATCGATACCGGCATCCAGATACACATCGCCATAGGCCTGAAACCCGTGACGCTCGTAAAAGGCCCGGGCATGACACTGCGCCGACAACTCAACACCCGGGTAATCCAGGGTTCGAGCATGCTGGATCAAGGCCTTCAGCAGCCTGGAACCCACACCCGTGCCACGGAACTCCTGCAAAACCGCCATGCGCCCGATATGACCATCGGGTAGCAGCCTGCCTGTGGCAATAGCCCGCCCCTGATCATAGGCCACGGCATGCACCGACTGCGCATCGAACTCGTCCAGCTCGATGTCTTCAGGCACCTTCTGTTCCCGCACAAACACGGTAAAACGAACAGGCATGGCATCGTGCTGCAGGTCGGACCAGTGGCCGAGCACAATACGCAAAGATTCATTTTCTTCTGGGGTGTTCATAAACGGCAGACAGTGTTCGATGGAATGCGATGGGAAAATGAGCGAGCATTGTGACTGATCACCCGTTTTTTTGCCAGCACGGTTAACAGGCAGCCTGGCAAGCCCGGAATCGTTGGCCGGACGGAAAACCGAACAAAACAGATACATATTAAGGGTTTTCACGAATTACCTTGAAGGCAGCAGCTTGCATAGAATGGAATCACTGTCGAAACGACAGTACAACGACACCCTGAGTTGGTGATCGTCTTGGCGGTCTTTTAGATACGCCTTGCGCTGCCAAAGGGCAGCACGGCCCCGCCTCATGGCGGGGCCTTATTTTTGTATGTTTTTTGAAATTTCGCTTAAAAAACACTTGCACAATATAAAAAGACCATGTATAGTTTCGGTCCTAAACTTAAAAGAGGTAATAAAGAATTAATTATAACTTCTAAAACAGGTGAATAACGTCATTTTCTAATCCCTATAACTAAACAAATT